>CAJXEJ010000014.1 GCA_913052475.1 uncultured Dehalococcoidia bacterium
TCTGGAGCAGCACGGTGAAGGACGGATTCCCACGCGGGGTTCAGTTCACACCAGTTCCAAATCCACTTCTGGCCTCGCTTTTGGAAGAGATCGACTCTCTTGACGAACTCAAAGTGGTGCTTCGAACGATCCACGGTCTGCACAGGCAAAGAAAAGTACCAGCCTCGATCGACTTCGAAGAGCTTTACTCCGATCGCACGGTTGCTGCTATGCTCGACGCTCACGGTGGGCAGCTTGAAGAAATCGTGGAGCAGGCAATTCACTCGGCTACCGAACGAGGGATTCTGCTGGTCGTCGATGGCGGGACAGGTCAACGCCGAATTTGCTTGAATACCGAGCCAGTCCGACGGGCTCTCGTTCGTCAGGGAATCGACATGCTGGCGCTTACGAATAGAAACAACGAAACCTGGGCTGACAACGAATCGGCAAAGCCAAGGCAAGATGCAGTAACGTTCTACGAACAGAACATCGCCCCAGTCACGTCGCTCGTTGCCGAAAATATTCACGCAGCGCTCGAACAGCACCCGGAAGACGAGGTTCAGCTGGCGATTCGCAAGGCAGCCGAGGCAAACGCACGTAGCTGGAACTACATAGCCGCAATCCTTCGTCGATGGTCGACTGAAGGTAGACCCGAGGAGCTTGATGATGGACGGGATGGAACCGCTGAACGAAATTTTAAAGAGGATCGGTCAGACCAGTTCTATGAGGAGTACCTCAAGCGACAGCGAGCTCGAGGAGCAAACTAGCGCTGAGATTCACTGCGATATCTGCGACGACAAGCGCTGGTTCGTGGTGGCTCCAGATGAAAATGCGCCGGCATTAGCTCGGACGGTGGTTCCTTGCCAGTGCCAGGAGCGAGTGTGGGGCGTCAAGTCGTCCGATCGCATCAGACAATATTCTGATCTCGGTCCCCTCGAGCGCTTGACCTTCGATACTGTCGAGCTTGGCACTCGCGACACGTTTTCCGAGCCCTCCAGCTTCAGAGACGCCTATCACGCGGCCCAGCGATTCGTAACCGATAGGCAGGGTTGGCTTGTGCTCTGCGGTCCGTCTGGAACGGGTAAAACGCATCTCGCAGCAGCTGTGGGCAATGCTCTGGTCGAAGCGGACCAGCCTGTCCGGTTTCTTTCTGTTCCCGATCTACTGGATCACCTTCGTTCAGCTTTCGACCCGGCGATCGGTGCGCAGTTCGATGAGATATTCCTTCAAGCGATCGAAGCACCGATCCTGATCCTCGATGACCTCGGAATACAATCGTCGACCGCATGGGCTGACGAAAAACTCGATCAGATTCTCACTCATCGCTACAACCGACGTCTTCCAACACTCGTGACAACGGGATTGCGATTCGATGAGCTTGGTGATCGACTGCGGACTCGTCTTGGCGATCCGTATTTTTCTACTGTCATGCAAATCAAAGCAGGCAGCGGTCAACCCGATATTCGCGACTCAGGCCTAGGATCGAGACTCTCGGACGCTATGACCTTCGACAGCTTCACCGCCAAAGGCGCAGCCGGGGCCACCGCGGCTCAAAAACGGTCACTTACTGAGGCATACGCAGCTGCAAAGGTTTTTGCCGAGCATCCTTCGGGTTGGCTATATCTGGCAGGACCAACGGGAGTTGGTAAAACCCATCTCGCCGCGGCGATTGTTGGGGAGAACATCGCTCTGGGTCGTGAGGTTCTCTTCCGATTCGTACCAGATCTTCTCGATGATCTGCGTCGATCGTATGGTCCAGCAGGCGGCAAATCGTTCGACCACACGTTCAGTCAAGTGCGAAACGCCGAGATTCTGGTACTCGACGATTTCGGAGCAGAAGCCTCGACCGCGTGGGCGGAAGAAAAGCTGTATCAGTTGATCGTTCACCGGCATGATTCGATGATGCCGACCGTCTTCACCAGCCGAAGTGCGCTGGAAACGATCAGCGGATCGGACAACCGGGGCGAATCTCGCTATTCAGAGGCGATAATCTCAAGACTGAGTGATGCCAATGTCGTTGCCGAGCGTTATCTGTCAGCACCTGACTTCAGGCACAGAGGAGCGGTACCGCGTCCGCGTCCCTCAACGCGGAAATCCTCACGCAAGTGAGTTTCGACCTGCCCGAGTTCGCCAACGATGGTTGTGTTTTCTGCTCGATTGTTGTGGGCGACACCGAAGCCAGTTGGGAAGTTCGCCCTACAGGCGATTCACGAGTTGCCTGCTTCCACAATCGGCTTAAATGGTCGCGCATCATGCTGCTAGTCGTTCCGGTCGAGCATATGACTCAGGAAGGGCTTTGGAAATCAGACGTGTTGGTCGATACGGGTCGACTCATCGTCGCGTTTGGCGACAAGCATTGCGGCGATGAGGGGTTTCGAGCCATCTCGAATTTCGGCCTACAGGCACATCAAAGCCAGATACATGGCCACATTCATCTCGTATCAGGAACATCTCGACAGATTCAGACCGGTGACAGGAAATCGCAACATCCTGCGTCTGGCGAATTCGATGTGAACGAATATGAAATCGAAGAAACTCCGTTTGCTGCCCGGATAGCACCATCTAACCCCACCACTCAGCGGAAGATGTGGAGTACCGGCCAGCTTCTCGAGACATCGCAGGCAGCATTCGAGATCGTAGAGAAGCATTCAGCTGATGGCTTCAGACTAATATCGAGTTTCGAGCCTGCAAACAGTTCGCAGCCCGCCGGCAGCAACGACGCAAGCCTCTTCGTACTCGGCGGCGGGCAACTCGGACTGTACGTGTAGGTTCTCTGGGCTAGGCGTAGCTAGACGTAGCGAGCCGCAGCCATCGTCGCAATGGCGACTACGACAGCACACCATTCACTTGATCCCTCGGCTCTGTTGTTTCCGTTCGAGCCCCGAGTTGGCAGAACAAAACCCTACTCGAACGTAATGCCAACCTTCACGACGCCATCGACTCGTTCTCCAGCAATAGCGAACGCTCGGTCGATTTTGGAAATGTTGACTTGATGCGAAATGATCGGGTCGACATCAATCTCACCCTTGCGAATAAGTCGTGCCGCCTCGGAGTAACTCGTGAGTCCCGGTTCATCTTGCGATCCGAGCACTGTAAACACGTCAGCCCTGCTTTTGAACATTTGTGAGTAGTCAAACGGCACTAGATCTTCCGATTCCGGCAGCCCGAACAACACCACTCGGCCTTCGTCTCGAACTAGGTGAAATGCTTGTGAAAGTGTCGGCGTGGAACCGACCGCCTCGATCACCAGATCAGCACCAATACCGCCCGTAAGATCACGGATCGCATCAACGGCCGCATCACCGGTAACGTCGATCGTCTCATCAACACCGTACGACCGACCCAACTCCCGTCGCCAACTCAGTGGCTCGATCGATATGATCTTCTCAGCATTTAGTCCTTTCAAAATGAAATCCCAAAAAAGACCAGCACTTCCCTGCCCAACAACCACGCAAGCCTGACCGTCCAGTGAAGCCGGCAGCCGCTTTGCCGCATACACCACCGTACCAAGTTGTTGAGCTAGCGTTACAGTATCGAATTCAACGCTTTGATCGAGCTTTAGTACATGCGCATGGTCTACTGCTTGAAAGTCGGCAAAGCACCGAGAATTCCAGATGTGCGGTGTAGTCAGGACGATATCTCCCTCGTTGAATTTTGCCGAACGCGATTCAACGACTTCACCGACAGCTTCGTGACCAGGATGCCCCGCCATCGCCGGAAAAGTGTGCATCGCCCAGCCGGTGTTGACCATATGGAGATCGCTACCGCAGATCGAGGCGGCACGAGTGCGAACCAGAACTTCGCCGTCAGAAGGACTCGGGATTTCGACGTTTTCGCAACGAACAACACCCTGCTTGACAGCGATTGCTGCTCTCATCAGCCCCGACGTGTCTGCCATTACGAGTAAACGGCCAGTTCACTACCGTGGGCGGTCCACATCTCGTCGAACATCTCGCGAATTTCGCCGAGAGACAGAACAGCTGAGGTCAGCGGATCGAGAGCGATCGCATGAAAAGCAGCCTCACGATCGCCATCAAGAATCGCCTGAGTAGCCATCTGCTGAACAGCCTGGTTCGATCGACTTAACGCAGCGAGTTGACCGGGCAATTCACCAACTGCCATCGGATGAAAGCCAAGTTTGTCGATAAGAATCGGCACTTCAACGCTGCTCAGATCGAGCAGATTGTCGATCAATCCCTCGTTCGGCACGTTTCCATTAATAACTGTCGGACGATCAGATTCCATCGCCTCGATGATTCTGCAGGCATACTCCTCAGACCGTTCGGCTCGAAGAGTTCGCTCTGTGTTGGCGTCTTCCATCAAATGTGTGTAGTGATCATCGACACGCGCCGTTCGACGCTGCAGGTCCTGCCGAATTTGGTTCAGATTGAAATCGTCGATTGTGTCTTCGTTTGTTCGGAAGTACGGCGTGTATTCCGACATATGGCGGGTCGATTCAGTGACAAAGTAGCCGAACTGCTTCATAACCTCGAATCGAACAGTATCCCGAGAGAATATTTCCGGATTTTCCATCACCTCGAATAGCCTCGGGTAAGCGTCTTCACCATCCACCTCAAAGCGCAAGAACCATGCAAGGTGATTGATGCCTGCTACCCAACCCTTCACCCGATCCTTCGAAACGCCAATGTAGTCTGCAAGATCGGCCGTGGTGTGCTGAACGCTGTGGCACAGACCGATAGTAGGAACGTCGGTCGCTTCAGCAATTGCCCAGCAGGCTATCGCCATCGGGTTGGTGTAGTTCAGCAATGTGGCGTTTGGTGCGACATCTTCCATGTCTTCGCAGATATCCATCAGGACCGGAACTGTGCGAAGAGCCTTAAATACGCCACCAGGACCCACTGTGTCGCCAACCGACTGGTCTACGCCGTACTTGAGCGGAATGGCGATGTCTCGTTCATAGCTATCCCCAACCCGAATCGTGGTCAGAACGTAATCGGAATCATCGAGGGATTCTCGACGATTTTGGGTGCTCTCGATCTCGATGTTCGTACCTATATCGAAAACAAGTTTGTTTGCGAACTTGGTCATCAACGCTAGTCGTTCGGGATCAGTGTCCATTAGCGAAACAGTCGAGTCATTTAGTTCGGGAACGCAGACGATGTCCTGTAGCAAACGCCGGGCGAACACGACGCTGCCAGCACCAATTAATGAAATCTTTGCCAAGGTCTTTGTCCCCTACGTTCTAATGAACTTCAAGTAGCCGGATACCGATACGGCAAGCTAGCACACGTTCCCACACTCGACTAGAGTCAATTAACTAGCGCCAAGCTCTTTCAATATCGCGATTCCGCGCTTTATCGCCCTTGCATCGAACGTCGCCTTTGCGTCGAACATGCCGCCTGAGAGGTTCGCTGAAACGAACGTATTTGAGTGCGGCAGGTCCCGCCGGAACCTTCGAGCAAATTTGTTTGGCTGCGGTTTATCGGTTGAAACAAAATAAGCGTCGCCGATTCGCATTACTTGAATACCCGCTTCGTCATCGGAGCGGATCACCACCTCGACATTACGACGCTGGATTGTATCGGCAGCACCGTTTGCAGCCTGCGTGGCGAGCAACAAACCCAACGCGTGAACGTCTTGCGGTGCCCTACCGGAATGCGACGGTTCAGAGTTTTCACCCCACCAGTCATACGGTCGAATATCGTGTGAAGCTGCCTGAGAGATCAGCGTCAGACCTCCACCGTTTTGCTCCAGTGCCCACGACGCGTAACCGGGGTAGTCAGCGGTCCATTGAGTCGAAGAGCCCGTTACCGACGCCGGACATGCGAAATTGACCACACGAGCGATCCCGGTGCCGTCGGCGCGGTCGATTGCTAGCACGAAGAGTGCTGGATTGCCGGGTCGCCCTGGTCCTTCAACAAACGTTGATACATCGGGGAGTAGCGTTCCGATCGATCCCATCGATGCCGGTTCGAGCGAGCGGACGGCGACGCGTGCGGCTCCAGCGATCTGTTCAGGGAGATAGGCGGAATAGCTGGCATACTGTGGCTCATCTCGCCACAGTGGTGGGCTCGTTGCGTTACCCGTTGTAGTCAACCACACAGAGCTTGATTCGACTCCGGCAGCATTGCTCGCAGCGTTTTTGATCGTCGTTACCAGACTCGATGAAAGACCCCAAACATCAAGGCTTATCAGAACAACGCGCGTGCCTATTGATTCGAGAACAATCACTCTTGCAAGAAGATCATCCAGCACTTCGGTCGATTGCCGAGCACCGAATTCAGGACCGTCAATATCGAAGCCGACCGGGGGGGTGATTACTGCTCTTCCCACTCCGGCCTGAAACGGATCAGGACCTGTTTTGCCTTCCATTTCCAGAACCATTCATATTCCCGTCTTGGTATCGATCCGCAATGTCAAGTATCGATATTAGCGGTTCATCAGCGTCTATTGAGTGTGATTTGTATAGCTGAGTGATACGCTCCGCACCGTTATCGAGCAATGGCAAAACAGTGATCGCAGGTGTGAATAGGACGATGGTCGGTAGCGATCACTTTGGAATATTCGATAGTGAATTCGAGCTAATTCTTGGCTCGAATCTAGAACTTGTTCAGATCGCCGACGGACTGGCTTTCACCGAGGGAGACTTTTGGATTCCTCGCCTAAACAAAGTAATAGTTAGCGACATACCGAACAGTCGCATCGTGAGTTGGAGCGAATCGGACGGTTTTGGTATATACCGAAAGCCATCGGGACGGTCAAACGGCAACACGATTGATCGCGAAGGTCGGGTTGTTACATGCCTCACTCAGGGGCGTTCGGTCGTCCGTGAAGAACTCGATGGGAGCATGACGACCCTTGCCAAGTACTACAAGGGTGGAAAGCTGACTTCGCCAAATGACGTGGTAGTGAAATCGGACGGCCGATACGGTTTACCGACCCCGATTACGGCTTTCTCGACCCAACCGTAGGACATGCTGATTCACTTGAGCAGGATCGAAACCGCGTGTTCCGTCTTGACGGTGAAATGCTCGAAATTTCAATGGCCGGCGAGGATTTCGACAAACCAAACGGCATCGCTTTTTCGCCAGACGAATCAATGCTTTACGTCGGAGATACCGGACGTACCCACGGCGAGTTTCGAGCGCACAAACTGATGCAGTTCGATGTTGCGGGTGGCAGGCTCGAAAATCCGAGGGGGGTTCGCTGATGTCGATCCGGCGTGCCAGTAGGGTTTCGAGCCGACGTTGAAGGCAATATCTGGATATCAGCCGCCAACGGCGTCCAAGTCTTCAACCCCGATGGCGATTTGCACGGTAAAATCCACACCCCGGAAGTGGCAGCCAATCTATCGTTCGGAATGCCAGATAACCAGACAATATTCATCGGCGCAACCAGCTCAATATGGAGCACCAAACTGAATATCGCCGGGGCTGCTCAACCCCCCTAGCAATCAACACACATACCCAATGCACACCGGGCCAATCAATGACAGCAGAAAATAAAACATTCGCAAACCATCGTTCACAGACACCGTCGGAAGAACTCGTTAAAGGAATTGAAGTAGTCGATGATCGGTTCCTCGAATTGATCGACACCAACGCCGAGATCCCGAAGCACTTCACAGGCTGTGAATGGGCAGAAGGGCCCGTCTACTTCCCTGAGGGTGACTACGTTCTCTGGTCGGATATCCCCAACAATCGGATCCTAAAATTCGACGCTGGATCAGGCGATACAACAGTGTTCCGTGAGCCGTGCAACAACACCAACGGTCATTACCGCGATCAGCAGGGTCGACTCGTCTCATGCGAGCACTCTGCCAATCGAATATCTCGTACTGAGGCCGATGGGACAGTCGTCACACTCGTCAACAATCTGGAAGGCAAGCGCCTCAACTCACCAAACGATGTTGTTGTGAAGTCCGATGGCACCATCTGGTTCACCGATCCTCCTTACGGCATCCTCTCCAATCGTGAAGGTAACCAGAGGGAATCTGAGCTCGACGGAAATTTCACCTATCGTTTTGATCCAGATTCGAACGAACTCACAGTGGTAGACAGCATTGGCGATCGGCCAAACGGTCTTGCGTTCTCGCCGGATGAAAAGCTGTTCTACCTCGCCGATACTGGCGAACCTCGCGACATCACCGTTTTCGATGTAGCAAATGACGGGAAGACTCTCACCAACCGCCGCCAGTTTGCTGAGGTTCGACCCGGAGCGTCGGATGGTTTCCGAATCGACGAACAGGGCAACATATGGACCAGTGCGAAAGATGGTGTTCAGTGCTATTCGTCAGACGGCAATCTGCTGGGCAAGATCCGTATTCCCGAGCAGGCAATCGCGAACCTTGTGTTTGGCGACAGAGATGGCAAGCGCATATACATCTGCGGTGACACGTCGCTCTATTCAGTCCGAGTAAAAGTCGCCGGGGCGCACCGCTACTGGTAATCCCGGACACCAACTATTACGAATTTGCACGGATATTCTGGGTGGTTCGGTGGCATTCGAACTGGAATACACCGAGAATGTATTGCATGATCTTGTTAGTGACTATCGAAACTTTGAACAGGCTGGCATGAAATGAAGGTAGCAATCGGCGCCGATCACGGTGGCTACTACCTTAAATCCGACATGACGAAACTACTCGAATCTCTCGGGCACGACGTCGTCGACAAAGGCGCGTACGAATTCGATGCCGAAGACGATTTTCCAGACTTCGCAGCCCCCGTCGCAGCAGCTGTTCAGTCAGGCGAAACGGAACGCGGAATCGTCATCTGCGGAAGCGGGGTTGGCGCCACGATCGCTGCGAACAAATATCCCGGTGTACGTGCCGGTCTATGTCACGACACCTACTCAGCCGGACAGGGAGTACAGCACGACGACATGAACGTACTGTGTATGGGTGCTCGGGTTGTCGGTGTTGCCCTAGCTGAAGAGCTCGTTAAGTCGTTCATAGCAGCAAATCTCGAAGCGAGCGAACCGCGGTTCCAGCGACGCCTCGATAAAGTCGCCGCTATCGAAAATGACCAAATCTCTAGGAGCTAACTGCCGCTCCTATGCTCTGAACTTCGCAAGCCACAGGAACGATATGAACAACATTCAGAAAGCACTTGAGAATGGCCAGTCGATCTGGCTCGATTCGATCAGTCGAGACATGCTTTGGTCCGGCGAGCTCCAGGAGTTCGTCGATCTCGGTGTGACCGGAGTCACCTCGAATCCGGCAATCTTCGACAAGGCTCTGGCAGAGAGCGACATCTACGATGAGGCGCTGGAGGAATATGCGAAAGACGGTGCAAATCGTCAGACTGTATTTGAACGACTCGCCGTGGATGACATTCGAGACGCCGCTGATGTGCTACGACCGGTTTATGACAACGCAGGTCGACGTGACGGCTTCGTTAGCATCGAAGTTTCACCGACGCTAGCAAACGATGCAGATGGCACGATCACCGAGGCGCGTCGCCTGTGGGAAGCCATCGACCGTCCCAACGTCATGATCAAAGTTCCCGGAACACCCGCCGGAGTGCCTGCGATCAAGACACTCATATCGGAAGGCATCAACGTAAACGTAACCTTGCTGTTTTCTCTGAGTGCTTACGAAGCTGCGGCAAACGCCTACGTCGAGGGTCTTTCCGAGTTCGCACAGGCTTCCCGGGGAATACCGTCCACCGTCGCCTCAGTGGCTTCGTTCTTCGTGAGCCGTGTCGACACTTCAGTCGATAATGCTCTTCCTAAGGGACATGAACTCCGTGGAAAGATCGGCATCGCGAACGCCAAACTCGCTTACGCAAAATTTGGTGAACTGTTTGATCGCAACCTCGGTGGCGGGGGATCGTTTTTCCCGCTCCATACAACCGGAGCGCAAGTGCAAAGGCCGTTGTGGGCGTCAACTGGAGTGAAGAATCCTGCTTACAGCGACACCATGTACGTCGACGGGCTTATGGGGCCCGATACTGTCAATACTGTTCCGGAAGCAACAATGGCGGCGTACAGCGACCATGGCAATCCAGGCTCCGATCTCACTGGCGGTCTGGACGAAGCTCGTGCGCAGGTAAATGCACTCGCTGAAGAAGGTATTTCTCTCGATGCAATAACAGACGATCTTCTGAAAGCTGGTGTCGCGGCGTTCGCCGATGCATACGAGTCTCTTCTCGGTCGAATCGATGAAAAGCTCCAGTCTCTAGGCTCATAGTCCGACCGAACAGGCCCGATCCGATAATTCGAGGAAACAGACAATGGCAGATAACCAGAGCGTTTCGGTAGCCGAGACGCTGCAAGTTCTGGTGGCTGAATCGTTTGCCTCTCGGCTCTGGCGACGTGATCCAACTTTGTGGCCTGCACCTTCACCGGGCGGAGATCCTGCTGAACAAACGCTCGGGTGGCTTGATCTTCCGAGGCGGTTGTCGATGCTCAGTTTGCAGTTTGCCAGCCTCAATGCTCAGCTCATCGCTGATGGATTCACCGATGTTGTTGTACTCGGTATGGGTGGTAGCAGCATGACTCCGCTCACATTGAGCAGTGTCTTTGCCGAAATTCTCGACGCATCCGTTCCAAAAATACGCCTACACACCCTCGACACTGTGAATCCAACTACAGTTTCGGGGATCACTCGTGCGCTCGACTTGAGCACGACTTTATTTTTCGTTTCGAGTAAATCAGGTACGACGGTCGAATCTTTGAGCCTCGAAGCACACTTTCGTGCAGCAATACAAAGTGACACCGAGTCGATGACAAATCCCCGTAATTTCGTCGCTTTGACCGATTCCGGCACACCACTTTCTGAGCGAGCACGGGCTGGTGAATTCGGAACATGGATATCCACACCGGAAGATGTCGGTGGTCGCTTCTCCGCTCTCAGTGCGTTCGGCATGATGCCAGCAGCAGCGACCGGGATAAATATTCGTCAGTTTGCAGAATCCGCTGTACGGATGGCACAGAGCTGTGATTCCGATACCGAGACAAATCCGGGGTCATCCCTCGGAGCGTTTCTCGCAGCGAACGCACTGGCAGGTCGTGACAAAGTCACACTACTAACCACACCGGAGTATTCAACTTTTGGAATGTGGGTTGACCAGCTACTCGCTGAATCGACCGGTAAAAATGGAAAAGGCCTCATTCCTGTCACCAGTGAGCCGGCACTCGACATCGACAGCTACCGGAACGATCGACAATTCGTCATCTACTACCAAAGACCTGATCACGAACCGCTGAACTCGCTCGTAGACAATATTCAAGCTGCTGGACACCCGACATATATGATCCAACCACCCCGATCAAACAAACATGAAATCGCCGGGGAATTCTTCAGGTGGCAGTTCGCTACCGCCGCCGCTTCGTCATTGATGGATATCTACCCGTTCGATCAACCGGACGTGGAGACGGCGAAGGTGAAATCCCGTAAGTTGCTTTCGAATCCGACTGCCAGTATCGACGATGTATCACTGACGGCCGCAATCGAACAAATTTCTTCGAATTCGTCACCTCGTTATGTGGCGATCACGGCTTTTCTCCCAGAATCACAAGAACTAACAACGGCATTTTCGAAATTGCGAAAAACGATCTCCGAAAAAACCGGAATGGCAACCACTTTTGGCTACGGTCCGCGGTATCTCCACTCGACGGGACAACTCTACAAAGGTGGTCCACAAAACGCTATTGTTCTGGGATTCGTATCAGGGAAATACGATCATCTTGCCGTGCCAGGCGAGTCATACACCTTCGGTCAACTGACCGAGGCTCAGGCTGGTGGCGATTTCATGGTTATGGCGGAAGGCGGACAAACGGTTCTACCAGTAAAGCTTGGAAACGATTTAGGCAGAGAACTCGAAACCGCAACTCAAGAACTAATCGGATAGAACGGCCCCCGACACGGAGACCTTCGAATGACTAGCTCAACAAAAAACGTAATTCCCAACTTTTTTGTGGCACTCGATGATCGAGTCGACCTCTGCGCTGAAGTGCTCGAAACTTCAGGCGAGCCCTCTGCGGCTGATCGCGAACAGGCAGCGAATCTGAAACGGGTGGTCTTCGACGGCATCACGACCGCTGTCGAAAACGGTCTGCAAAAATCGCATATTGGTCTCTGGGCCGACAGCGATTTAGGGGAGTCGGTCTTGCTGCGCGCCAAGGCCATGTCGATGACTACTGCGTCATCACCCGGCAGCCGGGCTCATTCGCTTGATCGACTCGATGTCGATTTCACCGCCGTTCAACTAACGCTCAATCCCGATGGTCCTAAAGATGCGCGAGAAGAATTGCTCGATCGTTTGAAAATCGTGTCAGACAAGGCGCGTGATGAATCGATTCCTCTACTGATCGAACTTGATTCCGTACCGACAACAGCCCAAACAGAGATACATGGCAGCACTGAATCTGCACGTGCCATGCTTCTGATCATGGCTATCCAGCAGCTTCAGGATGTCGGCGTCAGTCCTGCTATCTGGGCCTTCGAACCGGCCAAGGACGATACGCTCACTGAAACGATCGCCGCGAAAATTCAGATCGATAGCAGCAACAGCAACGCGCTTCTGGTGGTGGGTGGCGAATTATCTGTCGGCAAGATCGGAAACAATCTCTCTGAGACCGAAAAACGAACGATCCGCACGGCCGCTCGAACACCGGGAATAACCGGTGTGCTCATTGGTCCCGAAGCGTACTTTCGTCATCTAGTGCAGTTAAACGTAGGACTTATCGATCGCAACGAAGCAGTCGATGTGATCGCCTCGTATCTGGGCGATATCGGCGGGGTTTTCGAACAATCCTTCACTGCTTCTGAGATCTTGTAGAAATCACAAATGCCTGATCAGAACGTAGCTACGAGTCGGATTACCGCGTTCATTTTTGATCTCGACGGAACTCTGGTCGAAACCGAACGCCTAAAGGCCAAATCCTACGCGACCGTGGTTGGAAAACTCACCGGTGCCAACGCTCCCGATCTTCGAGCAATCGAACTATATGAGCGGATCGTAGGCTCGACCGATGAAATGGTGTGTCGGCACATGATCGACGAATTCGACATCGCCAACTCTCTGGAACCAGTCGATGGCGAACACTGGAAACATCTGCACCAAATCCGGATGGATGAATATCGTCAAACCGATGGTGCCCCCGAACGACTGATGGAAAACGTCTACCAGCACAACATCGATCTACTACGCCATCAAAAATCGGTCGGTCGAACGGTGTCCGTTGCCACTTCGTCGTTTAGCGACGAGACGAAACGGGTTCTCGATGTCCTCGGTGTGCGTGTTTTGCTCGATGACATCGTCGGGCGCGAATCCGTAAGCAATCCAAAGCCAGATCCTGAAATCTATTTCCTCGCAATGAAACGACTTAGAGTTGCGCCGGAGGAGGTCGTGATTATCGAAGACTCCCCGATCGGAACGAAGGCAGCGATGGCGACAGGTGCTTCCTGGATATGCGTAAGCACGCCGTTCTCGCGCCAGGCGATCGAGACAACTTCGTGGCTTGATCCGCTGTGGGTCGTGCACGATCCAGCTAAACTCTCTGAAACTGTTAATCGCAGAATCGAATCGATAGATAAGATCTGATCGGCCAATCACGTAAAACGGGTCGATCCAAGAGTTGCGGAGCATTTGGATGAAACTCGGGATGGTTGGCCTTGGCCGCATGGGCGGCAACATGACAGAACGACTACTGAACGACGGCCATGATGTAGTGGTGTTCGACCCAGATTCCTCCGCAGTCAGAGCTCTTGCCGAAAAAGGTGCGTCAGCCGCCAATTCTCTTGCCGATATAGTCGGCCAGCTCGATGCCCTGCGAACGGTGTGGGTCATGGTGCCCTCAGGCGACATCACCGAACAGGCCGTAAACGATCTCGTTGAGCTTCTCGACGAGGGCGATACTCTGATCGATGGCGGTAATTCAAACTACAAAGAATCACAGCGGCGGGGTGCACACGCTGCGACCAACGGGATCGATTTCCTCGATTCTGGTACGAGTGGAGGAGTTTGGGGACTCGCCAACGGCTACTGCCTGACGGTGGGTGGAGCCCGTGAAGCGTACGACCGCAACCGCCCGATCTTCGAAACCCTCACACCTGAAGATTCCGATGGCAACCTGTACGTTGGTCCCAGTGGTTCCGGTCATTACGTAAAGATGATCCACAATGGCATCGAATACGGTCTTATGCAGGCGTACGCCGAAGGATTTGAGCTCCTTGCCGCGAAGGAGGATTTCAATCTTGATCTGGCTGCAATCGCGAAAAACTGGACGCGCGGGAGTGTGATTCGGTCGTGGTTGCTTGACCTGACGGTTGATGAACTTGAGAAGGATCCTCGACTGGATGCGCTTAATTCCTACGTCGACGATTCGGGCGAGGGTAGATGGACCGTAGATGCCTCGGTAGAACTTGCGGTACCTGCTCCGGTAATCACGGCGGCACTACAAATGCGGTTCCGGTCAAGACAGGGCGACCCACTTGGTGGCAAAATGCTGGCAGCGATGCGCAACGGATTCGGCGGACACGCCGTGAAGAAGGCAACTGAGTAATCGAGGCAAAGATGTCGAAAAAAGAATTCCCTCCTCCTCCTCACTACCCGCTAATCAACACCCAGATGATGACGGCGAGGGAACTGCGCGAAACCCTCGACGACCTGTGGGATTGGGTGCACGATGCAGAAATGGTGCACGAGGATGTCGCACCACCCGATAATCTGATTCAGGATGTTCGGCACCAAATGGCCACGATCATCGAAGAACGAGTTGAACGGCATTCCGATGAAACAAGCCGGGGCACCGAATAGTCCGGCTTAGCCAAGTAGACGGGAATATAGCTCGCCTTGCCGCTCACGGGCTTCGGTGTGAAGCTCGGCGTGTACCTTGTTGGGTTCGTAGTTCGCTGCGATACGTGCAGGATGCATGTCGAGTCCAGCCCATACTCCCAATGCGTTCAATGCAAGTATTGCTGTACCACGACTGGTGTCCTGCTCCTCTGCCGAAACACCGACTGGCACACCGAGTACGTCGGACATCGTTTGCAGCCACCATGGAAAGTCCTGGATAGCTCCTCCGCTTGCGATCATCTGGTAGCCCGATTTCACACCCGGTAGTAGTAGGTCGGCAACCAGCGCAAATCGATAGGCAATCGATTCGAGCATCGCCTGAAGAATTTCCATTGGAGTAGTCGAAATTCGAATGCCTTCGAGCACACCGGATGCCGATGTCGACCACCCCGTAGCGCGCTCTCCAGCGATAAAGGGCAGTACATTGATTCTGTGCTGTGCAGGTTTGAGTTTTTCTAGTTCGCTGTTGAGTTGATCGATCGGGGGAAGATTCAAATTATCGAGTGCCCACTGAACAACGTTGCCACCCTCAGAGAACGATCCGCCGAGCAGCGTTCGAGTACGACCGAGTCGATACGCCCACAGTCCGGTCGGAACATCTGGTGCTGGTCTTTCGCTCAGAACTCGCATAGCACCGGTCGTTCCCACCGTCAAAGCGACTTTCGTCTCGTCTACACAACCTGTTCCGACGTTAACCGCTGCACCGTCGCCCACCGCCAATAAAAATGGCAATTCGGCGAGAGCAGGCCAACGCTTGGCAAATTCTGGCGCAAGACCAATCTCAGGATCGCTCCACGGTGCCAGATCGGGAAGGTTTTCTACGC
The DNA here is from genome assembly GCA_913052475.1 of uncultured Dehalococcoidia bacterium. Lineage (GTDB taxonomy): Bacteria > Chloroflexota > Dehalococcoidia > Lucifugimonadales > Lucifugimonadaceae > Lucifugimonas. The sequence continues at coordinate 15,569 of CAJXEJ010000014.1, forward strand.
CGATACCAAGTCGACCTAGCAGTCCGTAATCCCAGTCCAGTTGATGTCGATTGAGCAGCCCACTCCACGACGATACACAATAGCTGGCTTTCACATCCCGACGACCAAACCATTTCGAAAAGAAGTAAGTCGAAACGTCGACGTATTTATCGATTCGATCAGCAAGTTCAGGTTGTGTGCGTCTCAGCCATCTGATCCGACCCGGCAAGTACGACGTGTGCTGCATTACACCGGTGCGGTCGTAGATCACTGGTACATTGAGTTCGTCACGTAACCGATCAACGTCCGAGGCAGACCTAGTATCGGCATATGTGTACACGGGCGTTATCGCGTTGCCGTCTGCGTCGACTCCAATTACCGTGCTGGCCATGCAGTCGAAGCCAACCCCGATTAAGTGTTTCCCTCGATCGCCAGCCTTCTGAAGCACAACGTCAATCGCCTGCTCGGTGGCTCGGCGAATCTGATCAGCATCTTCCTCCGAGGTCCCATCAGAAGCGACCATTTGCGCATGGGGTATATTCACCTCGACACCATCGACACTTCGGGCGAACGAGTCGAAAAATCCGGCTTTTACCGATGAACTGCCAATATCGACAGCAAGTACATATCTCTCGAGAGCGTCAGTCATTGAAAACAAATACCAGAATTTAGATTGAGGCTAACGTATTCCATCTGGAAACCTTGAGCAAACAGGGCGGCCAAGGGGCATACTAGGCGGTGGCGGTCAGCTACCTCCTCCCTAGAGACGGCTAACCAGTAACCAAATATTTCTCGACCAGCGACTGATCGATCTCGATCCCGAGCCCCGGTTTGTCGCTCATCTCGAAGAAACCGTTGCAGGGACTGTAATTCTCAGCGGTGATGGCGTTCTTGTACTCGTTCGCATGGTGGCTGTGCTCCATGATCATGAAATTTGAGCACGAAGCTGAATATTCCGCGGTTGCCGCAACCGAAAGAATTCCACCGCCACCAACGTGTGGTGCGACTGGAATATTGTAAGTATCAGCAATCGTTCCGATCCGGTGACCCTCGGTAATTCCCGTACGAGCAATATCGTGCATTACCACGTCGTAAGCACGTCGCTCAAACGCTTCGCGCATCTCATATCGAGTTCGGCTCCACTCGCCTATCGCAACGGCCATATCCAATGCTTCCGAAAGCGCGACGGCACCCGGAATATCTTCAGGAACAAGTGGCGATTCGAGCCAAGTGAAATCGAGTTTCTCTAATGCTCGACCCAGCTTGATTGCACTCGTGACCGACTGCCGCATATGGACATCGCACATCAGCATGATGCCCGGTCCGATTCGTTTTCGAACAGCGTTGGCGATTTCGGCAACACCGTCGGCATCGAGCAGTAGGTGCAGCTTCAGCGCTTGGTACCCATAGCCAACATGCTCCTCAGCTTCGTCGGCGACTTTCTCAGGATCGACTCCGCCCATGCCCGCGTAGAGCTTGATCTTGTCCCGGTAACGACCGCCAGCCAGTTTGTGAACAGGCTTACCGGCCGCCTTACCCACGATGTCCCACAACGCAATATCCGTGCCGCCAATAGCGTCGATGTAGAAGCCCGTTGGGTGACCTCGCTCGCGCATGGCACCGTAGTTGCGTGTCCAGATAGCCTCGATATCGAACGGATCTCGCCCCATGATCAGAGGTCGAATCAGATCCTCGACAATGGTTTGCGTCGTGCGGGGCGACACCGGCGATTGCGCCTCTCCCCAGCCGATGATTCCGGTATCGGTTTCGATCTTGATAACCGTAGTTTCGTGGTGCTTTGAGTAGATCGAAGTAAACGCCCGTTCGTCCACGAAATAGTCACCGTAGTCGATTACAGCCGGGCGCTCTTTACCTTCGTCTCCTTCGTCCCGGGTCACCCGAATCGGAAAGGCTGTTATTTCTTTGATCTTCAAAACAGGCGCAACACTTTCAAGCAGTCAGTTGTCAGGTCGAGTCGAAAAACTACTCGGTTTGCATCTTCGTTGGAATCATCATCTCGAAGTATTCGATTCTACTAGTGATCACGTGCTCCCGAGTCTATGCACCAATATAGCTTCTGGAGCGAGAGTCAGATCCTCGCAGTAGGGTGAATCAATCGTCTCGTCGGTCCACTGCATGTAAACGCGATTATTTTCACCTGGCACGGTTCCACCATTGAAATAGACCGTGACTTCAGATCGTTGATTTGCATCGCGGTAGGCGTAGCCCTGCTGCTATAACAAGGTGGCAACTTTGCGAGCGGTTACAGGTTTCACGTCGTACACACGTCTGATTACATATATTTCAAGCTCCATCTTTTCATTGAGATGTCGGGGTATTTTCTCAAGATATCGTCGCCATCAGGCTCGTATCTAGAACGCCTTGCACAACCTACATCCGAACCTGCAGCGAGTAAATGCTCACAAGCAGTTTCACTATTTATTCACATCGATAGGCCAGTTGCACAGATATCATTAGGGGTTGTCGCCAAACTATAACGGAGCGAGCTGAAGGCTTACTCGACTGGAGCAATGAATGAAGATCGGCGCCCCCAGGGAGTCAGACCCCAATGAGAACCGTGTGGCACTTGTGCCAGAAACGATTGAGCGCCTCGTAAAAGCTGGCCACGAGTTATTTATTGAAGAAGGTGCGGGAACCGCAGCTGGATTCCCCGATTCTGCCTATGCCGATGCCGGTGCTAAAACTGCCTCCGCAACGGACATCGCCGGATCAGCCGACATCTTTGTCCACGTGCAACCACCGACATCGGAAGAAGTTGGGGCCCTCAAAAAGCGTAGCATCGTTGTAAGCACACTGATGGCCCGAACAAACGCACCGGCTGTGTCTTCACTGGCAACCGCCGGAGCAACCGCCCTTGCAATGGAACTGGTTCCCCGCATCGCCCGAGCGCAGCGTATGGACGTCTTGTCGTCACAGGCGTCTATCGCTGGATACAAAGCAGCACTACTCGCCGCAAACTCTCTCGGAAAATACCTCCCCATGATGATGACCGCCGCAGGAACAATTCCACCGGCGAAAATCCTCGTTCTTGGCGCAGGTGTTGCCGGACTTCAGGCAATTGCAACCGCACGTCGCTTAGGCGCCGTGGTTGAGGCATTTGACGTCCGAGCCGCAGCTGGTGAACAGGTCGAAAGTCTCGGTGCGAAATTCATCCAGCCCCCAGCCGCGAAAGATGCGGAAGGTGCTGGCGGATATGCCAGAGAGCAGACCGAGGAAGAACAGGCTGCACAGCGTGAGTTCCTCAAGGAGCACATCGCGGGAGCAGATGCAGTAATCACTACCGCCGCTATTCCGGGCCGTTCTGCCCCGCTACTGATGACTGAAGACATGGTCGACGTAATGCGACCGGGTAGCGTTGTCATCGACCTTGCTGCCGAGTCGGGCGGAAACGTGGCTGGCACTGTTGCAGGTGAAATCATCGACAAGAACGGTGTAGCGATTAACGGACCAATAAACGTTCCGAGTTCAATGCCGTTCCACGCAAGCCAGCTCTACTCACGAAACGTCATGGCGCTCTTCGATCTGATCATCGATCGGAAAGAAGGAACGCTTACACTCGATTTTGAAGATGAAGTGATCGACACCATGTGTGTTGCTCACGAAGGCAAAGCTCGACACGGATTAGGTGAATAAATGTTTGACGCCGAAGCGCTAATAATTGCGCTAACAGTGTTCGTACTCGCGATTTTCATCGGGTACGAGGTAATTACAAAGGTGCCGCCAACGCTGCACACGCCCCTGATGTCGGGATCGAATGCGATCTCAGGCATCGTGATCGTGGGTGCTCTGTTGGTCGCTGGTCAGGCTGACGGGCTAACCGGGCAGATACTCGGTGCCGTCGCCGTTGGGCTCGCAATGATCAACGTGATTGGCGGCTTCATGGTTACCGACAGAATGCTCAAGATGTTCAGAAGGTCGGATCAGAAACAATGAGTACCGACGCACTCGTCCACATGAATATCACGAACGTGGCGTACATCTTCGCTGCGATTCTTTTCATCGTTGGTTTAAAACAGCTTGGCTCACCCGCCACGGCGCGAAACGGTAACCGAATGTCGTCGCTGGCGATGTTGATTGCTGTAATGGCAACGGTTGTTGGTAAAGACATCGCATCGTGGGAATTCATTCTCTGTGGGATCATCGTTGGTTCGACTATCGGTGCTTTCTCAGCTCGGAAGGTTGCGATGACTGATATGCCGCAGCTCGTGGCGATCTTCAACGGTTTCGGTGGTGCTGCTTCGGCGGTAATCGCAGCCGGAGAACTGATTCGCCTAATCGATGACGGCGACGCAATCGCAGAAGACGTGTCGATCACGATCATGGCTTCTGTGATCGTTGGTGGAGTAACCCTAACTGGTAGCTTCATCGCATATGGAAAGCTTCAGGGAGTAGTTCCTACCCGGCCATTGCTGCTACCGATTCGTAACGTGATAAACGTTGCGTTGCTGATCGGAATGGTCGCTTCAACCGTATGGCTGGTTGTCGATCCTTCGATCACAGCCTTCCTGATCGCTGGTGGAATCGCACTTGCTCTCGGAATCCTCGTTGTGATTCCGATCGGTGGTGCCGATATGCCAGTCGTGATCGCACTGCTAAACTCATACTCCGGTATCGCGGGTGCTGCGACAGGATTCGTCCTTGGCAACAACATGCTAATCATCGCTGGTTCGCTCGTTGGTGCATCGGGTCTGATTCTCACAAGGATCATGACCAAAGCGATGAACCGATCGCTTGCGAACGTCATGCTCGGGGGCTTTGGTGTCGAAGATGGGGCAGCCGCTGGCGGCGAAGAGGAAACTCGACCCGTTACTTCGATTCAGGCCGACGACGCAGCAACAATGCTTGCGTATGCACAGTCTGTGATCTTCGTTCCGGGTTACGGTCTTGCCGTTGCTCAGGCACAGCATCAGGTTCGTGAACTTGCCGACTTGCTCAAGGAAAAAGGGATTAGCGTTCGATACGCCATCCACCCTGTCGCAGGTCGTATGCCGGGCCACATGAACGTGCTGCTGGCTGAGGCGAATGTGCCTTACGACGAGCTAAAAGACCTCGATGAAATCAACGGTGAGTTCCAACGAACCGACGTTGCGGTCGTGATTGGTGCAAACGACGTTACGAACCCGTCTGCACGAACCGACACATCGAGTCCGATCTACGGCATGCCAATTCTGAACGTTGACCAGGCACAGTCGGTCATCATGATGAAGCGGTCAATGTCTTCGGGTTTCGCCGGGGTACAGAACGAACTGTTCTTCCTCGACAAAACCCAGATGCTCTTCGGCGATGCCAAAGACTCCGTTGAAAAGATCACCACTGAAGTAAAAGACCTCTAGCCGTTCTTCAAGTAAGACAATTGAAAGCTCCAGGTTGAGTTCATCCTGAGGCTTTTTGTTGTCATGTCTTGAACGGAGTCATCGGAGTCGAAGGATCTGGGGAAGGGACGCGCGCGTTCCGTTCAATTAACCAGCAATTTCGACGCCATTCTCCCTAGCAGGGAGGATTTAGAGGGTTGGTTGAGTCGTGAGGAGTTACATCAGAATCACAACGTCGCCACTGTAGGCAGCTAGCGATTTCACCTACCCCCCAACCCTCTCCCTACGAGGACGAAGGGGAAGCCGCAGCTTTAAAACGCCTCGGTCAGATTGCTGTCTGGCTGCCGGTATTCCTTGTTCCATAGACCTTCGACGTGGTACCGAGGAACCCAGCCGAGTACACGCTTGGTCTTCTCATTGTTGAACTTACCGTGCGGTAGATCAGGAAGAATGAAGAACGTTTCACTTCGAGTAGCGAGCCGTTCCTCCGGAACCTCCACCGCCGCCTGAACCGCTGTTCCGCAATCCTGCCATGCCGTCGAGTACGGAACCATGTCGTCGTGATACACCGGTGGAGCCTCGGGACCGCCCAGATTCCAAGAATGTTTCATGTTGTAATACAGCAGAGTGATTAGTTGTATACCGTGCCGTGCGCTAAACACCCGACAGATTTCCTGGCCCAACGCCTTGGTATGGGCGTACAGACGAGTACCGGGAGCAGGTGGCATGTCGGGAATGAGATCGAAATCCCACTCCTCATACTGCTGTCCTGCCATCTGGTAGTGCGGGCCAGTCGTAATCACTCGCTTGATGCGATGCTCCCGAGCAGCAACCATCATGGCGTAGTTGCCCATCATGTTCACATCAAAGGCGAATTGCCGATCAGGTCGTAGGACTGAGAGGTTGACGATCACGTCCATACCTTCTGCGGCTTTCACAACACCATCAACATCATCAGCTGAAAGTTTTTGATACTCGCCTTTGTACTCCGGATATGGCTCGTTGATATCGGTTAGCAGGATGTCGTGGCGTTCTTTCATCGCCTTCACTGCCCAGGGGCCCAGCATTCCGTTTCCGCCAAGAATTAGCACATTCATGATGAAAGCCTCCCGGCAAGTCCCGGCAATAATGTCGCAGCCGTCTTTGTAATGAATCGTTGGCGAGCAACTGGCGACTGGACATGAATATCCTGCCACTGTCCGAGTTCCTCACTGATGAGAGCCTCCTCAACCGCAGCTCCAATCAGGTCGCTTGAAATGGCGGCTGTTTCGCCAACACCGGTACCATCGAACGGCCAGCCCAGTCGCAGGTTCGCTACTTGAATAAGGCGATCTCTAGCGAACTCTTTACAAACGTACTCGGCCATATGAGCGGCAAGTAACTCAGTATCCTCGGCAGAAGGATCCGTACGCCATTTTTCGGTTACCACGAGGTTTTCTTCGTGGTCCTCGTAGAGCCGCAGGGTGCTGACGTTGATATACCGAGCGATGCCGGCATCAGAAGCCGCCTGAAGTAGGTTGTACATACGGCGCGTGTGGTAATCCATCAGGTGCGCAGCCGAACCAGATTGACCCTGATAGCCGATGTTGATTACTGTATCGATTCCGGCGAGTAGATCATCGGTCTCAGACCCATGACCGAGTTCGTTGGAAACGATGTCGCCACTTGCTTTGCGCGAGAGATCGGTCAGTCGTAGCGTATGTTTTTCGCCTAGTGCGGCTGCTATTAGCTGTGCCGTCGCTGAGGCTGCCGACGTTATCAGCAGGTTCAATTTTCAACTCCACTCGTTGTGAATTGGTCAGATCAACCCGGTTGCCGGATTGGATTTGTAGATACTAACGCCATGAAGTCCCCTGAGTTCGCCGTCACGAAAGAAAATCCAGGAATCGCGCTTTTACAATTACGCTGTTCGCGCTGGCGCTGGTCTTTTCCGGCTGTGAGACCGAGACGCTTGATCCAACAATATTTCCCGCGGAACCTCCATTGCGATGCATAGATTATGAATAAGTTAAAGTTATTGAGGTAATTGATGCCAACCGATTGTTCCATCGATCGGTCAAATTCAGATGTATGGTGCGCATGTGCTATACCAACTGGCAGACTGCACTGTCAAAGCGAAGAACACGCTGATAAACCTCGCCGGTAGTTCGATCAGAATTGAGGCAGACCTAGTCGAAACGGACTGCAACGATATCCATCACTACTATCTCTACCCAGCTGAGGGAACCTCGATCGAGGATTTGCTGGTTCGATCAGGTACAGTCCTCGTGTGGAGTCAAAACGGTCAGTATCTGGCCGGTTTATCTACCAGACGCTGCCGCGAAAGATCACGATAACGGCTGTCAGTGGCACTGATTATCAAGCGTTCCAACGCGGGGAACCAAGCGACTTCTGCATCCCTGGCCTAACCTACCGGGAATCAAGCTCCGATTAGAAACCCGCCATCGCGCAAAATCCGGTTGACCGACTCGGGTAATCGGATACTATGCGGCGATTGATCAGCACGCAGATGGAGAGATTTATTGGAATTCAGTCGACCGGTGTTTCCTAGAAGAATATTTCTACCGATTCTTATTGTCGTGATGGTGTTTGCAGTATTGCTCGCTACTGCATGTGGATCGAGTGCGAGCGAGGAAGAGGTATTTCCGCAGATCAGTGACCCGGGTCAGGTGTTCAGTCTCGACGATCTCCTCGCAACTCCCTACAAGCAATCAAACAACTACTCGACCGAGGGCCTACCGGGGGCAACAGACGTGAGCTTTGGATTCCTTAGGGTTGGTGGTGGCGAACCCTACGACTACGAAATGCGGTTCTATGATTCGCATCAGGCGGCTGTCGATCAGGGAACCGCCATGGCAAAAGAAGGAACGGGGCCAGACGCGATTCTCAGCGAAGATGACGCAACATACAAAGCGGGTATCAAAAAACGTCGAATGATCATCGGCGGCGGGTCCGGCGGTGGTGCCCGCAGCGGAATAGGTCCCAAATTCGCTAGTTACGCCATATTTGGCAATATCGTCATGCTTTGCCAGGGGGCAGATCCTGAAATGTCCCTCGAACGATGTGAGCTAATGGCTAATACGCTGGCCCCAAGTGAATAACGTGTGCAAACGAATCACTGGCCGATTTCAATTGATCTCTGGCGCGATATTTATCACCGCGCTGCTATTCGTAGTCGGATGTGGTTCAGAATCTTCCGACTTTTCTTCGGATTCTACTTTCGAGAAGATCGCCGACTTCGACCGTGTTCTGTCGATAAGTGATGTGCAAGATATCGGTTGGAAAAAAGGCAAGACCTATGACGTCACAGGGCTCGATAATGCAGATTCTGCATACGTAGGTTTTTGGGACTTACCCGGAATTGGTTCATTGAACTATGAAATCCGTGTTTATCCCAGCCACCAGATCGCCCTCGAGAAGGGGATGCCATTCGCCCAAGATGCCTCGGGTTCCGGTGCTTCGCTAAATGCGGAAGACGCGATGTGGGACGATGGTGTCCGAGATCGTCGGATCATAGTTGGTGGAGGTTCACGAGGTAGTCAGAACCCTAGATACGGCGATTTCGTAATTCTTGGAAACATAGTGATTCTGTGCGAAGGACGAACTTCGGAACACTCACTCGATCAATGTGCGCCTTTCGTCGCATTAATTCGAGGAGAAGGCGCATAATTACGGTGTTACGTACTCGACGGACCGTATCGTTCACTGAATCCGCATTCTGAGCGAGTGACTGCTGGAGTGTAAACAGGTATATTTGGCTCACCCACTGCTCATTCATTTTTCTCGCACAAATCCGGTGGGTTCCAGACTAATTTAGGGAGCTTTTCGATGAGACACGAAAACAGCGGCACGATAAGGCTGCTGATGCTGCTATTTGCGATAGCTTCACTTTCAATTGCTGCAGTAGCTTGTGGTAGCGATGGCGATGGCGACGGCGATAGCGATGACGGTGTGGGCTCAAGTTCTGATGGACCGATCGCCAAGATCGACGCTACAGAACGAATCTACACAGCCGACGATATAAAGAACACTGAATTCTTCAAGACCGACGATGACTATGATGTCGAAGGACTCGATGGAGCAGTCGCAGCGGTTTACGGTTTCTACGGTTCTGATCCGTACAAGCGAGATGAATACGAAGCGCGCTTCTACGCTGATCACGCTGCGGCAATGGCCCAGGGTGTTGATTTCGCTGACGAAGCGACCGGTGCGGACGCAGTCCTGCTCAAAGACATTCAGCGATGGGACGAAGGTATCTCCGATCGTCGTCAATGCGCCGGAAACGGTGGACACCACTCTGGTAAATGCGACAACCCGAAGTACTTCGACTACATCGTTGTCGGAAACATGGTTCTCATGTGCCAAGGTAAAGACACTGCCGAGTCCCACCAGGCCTGTGCCAACCTCATGGCCGTGGTGCAATAGATGGTGCACCAAGTCAGGAAATCCAATCGCATCTTCGCTGCCGCATCTATCCTTGCAATCTTTGTCGCAATGGTTGCGGTGGCATGTGGCTCCGACTCGGGTACGAGCGGAGGAGAAGCCGCAGTTGCTCGGGTAGTCGATGACGAGCGAATCTACACGGTCGATGACCTGAAAGACGCTCTTGGCGTAAAGGTTGTAAAGGACTACGATGTAGATGAGCTTCCCAACGCCCTTGAAGCATGGAACGCCATCTTCAATCAGTTGGACTACGAAGCACGGTTCTACGCTTCACACGCCGACGCTGTTGAGCACGGCGCACTCTACGCCGATTCTGTAACCGGAGAAGATGCGGTCGTTACCGGTGACGGTGTCCTGTGGGAAGAAGGCCGGAAAGACCGCCGCAAGTGCAGTCGGGCTGCCCAGACACCTCACTCAAGTTGTTCCTACTCAGCCAGATACCTCGAATACGTAATTCGTGGGAACATGATTCTGTTCTGCGAAGGCGATGAATCAGCCGAGGCGTTCGCGAACTGTGAAAAGCTGCTGGCACTCACCGAGCCGGTATAAATCAGTACGAAACCAATAAAGAAGACCGGCAACATTGTTGCCGGTCTTCTTTAATTATCTGCCAGTAGTTCAGATCCAGAAATCACACAATGATTATGGGAGTGCGTCGATCAATGCCTCACACGTCGAGAGTTGCCGTTCGCACAGCATCACAGTGTTCCCTACGACCGCATATGCCGGATATAGGTTTACAACCGGTATCAAATAATCGCGCTGTCCGGCCGTACGTGCGATGATCACCTCAGCCGGTTCGACTCCAAGTTCAAGTGCCGCGGCATGTGATTCGTAAAACCGAACCTCAATGTCTCGTTGGCTGAAGAAGCCGTACCAAACATCCATAGATCCAGGAACCGTCTCTGCGGGGAACTGTTTGTTCTTTTTGTAGCCTACGGCCGTGAGATCGTCGATCGAATAGTTGGCTTCTGGACGCGTTGTCAGCCGGAGTCCCTCTTCGTCAACTGCACCATCGCTTTCCCCGACCTTGTTGGTCGTATCGGTCGTGCCACACGCGGCTGACACTGCGAGTAGCAGCAATAAGAGACCAACCACCAGCAACATTCGCTTGCTTGAGACCGCAAGTGGTTTCTGATCGATGAATCTCAATTCCCGTATTCCCCGTGAATATCCACAGCGGTCGTGGGTTGAAGTGCTGCGAAGGATATCGTACCAGTCATATTGCAAGGCGGTGAGTGCAGCTGTTAATAGAAAGTGCCCCCGACAAATGTCGGGGGCACTTCGTTCACGTCTTTTACCTCAAGTAGTAAGAACTACTAGGTCTTCCTACTTGGCTGTGAGGGCGTGCAAGACTAATCCCCACGTGAGGTGCCACGAGGCCTCGTTCACGTAGCCGGAAGTCTGCCCACCCAGAGGCCAGTTAGTCCATCGCTTCTCACTCATGATGATTCGGTGGTAGAACTCGAGGACTGGAACGTCCGGGAGTTCTGTGATCCAGATGTCCATGGCTTCGTGCCACAGTTCCTGCATCGTGTCGAGGTCATCCGGGTGAGTCTTTGCGACTTCGTCAGTAAGTTCGTCCCACCGCTCGTTTTCCCAGTGGTAGAAGTTCACCTGGTGTCCACCAGGAATGTTTACTGACGCTGACTGATAGAGCTTCATTGTGAAGTAAGGGTCACGGACCGATCCGCCGTGTCCGAACATCAGACATTCGAAGTTACCTTCAGCCATTCGTGAAGAAGCATCGGGCGGCTGCGAGTAGGTGGCGTTGATGCCCTCACGTCGAAGCTGCTCAGCTGTGATAGGACCGAGGTCCACCCACGGGCTGAAACCAATGATTTCACAGTTGATGCCGGTGCCCTGGGCGTCAACCCAGTTGCCATCGCCATCCTTCGAGTATCCGGCACCTTCGAGCAAGCTAGCGGCCTTAGCCGGGTTGTGCTCAGTGGTGTCGTTTACTGCAAGCAAGTCCGCTACGGAGTCAAAGTACTTCTTAAGCGGCGGGTAGCCAGGCATGGTCAGCGGGTTGAATGCCGCTGCGCCGTCGTAGGCCACGTCACTCAGCTCTGCCCTGTCGAGGAAGTAGCTGAACGCCCACCTGACGTCTTTGTTGTCGTAGGGACCGAACTTACCGGAGTCGTTGAAACCAATCGATACCGGCCACCAGTCGACATAGCCATATGGCGAGTCTGTTCCGGTGTGAGTGACAAGATCAGAGTTCTTGCCCATCGTCTCGATGATAACAGCAGGTGTTGTCATCGCTGAGTAATCTACAGTGTCGGAAATCAGCGACTGTGATCGAACCGTCTGGTCCGGAGTCGGGAGATACACAACACGTTTTGGTCCAGGCAGCTTGCCGAACTGACCGAGGTCAGATACGCCTTCACCCCACCACGAGTCGTGGCGGTCGATGATTTTCTGCTCTGGTGTTCCGGATGTAACCTTCCACGGACCCGTCGAAAGGGGCCAGCCCTTGGAAGGGTCGTAGTCCTTGAACGTTGTCCAATCTTGGTCCTTGTAGTGATGCTCGGGCACCATGTACACACCAATGTCGAACTTGTACGTAAGGAGGAACATGAATCGTGGGTCCGGTCGGTCCAAAATCACCTTTACGGTGTGGCTGTCAACCTTCTCGGCGCGATTCATTGCGTTGTCAATGTCGTTACCCCAGCGAACCTCTTCTTTAAGGTCCTTGAGTGTATTCAACGTGTAAACAACGTCATCTGCGTTGAACTCTTCACCGTCAGACCAGTTAATTCCTGATCGCAGGTTGATAGTCAACTCAGTAAAGTCACCATTCCAGTCCCAGCTCTCTGCGAGCCACGGGATCGTCTTGTCATCGAATGCACTAAAGAACGCAAGCGGCTCAAAGATGATGTTTGGACCAGATTGGTGGTTTGCACCAATGGCATATGGATTCCACAGCTCGTGGTCTACGAAACGACCTTCGGCACCACCTAGGTAACCGATGAACGTGTCATCACGGCCAATGTCCGCAATCTCTTCTGCCGGCGGAGCCGGAGCCGTAGTCGCGGTGGGCTCAGGCGCGGTAGTCGCCGTTGCGGCCGGTGCTGTAGTAGCGGCAGGTTTTGATTCTTCATCATCTCCGCCACCGCAAGCAATCGCCGCGATAAGGGCAATTGAAAGCATGGCGAGGAAAAAGATTCTCCACCTATCAATAAATGTCATGCTGACCTCCGAATAAATGTCAGACGCGAACTGAGATCGGCCACCAGCGGCAGCTTGGATCTGTTAGGAAGAATTTATATCCGAATCCAATAACCGAGTCAACAATCACTAAGTTGCTCTGATTGCCGATTTATAGCGATTGAAACTTATAGGGGAATTGCGAAATACCCGCATTTCAATCTCAAATACCGCCAATAATTAACGCCCCGAGAAATTTACGGTGAAATTACAGGGTGATTTATTTCACAGTTCACGACCGACCGCACCAACATTTCGAAACCGACATAGCCAGCGGCGTCAACACTTGTTATCGTTGAAACCGTGAATCGCGATATTTGCTGAGAATCAAATGTTGTTAGGTTCGTCCCAATGGTTGGACACTATTCTTAAGTGAGTTTTAGCCCGTGACAGAACAAACGCAGGCCGTCGAAAACTCTTCCCCATCGATCGGCGTGTCGATCTTCCGGATTATTTCGGGGGTACTTGGTCATTTCGTGGTGAAGCGGTTTCTGTTTTTCCTTTTCGTAGTTTGGTTGGCGAGTACGGTGATTTTCATCATCCCTCGTCTATCAGGACAGGACCCTGTTAAGGAAAAACTCCTTCTCGAGGCTCAGCGTGGTGGAGCCATGCAGACGGGTCTTGATGCTATGGCGAAGTCCTACCAAAAGCGCTTTGGACTCGACCAGCCGATGTGGGTTCAATACACGAACTTCGTAACAGACCTCGCAAAGCTCAACCTCGGAGTCTCGATCGCATTCTTCCCACGTACCGTGAATGACATCGTTTTCGAGTCGTTGATGTGGACGCTTGGCTTAATGGGTACGGTCACGATTCTGGCATTCATACTGGGGACGTTGGCGGGAGCCATTCTCGGATGGCCACGTAAACCGGGCTGGCTTCAGTACGTGTTTATGCCACTACTAACCCTCTCAGCCATTCCGCAATACCTGCTCGGAATGATCCTTATCTTCGCTTTCGCTTTCAAGTTGGGGTGGTTGCCACTATTCGGTGGGTATGCACCCGCGACAATGCCGAATCTGAGCTTCAGCTTCATCGTTGAAGTGTTAAGGCACGCGATCCTGCCTGCATTTGCCATCATCTTCTCGTCAATCGGATTCTGGGCTATCGGAATGCGTGGAATGATGATCAACACGCAGGGTGAGGACTACATGATTCAGGCAGATGCGAAAGGTCTTAAAGGTTCTCGCATCTTTATGCGGTATGCAGTTCGAAATGCCCTGCTGCCCCAAGTAACTGGCCTGGCACTTGTTATGGGAACGATCATCACTGGTCAGGTTCTCGTTGAACGAGTGTTTTCCTACCCGGGCGTCGGTGACATTCTCTTCCAGGCAATTCGACTCTCAGATTTCTTTGTAATCAGGGGAATCGTGATTGTGATCGTGCTCGGTATCGCAGGAGCTACATTCCTGCTAGATGTTCTCTACCCGTTACTTGATCCTCGGATCAGGGTGAGGAACTCCTAATGACTGAGCAAGTTCAAGCCCCCGTTGGCGAATCCATGGGCGCTGGTGGTTGGAGTCAGTTCAACGAAGAACGCTTCATTCCGATCAAAAAATATGCGCTACGAAACCCGTCACTCATTGTTGGGGGAGTGATGCTGTTCGGAATGCTGTTCTTAGTTGGGATCGGACATCTCGTATGGGATACCGAACAATTCCGACCGTTGTCAACTCCGACTCGATTGGCACCAACGCTGTCACACGAGCTGCGTGATGGCACCATAGCGGCATACCCCTTCGGAACCGACACTCAAGGTCGTGACTTGTTAGCTATAGCTATTCTGGGAACGCCCCTTACGCTACGAATCGGCCTCATCGCCGGTGTCGTTGCAATCACTCTCGGAACAGTCGCCGCTTTTATGGCAGCTTACTACCGAGGAGTGGTCGATGGTGCTATCAGATCCGTCGTTGACGTAGGTCTGGCTATGCCGGCTCTGCTGATCCTGATTCTCGTCCGAATCAATATCGGTCGTGAACTATCGACGGATGAGCTCGGAATAGCTATCGGCTTAACGAGTTGGGTTTTCCCAGCACGAACTATTCGTTCTCAGGTTCTGGTGATGAGAGAACAGGCATATGTCGAACTATCTCGTCTATCTGGCACCAGCGGCATGGGCATCATCTTCAAAGAGATGCTCCCGAACCTGATTCCGTACATTACGGCCAGCCTTGTTGGTTCAGTCGCCGGAGCAATTCTTGCTTCGATTGGACTTGAGGCCATCGGTCTTGGCAACTTGAGTGACCCGACTCTGGGCATGACGATTTACTGGAACATTCAGTTCTCGTCGATCACGCTTGGTATGTGGTGGTGGTGGCTTCCGCCTCTCGCCGCAATCGTGATCGTATTCATCAGCCTGTTCTTGATTTCATCAGGATTGGATGAATGGTCTAACCCACGATTGAGGAAACGCGTTTGAGCACCGAACAAGCAATACAGACTTATCGAGAGGGCGCACGGATCACCGATGTCGATGCTCTTGTAATCGAGGGTTTTTCGGTCTATTACGAGACCGATGCAGGAACCGTGAAGGCCTGCGACGACGTTACCTTTACCCTGAAACAGGGGGAGCGGTTCGCACTCGTCGGCGAATCAGGCTCAGGAAAGACCACGCTTGCGATGGGTCTCATGCGCCTGACTCGACCACCTGGTCATATTGCCAGCGGCAGTGTGACACTTAATGGACGAGATGTGACAAAACTTTCTGACAGCGAGATGCGGAAGACACGACTCTCGGAGTTGGCACTCGTTCCGCAGGGCGCGATGAACTCGCTCAACCCGGTCATGCGGATCGGGCGACAGATTATCGACGGAATTCTCGACCATCTAGATGAGGATGCGGGAGTACCCACGAAGGATGAACTACAGGAAACCGTTCGCGATCTGCTAATCCGGGTTGGTCTCCGACCCGGTGTGGCACGCCTACACCCCCACGAACTATCAGGGGGAATGAAACAGCGTGTCGCAATGGCAATCGGAATATCGCTCCAACCGAACTTGATCATCGCTGACGAGCCGACTTCGGCTCTCGACGTGGTGGTTCAGCGCCAGATAATGCAGACGCTTGGTCGATTGCAAGAAGGCCTAGATGCATCGATCATGCTGGTCGGTCACGATATGGGCCTTGTTGCCCAGTTCGCCGACACGATCGGAGTCATGTACGCAGGTAAGCTCGTTGAGGTTGGCCCGGTAGAGGAAGTGTTTAGCGAGCCTAAACATCCGTACACTACGCTGCTGATTCGAAGCCTGCCATCACTGCAGGAGAAACGAGAATTCCTGGGAATTCCCGGTCTCCCCCCGCAACTGATTCACCTCCCTCAGGGGTGCGCGTTCGCAGACCGTTGCCCATCACGATTCGAGAAATGTGACGAATCGATTCCTCAGATGATAAACCTTGGCGGCCGGAGAAAAACGGCTTGCCATCTGTATGAAGGCGAGGGTCAGTCGTGAGTACATTCCTCGAACTCGACCACATAACAAAAACTTTCGGTCGCAAGGGCATGCTTGGCGATGGCGAGGTAACTGTCGCCGTCGATGACGTGTCCCTAACAATCGATGAAGATGAAGCCTCAATCATCACGGTTGCTGGCGAAAGCGGAAGCGGCAAGACAACCCTTGCCCGACTTCTACTTGGAAGCCACGTACCAACTGATGGCCAAATGCTTTACAGAAATAAGGATTTCACGAAGCTAACGCGCCGTGAACGCCGAAACTTCCGCCGTGAGATTCAGCCAATCTTTCAGGATCCCTTTGAGTCTTATAACCCGTTCTATAAAATCGACCACGTTCTCGATGCGCCGATCAAAAACTTCAAACTCGCGTCTTCTAGCGCTGATAAGAGGCGAATGATCGAAGATGCGCTCGAGATGGTTGGTCTGGTTCCAGAAGAAACTCTCGGACGCTTCCCTCACCAATTGAGTGGCGGTCAGCGTCAACGAGTCATGGTCGCTCGTGCGCTTCTTTTGAAGCCACGCGTGATCCTCGCCGACGAGCCAGTTTCGATGGTGGACGCATCGCTTCGAGCAACAATTCTCGACTCGATTCGCCGACTGAACCGCGATCTTGGTATCTCGGTGGTGTACATCACACACGACCTCACCACTGCCTACCAGATCAGTGACAACATCATGGTTATGTACCGTGGAACCGTTGTGGAAGCAGGAACCGTCGATGCGGTTATCCCGAGTCCACAACACCCATACACAAAGCTGTTGATTGAATCAATTCCGCAACCTGATCCCAAGAACCGTTGGGGATCGGAACCGCCGCAGCAGAACTGGGATACTGGCGACACTCAGATGGCAGGTTGCCGGTTCGCCGACCGCTGCCCCGCTGTGATGGATCGTTGCCAAACGACAAAACCAGCACAGTACCTGATGAACGAACATCAGCTTGCTACTTGCTTGCTTCACGAAGAAAAAGGTGCAATGGAAAACTCGGACATCACGAGCACTTTCCAGACCGAGACAGAGACAATCAAAGCCATTCCGGTGGATATGTCGTAGCCCGGTTTCTCGTAACGGTTTACAGACCGAATTCACTGACTCCGAAGGTCACGGTGTAAATAGCCAGGCCTTAGGAGTTTGTTTTTAACACGAGTTCTTGTTTCCCAAATTCTGGAAGTTCGACGAACGGGTACAGCCGCGCATCGGTTGATACGCAAACCGGGGCGGTTTTGACTCATTCAGGGTTACGCGAGTTAGGCTTCTGGTTCTTCGATCTCAAGTACCTGATTAATCTTAAGATCAGTCAGAGTCTGAGTTCTACCACTCGGCCACAGGATTTCGATCTCGTCGACTTCATCGGCGCCGCCTAGGCCAAATGTCAGGTCAAGAGCGTTCATCGAGAGGAAAGTTGAACTACCAAGAACATCCTGAACCTGCTTTAGAGGATCACCATCGTTGCCGACAGCGGTCAGGAACACTCGTGCGCCTATGCCATCGGCGTTCGAACCAGAACCGTCGATCCCCTGCCGTCCTTTCAGACGTAGAGTGATCCAGTTATTGGTACCACCACCGTTCATCCAGACCATCAACGGTCCGTCAACTAGATGCGTACCGTCACCGGATTCATTGAATTTTTCACCCGACGAATTTGTGCCGATCAGATCAGCGAATCCATCACCGTTCAAATCACCCTTCGCAAGCCCCTTACCGTTCTCGTGGAACTCGGGACCAATACGCTGCTCAAGACGGTCGAAACCGACCTGGTTCGGGGCAGTGTAGGTGTAGTCGACATCACGTGAATCGATCAAATGCGATTCGACCGTTACGTCAGTAAACGTTGTGTCACCATCGTTGAGCAGCATCCGGCCATAGCCCGGGAATAGGAAACCTCTTGGGCCTTCACCAGGAGCAATGATCGCTCCCAACCAGTACAGATCCTGGTCGCCATCGTTTTCATAGTCGAAGAATGCAGTACCGAATCCAAAGTCATAGGCTGCGACTCCGGTTGGAGTGCGCCAGAAAGGATTGACCTCAGCAGGATCGAGTGATGGCGGCGGAGAGCCTGCGCTGGGTTCCACATGAGTCGACCACGCCACGTCGGGGAATACTCCAATTGTTCCCACGCTTGGGACGCGGGCGGTCCCGTCGTTCCGGAGCAGATAGTGGTAGCAAGTGCCCCACTGGAAGTTGGCTGCATACGAGCAGGCGCCACCAGGTTGGTTGTTCTGATCACGGGTTACGGGATGGAATCCGATATTCGTGATGAACATATCGAGATCGGCATCTCCATCCATGTCACCTAGTGCGAAACCCATCCAGGCCCCCGACTGATCGATACCCATCGGAGCCGTAATGTCGGTGAATCTCACGTCGGATGCGCTGGTGTCGTTCCGGTAAACCTTTAGGCGATCACCGTCGTCTGCCAGCCATAGATCGACGTCTCCATCGTCATCGTGGTCGAAGAAAAGAGTTGCCCACGTCTCACCGGCAGGATCACCGCCAGTGTTGCCGTTGGCATCGAGGTGGTCTGGATCAAACCCTTCGAAGCCCTGCCCTTCTTCAGCACCCTCAGGGAAGATAATCGGATCGCCGAATGAATCTCTCATCACGATCGGCGGTGCCATGAGTCCGGCATCTGTGGTGATATCGGCGAACGACGATCCACCGCTGTTTAGGTACATCGTGTTGTAGTGACCCGGGTGGCTGGCGTGGTTGAACGAAGTGAAATCCACGTCACTTCGGTTACCGACATACAGATCGAGCCAACCGTCGTTATCGACGTCGCCACAAGCAAGAGAGCCGACCGACCGGATGTTCACAAGATCACCGAACCACCTTTCGGTAGCGTTGGTGAAAGTACCGTTCTTCTGGTTGATGTAGAGCCGATCGCCAGCGATAAATTCAAGCTCTGAGCCTCTTTCGATCGAGCCGTAATCGAGATCGTCGCCTACACGCCCCATCGCTCCGATATACAGATCTTGATAGCCATCGTTGTTGAAGTCGCACGCGGCAACGGCACTTGAATTGTGCGCTGGTGCTCCAACGCCTGCCTCTTCAGCAACATCGACGTACGAACCATCATCATTTCGGAATAACTTGTTGCTCTCGCCACGTGCCTGTTCGATCGGTGCGCCCACTTCGGCGGAAGTCACGTAGAAGTCGAGGTCGCCATCGCGATCAAAATCGAAAATGGCAACGCCAGGATAGCGGTTCTTGATCTCGGCATCGTCGCCAAGAAGTGCGGGGGCAACGTTGTCGAAAGGTTGGAACTCTGTGCTCGCGTCCGAACCAGATTCTGAGCTGGAATCCTCAGATGAGTCAGATTCGCAACTTACGAAAATCGCACTGGCAAACACCACAAATAACAAAATTAGCAAGTGCGAACGACGCGCATAAAACGATCGGATATCGGCCGTATTCATCAGGAATCCTAAATATTTTCAGACGAGCACCCGACCAATTCAAGCAGGGACTCAGGATGTGGGTCTTCATTAAAGAATACCGAATGAACGCTCGTTTAGATATCCCATGATCGAAATAAAAAAAGGCAGCCACGAACGCCACCGGGATCCCGGTCACCCCCAGCGGCCCAGCCCCTTACTAGCTGGGTACAGCAAAATCTGTAATAAACTCGGGTTTGCCCTGAATATCGAGTTTCACCCGGTACAGATCGCCACCACGGTAGGTATCCATTTTAAAACCGGGGGGTTCCATACCTGTTGGAGTGGGATCGCCGGTGCCAAACGCAGCCGTCGTTACATACAGTTCGTTCAGGTCTTTTCCGCCGAACATTGCCGACGACGTCTGGGCAGCTGGCAATTCAACCCTGCGCTCTTCCTTGCCGTCCGGGTCGAACCGAACGACCGCACCGCCGTACCAGATAGCCGACCATACGTAGCCTTCGCCATCGACGGTCATGCCATCCGGGATTCCCCAATCCGGCGGTGTGGAAGCGAATACTCGCTTGTTGGTGATCGCACCGGTTGTTGGATTGTGGTCCCACTTGTAAATCTTGTGCACCGGTGAATCGGTTGAGTAGAACGTCTTGAGGTCGGGTGAGAAGCCCATTCCGTTGCACAGAACAAGACCATCGTCGATAATTTCCGCCGATCCGTCGGGCTTGAATCTGAAAACGGCGCACGAATCGAGGTGCCCGGTTCCGCCATACAGACTTCCATCGGGTCCTACCGTGATGTCGTTGAGCTTGATCGGTCGACCGTCGACTTCGCCCCTGTGTAGCCACGTGTAATTGTCGTCCGAGTTCCAGAGCTGAACGCCCTCCCACGTGCCGACAGCAAGACCGCCCTGCTTGTTGCGAGTAGCACCTGCAACGTTGTATCCCTCGTGCAGCAACTTATTCTCACCTGTTACGGGATCGTAGTTCCAGAACTTACCGCCCTGAATATCGATCCAGTAAAGCGTTTGCGATTCAACGTCCCACACAGGACCTTCACCGACCAATGCGTTTTCGGCCACGAGTTTCTCTACTTCGTATCCCATTAATTTCTCCTGATATTTGTCCTGTTGGGAACGGTCGGTAATTGAACGAAATCTTCAAAGATCGCCATTCTAACGCACAACTCGAATCTCATCAGGTTCCAAGAGTTGGTCCGTAAACCTCGCGCAAACTCTGATTTATAAGATATATTCCGCCGCGAAACTATTTCAGTAACCCCGATTCGCTTTATTGAGCAGGAGGCAACAATGCCATCCGATGTTTATTTCATGGACGCCAGAAGTGATTCGGCCGACACCAGCCTGATTGCAAAGACCACAACAGTGTTCGATGCTGCAGGGCTCGACAAGCTCGTTTCACCAGGTGATGTCGTTGCCATCAAACTTCACTGCGGTGAGTGGAATTCAAGCGCTTATCTCCGCCCGGTATACGCCCGAGCGGTCGCTGACCGTGTGAAAGAACTCGGTGGCCGACCGTTCGTCTGCGACACCACAACGTTGACATACGGTCCGCACTCATCACGTGCGACCGAGCTGGACCTGCTGCTTACGGCGGAGCGAAACGGCTACTCATCGGCCGTACTCGGTTGCCCGTTCATTGCGGCTGATGGCTACGTGGGGACCAGTGACTATCGAGTCGATATCCCTGAGGGCTACCTCCTAAAAGAGGCTTATGTCGCACAGGCGATCGCCGCCGCTGATGTGCTGATCACACTGACTCACTTCAAGGGACACGGTATGGGAGTGATCGGTGGAGCACTCAAGAATCTTGGAATCGGTGCACAGTCGAAACGTGGCAAATTCAACGTACACATGGGCGGTCACCCGAAGTACGGGCTCGGTGCTGCAGTGGAGTTCGATGAAAACTACATTGTCGACAAAGAAGCCGACCCCGAGTGGGAGTTGATCGAGGAGGCATGTCCGATCGGGCTTTTCAGGGTGAATGATGACAACAGAATCGAATGGGATCGAGACAAGTGCATGACATGTCTGGGCTGTGCGAACGTACTGAACCCACGAGGAATTTTCCAGCCAAATCAAATGATGTTTGATGCGACTGATATCGCGATTGCCGATGCTGCGCTCGGCGTGTGCAAGACTGTCCCGAAGGTTGGTTTCGTTACGCTCGCTATCGATGTTTCGCCAAAATGCGACTG
Organism: uncultured Dehalococcoidia bacterium; assembly: GCA_913052475.1. Taxonomy (GTDB): domain Bacteria; phylum Chloroflexota; class Dehalococcoidia; order Lucifugimonadales; family Lucifugimonadaceae; genus Lucifugimonas. Next base: position 37,592 of record CAJXEJ010000014.1, read on the forward strand.
TGCCGGATTCTCGGATATACCGATCGTGCCAAACCTTGGCGTGTTCGCCAGCACCGATCCGGTAGCGATCGACCAGGCCTGTGTCGACGCGGTAACGGCGTCACCCGGCACTCCAGGCTCGCTTAGCGAAGAGATGGGTGTCGAAGACGCCGGTGAGCGCAAGTTCGATCTTGCCGGTGCCGCGATCGAGGGCCTCTCGGAGCAGACGACCATCAATACTGCGGTCGTTAACGGACTGGGAACCCGCGATTACGAGCTACACCACGTTGCTCCCGCCGGACGAGAAAAGTTCGCATTCCCATACGATCCTCGACCTTCACGGCAGCGATTTGGCAGGATATTCGAAAAGTTCCAGCCGTTCCCGTTCGATCGTCACGATGGTCACGGATTCGACCGGTTGCCTGATGTAGATATTGAGGCTGTGAAACCGCATGATGGTCCTACTGTAGGAACGCATTCTCACGCGGCTTACCATGGCGATGGGACAGTCCACCCACCGAACGGTAGCAGCTCAAGAGGCAACGAATGGCATCCCGGCGAAGAAGGATCAAGCCAAACTTCGCACTCACACTCAAACGACTAATCAGTAATTGGAGAACTAGCTAAACATGCCAAGAGGACAGAATCTGCTCGATGAGGCAATATCGCTGATTTCGGGGGCAGGGCAAAACGATCTGGCCGATCGACTAACAGTTCAACGCGACAAGTTCTTTTTCAAATCACTTGCCGGCGTACCGCTCGCAAATAAGACGAAGAAAGCTGGCACAGCTTTGAGCGCCGATGCATCCGATGCAAACATCGCTGCGGTCGAGGCTCTCGTGGTAGAAATCGAAGACAAAGCCGACGCACCAGGGACAGTCCTCACCTAATGGCAGTAGTGCTAGTTACCGGCGGAGCCGGAAGCATGGGCCGTTTGGTCTGTGCTCGGCTCGTTGCCGATGGTCACAGTGTGAAAGCGTTCGATCTTGCTTCAGCAAACTTTGAAGGCATGCCCGACGGCGTCTCGGCTTTACCGGGTGATCTGACATCGGCTGACGATGTTGGATCGGCAGTCGATGGCGTAGATGCTGCCGTCCATCTGGCGGCGATCTTGCCACCAGTAGCCGATCAACAGATCGAACTTGCTCAGCGAGTGAACGTCGAAGGTACGCAGATAATCGTAGATGCAATCAAGGCGAATGCACCGACAGCGCGGCTTGTGTTTAGTTCGTCGGTAAGCGTCTATGGCACACCCGCCAACGACGCCGAAGTGACAACCTCCCAGAGCTATTATCCCGACGACAATTACGCCAAAACGAAAGCGGACTCGGAACAGATCGTAGTGAATTCGGGTCTCGATTCCTGTGTACTTCGAATTTCAGGAGTATCGATTCCCGTGTTTCAGGAGCCACCCACTGAATGGCCGTTCCTGCCCGATCAGAAGATCGAATTCGTACATCGTGACGATGCGGTGAACGCGATTATCGCGGGAGTGGATGCAGAGTTGAACGACTCGACTCGGATCATCAATATCAGCGGCGGTCCGACGTGGCGGATGACGGGTTCGCAATATGTCACCGACTACTTTAGGATGATCGAAGTCGATCCCGCCGACGCGATCTATCAGTCAGAACCGGGGCATTTTTCGTGGTACTCCGACGAAGGTGGAAATACCGCCCTCAACTACCAGCAGAATCTATACCCTCAATATCTCGAACAGCTCCAGGGCGACATCGACCGACTGATGGCTGAGTAGGGACTTACATCGGTGTCTATCGCGAATTTCGCGTCCCGAGCACATTCATCGGAGCTGAGGGATTTGGTGAGGGGACACGCACACCCGCCGAGGGCCGGTAGATAGCTGATCCCGCTCGAGTGTGACGCTGAATCGAATTCAGATTGACAAAATCCTGACGACATCTCTACTTCAGATTCAACGGGCTGCTCGTCGGCCGGCGTGCCTGATCAAATCTGACTTGCCCAAACTCTGCTGCCCGAACGGCGTACGAAGCGCGGGCCGCCTCGGTCATGGTTTGGAACGCCACAATCGCAAATAGGCAGATTCCAATGAACCCGACGCCACCTGAGACCGCCAACGCCTGCTCACCAATCGCGGAAATAGAAAATCCGAACACAACCCGCAGAATCACGCTAATCGTTACGAACACGTATGCAATGTCCATCAACCGAGGATGATGAATATCCGCTCCCTCGAAGATCGGCAGCATTTTCGAAGCAACGCCAAATAACAACGTCGTGATGAATCCGAGGGTGAAGACGTGCATCACGGGCAACGATACCTCGGCGGGCATCACGTCAGTCACACCGGCATCGTCGAGAGCGGTGACGATCAGCATTGCGCATCCAACAACTAGCCAGCCATAGGCAGAGCGCACGAGCAAGTTGTATCGCTCGTATCCGACCGCAAACCGACGAACAGGACCGCTTGCCGGTTCAAGCACCCGAAGGGAGTAGACATAAAGAACAACTCCGAGTGCGGCGAGGATTAACCCGGTCGAAGCGACACCTTCCGTCAGATCCGCAAAACGACTCACCACCAGAACTACCAGCCCAAACTGCACACCGGCAACAGCTACGAGATTCACTCTTTCGTACATCGGTTTGAGAAGTAAAAACCCGCGAACAGCTCTGGCTGATACGGCGAAGATAAAACTGCTAACAAACCCGAACGTGGCGACGTAAATCAATGCTTCGTTCCAACCGGCATCGGCAAGCGGGGCACTATCGATCGCCATTCGCAATGTCACCGTCAGATGCAACGCACCAGCAACAACAGCCCAGAAGATCCCGCTCATTGCCCACATCTCGGAAACGCCTGATCGGCTCGGTGCCCGACGTACAACCTCAAGCAGTGTCCATCCAAAAACGAGAAGTCCGGCGAAAAGCAAAATTCCACCAGCCAAAACCAGCGGATCACCGAACGTGGTTTTGTACACACTCTGTCCGGTGAATCGAAGTACTAGTCCCAACACAACTAGCCACATACTCACTTTTTGCGGAAGCGGATAGCGAATGGGGCTGTTGAAAAATCGAGGCACAACGTGATACGCAAAGCCCATCACAAATAATCCGACCCAGCCGAATAATTGTACGACTCCGTGCGACTGCGAGTGGGTGACCCACGTCAGGTTACGATCCATACCGAGAACCGGCATGATCAGTATCGTCGCACCGGTTGAAAAACCGAGCACCACGGCGATGATCAATGAAGCCCGTACAAACGGACGATAGAGTCGTTGCGATGACCAGCCTTCAGATTGCATTCCGGAATTTTGATGCTATCCCAGAGTTGAAGGAATCAAATGCCGTGATGAGATCGTGAGTTTGATCAACTTACCTGAGGAATAAACGATGGCAGCAGACCACCAAAAAGGATGTCCTGTAACGCAGTCCTATAGAAATCCTTAGTGGAACAGCCGCCAAACGTATCCTTCAGTCGCTAAAAGAGCTGCTGGCCAAACAAGACTTTCAAGAAGGTCAAATCAGGATACTTCGCGTGCGCCGTATTTCTTTCGATGAACCCAATATCTCTGACATCATGTAGCTTACCCGAGTCGAATTTGATCTCGAAAGCACTTGAATACGATGAGATTTTGAGATCTTCCGTCAAACCTCGAAGATCCGAATCCGCCAGGTGCTGGTCGAACAACGACGTTGGGCGTTCAGCTTCGGGATGTCTATAACTCTCGTGTACCACTCATAGCCGCGATTTGGTGCGCCGAGCGGTGTGTCGTACAGGCGAAACATTGGATAGTTTTCGGAAGATTCAAACTCGATTTTCGCGCAGCGTTATTTGCATTCCGATTGATAGCGGAAATGACCACAGCCACTGTCGTTCAGAATGACAAGACGATGATCGCTATAACCGCTTATCTAGCTGGTCGGACCGGCGATCGTAATTCGGATGGATGGCTCGCTACCAGTGGTCGTTATCGAATACGCCTTACCCTTCTCGACGAACACGACATCGCCTAGCCTAGCGATAACGACATCCTCGCCATCGACCGCCCACTCGATCTGCCCCTGCAACACAACCCACCACCGGTCTTCGTTCTCGTGAGTTGTCGTCTCAGAAACCGTATCTGGCATCTCAAACGTGTACGTGCCGTAATTTCGACTGTCAGAAACGGCAACCTCAACCCAGTTCGACGACGTACCATTCCGCTCGATGAACGCGCTCAACTTTGTATGAATCAGATTCGGGTTGGTTTGACTCTCATCGACCGGAATAAATCGACATGGAGCGACGCCCTTGATGTCGTGATTGCTGTTGGGATGAGTAATTCCAAATCGGATCGCCTGCACACCTTCTTTTGGTTGAATATCGTGCGCGAAACCAGCCGGCGCCATGATGATGTCGCCCCACTCCGATAACACCGGCTCGTACTGTCCGATCTGCCACTGAGTCCGTCCATCAAGGGCAATCCACCATTCGTTGAAATCGGGGTGAATGTGCGGGTCCGGAGGGGTACCCGGAGGACCTGATATCCAGACCGCCCGATTACGTCCATCCGAAATCAATACCTCAGCCCACCGTTCACCCTCACCGTGCCTTCCCATCGTGTCGACATGACGAGCAATTCGTTGATTCATCGGGGTTTTTGTCATCAGCTGAACTCTCCTAGTTTCCTGCTGCCTGAGTTGCAAGAGCGGCTTGCATCATCGCCCGTGCGTAGCCAACAGTGTACGCAAATCCGGTGTAGGTCGTTGCTGATATACCAGCGAACGGGAACTCGGTGTCGGAATCGTTTTCGGGTGGGTGTTCGGGGTAGATCAACCGTGGGTACTTTTGGCGTACCAGCTCGCTCATCACGGCGAACATATCGACCTGGCCCTCGTCGATCCACACCTCGGTGTAGTCGAGGTTTGGAGTGCGAGTGACGACGTTGCGGAAATGAACATGATTGATCTGATCCCGCTCACCGAAGTACCGACATACCTCGACCGGATCGTGCCCAAGCTCTCGTGTTACGCCGCAGTCGAAGGTTATCCCGTTGTAGGGGCTTGGAACGATGTTTGTGAGCTTTTTCCAGCCTTCAACCGTGCTCATGATTTGACCGCTACCACGACTGATCGGCGCTGGAGGATCATTTGGATGCAACGCGAGTCGTACATTTGCCTCTTCTGCTGCCGGAACGACGGCTTTCAGGTAGTACGTGACGTTGCCCCACATTTCGTCAAGTGAATGAGCTGTCTTGCCCTGCAACGGTGGTAAATCTTTGATGCGGTCGTTGTTAAAGTCCATCAAACCCGAACCACCGCGACCCGGAACAACCTTGTACCCCTCGACGATGCGGTGGGCGTAGAAGTTGTACTCCATGACCGGCAAGCCCTGACGACCGGCGACCTGAATTGCCTTGATGATCGTTTCAATATTTTCGTCCCGACCATCTTCGCCGAATATCGTTTCGTCAGAAGGACTGAACATGATGTTACGAAGTTCAAGATCAGCCTCGGCGACGCGATCAATGTGACGCTTCAGGTTTTCGTCTGTCCACGTTTCGAGTCCACCGGTATCGAGACCGGCCATACTCACGCCTTTGACCCCTAACTGCTTAACCCGACGAAGCGATCGATCGGTGAGGTCGTCCAAAAACAGGGTTAGTGTCGGGGTATCGCTCGACTCAAGCCAGTGTCCCTGACTTTTGATCGAATCGTGGATTCCTACCTTGTCGTAAATCATTCATTCATTCCTATCGGTGCCAACAAATCAGGTTTCGATGTCAGCCCACTTAAACCATTCCGTGTGCGACGTACTCGTAGTCGGCTGAGGCGTAGTCGTCTTCCCACCGTTTCTCGATTCCGGCGCGCCAGTTCTCTGCGAGCGCTTTCAATTCGGCCGTTATCTCTGGTTCAGAATCGGCATGATTGGTCGATTCGGCAGGATCAGATTCGACATCGGAAAGATGCACATCAGCGATCGGCTCTGTGTTTTCAACCAACTGCCCATTGAGGACAAGTTTCCACTTCCCACGACGCACCGCCGTCTGGCCTTCCATCTCCCAGAAGATTGGTCGCTCCTGAAGGTCGTTTCCCTCAACCACATGCGAAAGCACACTCGTGCCGTCAAGTTCGTACTGCGACGAATCCACCCCAACTGCCTCAAGAACTGTCGGAACGATGTCCATCGAAGCACACGACTGATCGCTCACCTGCTCGGGTGGAATACGAGCTGGCCAGCTCATAATCGCTGGCTCCTTCACTCCGCCATCAAACAGGCTGAACTTGTGCCCTTTCAGGCCTCCGGAAGTTCCGCCGTAGTAAGGATCCTGTGCACCATCGAGCCAGTTTCGCGATTCGCGTGATGGTCCGTTGTCGGAGGTGAACACCGAAAGCGTGTTGTCGGTTAGTCTCAGGCGATCGAGTTCGTCTCGAATGCTCGCTATAGCGTCGTCGACTGCACTAATCATTGCAGCCATTACCTGGCGATCCCACGGCAGATCGGCGAAGCGATCCATATACTCCTGTGGTGCGTGCATCGGATAGTGAGGAGCGTTGAACGGCACGTAGAGGAAGAACGGCTTGTCCGACTTACTCATCTCCCGGATGTACTCGATCGCTTTCTTGGCGATTAACTCGGTGAAATACTCGCCATTGCGCCAGATCTCCTCGTTGTCTTCCCACAAATCGTGTGTGGGATTGAGGCTGGGACCGGGTCGATTGGCTCCCCAGTAGTAGATATGCGAATAGAAATCGATACAGCCCGCCATGAACCCGAACGTCTTCTCGAATCCGTGAACACCAGGTCGTGAATCTTCAGCCAAGCCTAGGTGCCACTTGCCTGTGAGTGCCGTCTGATAACCCTCTTTCTTGAGCATTGTGGCGAGAGTTGGCGTACTGGCCGGCAGACCCGTAGCGGTTCTGTGACCTCGCAGGATCGATCGGACCCCGGCGTTTCCCGGATACCGACCCGAAAGCAGTGCCGCACGTGAAGGCGAACACACCGGACTGTTGGAATACCAGTTCGTAAACCTGACTCCATCGCTAGCCATCCGGTCAAGAGTCGGTGTGCGAAAATCGGTTGCACCCATGCAGGAAAGGTCGCCATAGCCCTGATCATCGGTCAAATAGACGATCACATTCGGTCGCGAGTCAGCCATTCGTTTCGTTCCTCATCAGTAGTTTCCGCAACATTGTGTTCACTTCAACGAAGCGAAAGCCTATCGGAAGTTTTGTGGAAACGGGCGACGATTCACCCAGTGATGCTGCGATCAATAGATTTCCGAAGAAGGGGGGCGAGTGAGAACGGAATTTTTGCGATACTCGCCAGATACAACATTGAATCGAATTCTGATCTGGCGCACCAACTGAGGGAGAGCCGACATCTCTGTCACTGTGACAGCATCGGCATCGAGGGACACCCAAAATGTCCAATACCGAATTAGGATGGATTTTTCCGATCTTTCGGCTCTCATTTTCAACTGCACTCTGAAACCAACCCCGGAGCTTTCTCACACCGAAGACCTCATCAACAACTCCCGGACGGTCATGGAAGCACAGAGTGTTCCGGTAGAGGTCATCCGCCCTATCGACTACAAAATTACCCACGGTGTGTATTCGGACATGGCCGAGCAGGGTTGGCTAAGCAGGATCTTGGTCGTCGTAACTCGATGAGGGTTCAGGTGGACCGGAAAACGATTTCACCAACCGGAACACGACGTTCATGGCATAGAATCTCATGCACTTCGCAAGGATGATCAAAGATGCTGGCAGTGTACCCGCCCACGGTAATCAGCGATCGAAGTGGGATGCTGGTGCAGGGTACGGTCATCTGAATCCTGAATATCGCTAGTCAATCTACGTTTACCCTGAAGCAACAATTAATTTTCGCTCCTGCGTGAACTTTTCGAGCAATTCCTGATCGGGTTCAGGAAGTCCGTTTTCATACGGCATCATCGTCTGCCGATCTGTGAGTTCGACCTCGGGTTGACCGAGGTCGCGTGTGTAAAATCGAGAAGACGGGAACAGGTCGCCTGGATAAACGAAGTTCGGTAATGTAGCCAGTTCCACGCACACAGCCGATCCGACTGCGCTCTCTAGCATCCCGCCGACCCACACTGGCACGCCAGCGTTCTGGCATATGTCGTGAATCCGAACGGAGTTAGCCAATCCGCCGACCCGGCCCGGCTTGATGTTCACGTATTCGCAGGCTTTGATCGAAAGCGCCTGTTCGACCACTCTCGGACTGGTAACCGATTCGTCAAGGCAGATCGGCGTATCGATCGATCGAGCCAGTTCAGCGTGATCAAGAATGTCGTCGTGCGCCAGCGGTTGCTCAATGAATTCGAGATTGAACTTGTCGATTTCCCGAAACATGTCGAGATCGTCGAGCGTGTAACCAGAATTGCAATCGATATGGAATTTCTCGTTCGGAAAAGCCGAGCGAACCGCTCTCAGCATATCGACATCCCATTCGCGAGCGACTTTGAGTTTCACACGTGGGAAACCAGCACCGATTGCAGTGTGGATGTTTCCAAGCAACATGTCGAACGAATCCTGAATCCCAAAGTCGGCACCCGCCTGAACTTCCCGAGGTGTGCCGCCTAATAGTTCATGAAGTGGGCGATTCTGGATCTTCGACTCGAGCGTCCACCAGACAATTTCGAGTGCAGCCTTGGCGAACTGGTTGCCTTTGAAAACCGATAGCGCGTTCGAAACGTTTTCGGCGGACTCAAATTCCTGCCCAACGACGCGAGGAGCGAAGTACTCGGACACGTTGAGGAATACGCCTGCTGCTCCCTCTGGACTGTAGGAAGGCATCTGCAGAGGAGTCGATTCCGACCATGACGTATGATCGCCACTGGTAGCTTTCACAAGTACCGAATGTATGTCGTAATCCGCGCCGTACGCCGTTCGCCACGGATAGATCAAAGGCATGGCGACGTGGAAGATTTCGAGGGAATTTATTTTCATTTAGGCAGCTTACGTGATGCGGTATCTCATGAGCGGTGAGACAAGGTCGTCCGCACGGGCTGGGGACCTAGAGACTACCGGGTAGCTACTCCGACAGGTCTGTCCGTTTCGGCTTCGTGACAATCGCCAATGCAAGCCCAATTAGTGAGAATACAGTCACGAGCACGTAGGCGTATTTCCAGCCGTTCATAAACGACGCGCTGGCAGCCGCATCGCCCGTGATTTTATTCAGCGGTATATCGAATCCATCGGCAACCATCACACCCACTACAACTGCAGAAGCAATTGCCTGGCCAGCAACGTTTCCAACATTCCTTGTCAGATTCGTAAGTGCCCCGACAACTCCGAACGATTCCGTTGGAACACTGCCAAGGATCGTGCTGTTATTCGGTACGCCCCACAGCCCCATCGCGAGGCCGTTTATCAACAGGACGACCGAGATGATCCAGAACGGCGTATCGGCCGTGAAACTCATTAACGCCAATGCGGTTACAACCAGCATCGAGAAGCCAACGATCGTGAAAGGACGTTCCCCTATTCGGTCTCCCATTCGACCCGACGAACTGGCAGCAACTGCCATCCCGAGCGATGTGAGAAACAGGATTCCTCCGGCAATCGCTTCCCCGATATCACGCAAACTGATCAGATAGATCGGCATTAGGAATCTAACAGTTGTGGTTCCCAAAAAGCCGAGGAATCGCGTTGCCACGGCCATCGAAAAGACGAGGTTCTTGAACATGCGTAATTGGAGCATCGGAGAATCCGACTTGAGCTCCCACCACACGAAGAATCCGAACAGTACGACCGCCGAAGCAACACCGCCAAGAATCAGCGGTGAGACGATGGCTACGCCAAACGGATTGTTGATCAGGATTACTACGACGATGATGGTTAAACCAGAAACAATCGCACCAACCCAGTCGAACGACGGCCGCGCTCCCGTCCGCTGCTGGCTGACCTGTTTTTCATCGAGGATGAAGAACGCAGCGATAAAGGCGATACCGATCGGTATGGTCAACATCAGGAACAGCGCTTCCCACGGCAGGAACTGAAGAACCAACCCGGCGATTACAGGACCAGTTGCTCCACCTACTGCGACCGAGGTTGTCTGTGCCCCGATCGCTTTCCCTCGCTCGTGCGGCGGGAAGACTGAAAGCACCATGGCGGTACCAACCGACTGACCCATCGAGTTACCGACCGCCGTAACGATTCTTGCGAGAATCAGCAATCCGAAGCTTGGAGCGAATGCGGTGAATACCGATCCACCAGCAAAAAGAGTCAGTCCCATAAGGTGAACTTTTCGCCGGCCAATGATGTCGGCCATCCTGCCCATAGGCATCATGAACGCGCTGATAGTCAGACCCTGAACAATTACGATCCACGAAGCCGAGCGAAGTGTTACACCAAACGTTTCAGCGATCTGAACGAGTGCGATGAACACCATCCCCATGCTTGCGACCATTGTGAAGAAAGCAATACCAATGGCGGCAAATGCTTTCCATTTATTGGCGTCAAGAGGATGCGGTTGGTCGGTTGGGTTTACCTGCGGTTCGGTTGCCTCGTTCAAGCAGAAACGCTCGAGTCGGGCATTCGATCAGAATTAGGCATGGGCGACATACTACTCCCGCCCGGCTGTGAAAACGCAAGCAATCTGGCGTCCCACCCTGATACGCGACCGCCTATGTTGTATGTTGCTCGATCCATTCGAGACCGAACTCGAAGCCGAACCCGGGAGCG
>CAJXEJ010000015.1 GCA_913052475.1 uncultured Dehalococcoidia bacterium
CAACCACATCGTTCACTATTTCGTGGCGACTCAAAAATTGCACCGAATAAGCCCGAGCATCACCGTCGATCTCCACAACGCGTAACCGACCTGTAGAACGATCAATCCTATTCCAACTATCGTGTGCATCGACACCTCACGAGTCAGCTACTCGCATACCCGCATTCATACGCAGTGATACGTTAGATGCGACATCGTCGGCTTTCGACACTGACTCGATGCTAAAATTCGCCGTCACTGATCCTGTATTTCCAAACCTGCCTGCGCCTACCTACCTCAACACAACGCATGCAGCCGTCAATGAGGACATTCCGATCCACCTGTCGAGGCTTTCATTAACCGGGTTTAGAAACCACACAAATACCGAACTCGAATTGCGCCCCGGTCTCACGCTCTTTCAGGGTCAAAACGGTCACGGCAAAAGCAATTTGCTCGAAGCTGCCTACATATTGGCAATCGCAAAATCAGCGCGATCGTCCCACGACAGAGAGCTGGTCAACTGGTCGCTCGCCGATACCGGTGGGCACATGCAGGTTCTCGGGGTCGGAAGAGAGGGCGATCAGACGATTCAAACGCAGATCGACGTTGATGTAACAGCACCCGGTTCATCCTCTGGTTCACCCGGTTTCCGCAAAGGGCTGCGCGTGAACGGCATCAAACGATCGGCGATCGATTTTGTCGGCAATCTCAATATCGTTTTCTTCGAAGCCGACGATCTCGAAATCATCCACGGTTCCCCGGGAAGGCGACGCCGATATCTCGACATCCTGATTTCACAGTCCGATCCCGCCTACCTGAAATCGCTTCAGCGTTACGGGCAGGTTGTTACCCAGAGGAATCAGCTGCTGCGCAGGATTCGCGAGGGTGTGTCAGAAGAGAACGAATTAGCGTTTTGGGACGAGAGACTTTCGTATGAGGGAGCAAGAGTTACCGACTCACGCCGACGCTCTGTAGATGGCCTCAACGAACATGCCGTACCCGCCCATACCGAACTATCCAGCGGCGATAAGCTCAAACTCGAATATCGACCTCGTATTACCGCCTCTTCGGATGATCGTCCCGAAGTCGGAATTATGACCGCTGAGATGATCGAACAAGAGATGAAATGCACCCTGCCTAATCTTCGACGGCGTGAAATAGCCCAGGGCGTAACCGTCATTGGTCCTCACCGAGACGATCTCGAAATTCGACTGAACGACAATCCCGCAGGTAACTTTGCTTCAAGGGGTCAATCCCGAACAATAGCCCTTTCATTGAAGCTTGCCGAGGCCGTTTTTGTAACAAACTCAACGGGTCGAACACCTGTGCTTGCACTCGACGATATCCTCTCCGAACTCGACCTCGAACGCCGCCGACGTGTGCTCGAAGCCGCAACGAAACACGAGCAGGTTCTCCTCACATCGACCGAGCACGGCATAGTGCCGCAAGAGTTCCTCGAAACCGCCGATATCTACACTGTGATGAACGGTCGAGTAACGCAGGGCACTATCGCCAATACCAGTACCGCCGAGGTAGTGGGCGGCAATGACTAGCACGTCGTCAACCGAGCTTTCGAACCCCGAGCTACTCGCTACAGTTGGCCAAATTGCGGCAATCATCAGCGAATCGAGTTACGCCGTAGGTATGACAGGCGCCGGCATGTCGGTCGAAAGCGGGATTCCACCATTTCGAGGCGCCGACGGACTCTGGACCAAGCACGGCACGCCTCAAATGGATGGCTATGCCAGCTTCAAAAAGGATCCCACCGGATGGTGGAACCGCCGAACCAATCGGAAGATCGACGCCCACATCAACGAGCTTCGTGATGCTCTGGTAAAAGCTGAACCACACGCTGGGCATCACGCGCTAGCGGCACTTGAAAAACAAGGATCGCTTCAGTCGCTGGTGACCCAGAACATCGATGCTCTCGACGAAAAAGCCGGAGTCGAAAACCTGGTCGAAATCCACGGCAACCGAACAAAATTACGCTGCATTGAGTGCGGAGATCGCGTTTCACTCGGTGACTTCGGGCCGCTATTCGCCCCGGATCCGTGCAACAAGTGCGGCGGAGTGGTCAAGTTCGACACCGTTATGTTCGGCGAACCAATTCCCGACGACGTAATGACGGCTGCAAGGGCCGAGATCGACAAAGCTGATTGCGTTCTCGCGATCGGTACATCCGCCACAGTTCGACCCGCCAGCGGCCTACTCTGGATCGCCCAGTCGGCGGGCGCAACGATTATTGAGATCAACCCGACCGAAACTAAATTAACCCCAATTTGTGAGGTATCTTTACGCTCAACCGCAGGAGTGGCACTCCCGCTATTACTCGAAACGCTATCGCCCTAATTTAAAAATCTGCCTTTTACGGCATGAACGTCTAGAAGATCGACATGACAACCCCGCTCGAACAAGAAATCGCCAACTACGCCGTCGCAAACCCAAAATCAGCTGAGCTGCATGAAAAGGCAACTCGGTTCATGCCCGGTGGCGATACCCGAAATTCGATCTTCTGGGATCCGTTCCCTCTCTACATCACCGATGGAAACGGCACGATACTCACCGACGCCGATGGCAACAGGCGAACCGATTTCGTCAACAACATGACAACCTTGATCCTCGGGCACCGACCGCCTGAGGTAACCACCGCGGTAGCCGAGCAAATCGATCACGGTCTATCGTTTCCTGCCCCCAGCCCTTCGGTCGTTCGATGGGCAGAGCTAATGTGCGATCGGGTGCCATCGCTCGATAAAGTTCGGTTCGTCAACAGCGGAACCGAAGCGACACTCAACGCAATTCGTGCGGCGCGGGCATTCACTGGCAAACAAAAACTCGTCAAGTGCGAAGGTGCCTATCACGGCAACCACGACGCCATTCAAATCAGCGTCGCTCCACCTCTCGACCTAGCTGGCGAAGCCGATTCACCCGAGGCAGTAAAAGCCTTTCCAGGCATCTCGGAAACCTCCGTTGACGATATTTTCATCACTCCGTTCAACGACATCGTCGCCGCTGAGAGGATCATTCGCGAGCACGCCGATGATCTGGCAGCAGTGATCGTTGAACCGGTGAACGGACAGTGTGGAATGGTCGCTAGCAAGCCGGAATTCCTTGAAGGCTTGCGACGAATAACGGATGAACTAGGAATCGTCCTCATCTTCGACGAGGTGATCGCTTTCCGAATTGCCTACGGCGGTGCCCAGGACTACTACGGCGTCACACCCGACCTGACCTGCTTCGGCAAGGTTGTGGGTGGAGGCATGCCCGTAGGAGCGTTCGGCGGCCGAGACGACATCATGTCAATGTGGGATCCATCAGAAGACGGTGCGGTCATTCAGCACGCTGGAACATTCAACGGCAATCCGATGACAGCTGCAGCGGGTATCGCCACTCTCGAAAACCTGACCCCGGAAAAATACGAGTATCTCGACCAACTCGGCGAATCTCTGCGGTCCAAGCTACGTGCTTTGTTTGCCGAGCTTGAAGTGCCGATGGGAGTAACAGGCATGGCATCGTTGTTTGCCCTGCAGTTCACGTCGACCAAAGTGGTCGATTACCGAACGTTCGCGACCAACGATAAAAACATGCTGAACACGATGTTCATCGGACTGCTAAACGAGGGATTCCTGATGTCGAACCGTTGCGCAGGCAACGTCTCAACGGTTCACACCGAAGACGATGTCGACGCGTTCGTCACCGCGGTTCGAAATGTCTTGAAAAGAGCGGGTTACGCCTAAAACTTCAGGCTGACGTCGCCGGCAGAACCGCCGAATTCACCACGTATGATCGACTTCACCGATTCAGCCTCGACCGACTGGGGGGAGTTCGTCCATGTCGTCTTCCATGCGTAGTTCGTCGTTGATTTACATCCGATCATCAAGATCGAAGTCGCCGGGAGAAATGGTGGCGAGAGTCTCGGCTACGGCATCCTTCTTTAGTTCGGAGACGTTCGCTACTGCCGGATCAGAAATAAACGGCCTAGAATTCGTGGCAATACCGCACGATATCCTTCGAGCAATACCGATGCTATCCAACTTCGTGAGTCGTTCCAACTGTCGAGTTGCGACTCGGTTGTGGGAGTCGATCTCGATGGCCCTCGTTAGCGACGCACGTGCGTCTTTGTACTTGCTAAGTTCGAGTTAAGCCTTCGCCAGCCTGTTTAGGCAACCACATTTTCAGGATCGAGTTCTGCCCCCTCGAGGTTTACCTTGATGGTTTCCTCCCAGCGACCGCCAGAGCGTGCTCGATGGCATCCTCTTCAATTTTCTTGAAGGATCGTGGGACTTGAAATTCCTGACTCTGTGTAACCATTTTCTAGAGTTTTCTACTGGTGGAACAATCGTTGATTTTTGTATGTAATCGCAGTGTCCGCTGCGGTACTACAGACGTGATATCGCTACCAATGGTTCATCCAACCGGTGCTAACCAAACAATCACATGCGAGTTCCCACGTAGGTTTATTCAAGGATCAACTTGTGATTCAGGTGTGGGCAGGCCGATCTCGAACGGGCGCATGACCCGGCGCCCATTTCCAGCAAACCCCCACGACATCTTCGAAACTGGCTGTTTCTATCCGCGGATTCTTAGCCAGGAAAGTTGGAAAAATGCTTCGACAACAATCCCAAGCGACATCTTAGATTTGCCTGCGGTTCGTTCCATGAACACGTATGGATGTTCAACCACGTTCATTCCGGCTTTCTGGCAGCGGTAGGCGACTTCCGCCTGAAATCCAAATCCGCTCAACCGCAATCGATCAATACCGATCGATTCGAGAGTTTTTCGCCGAAAACCTTTGAACCCGGCAGTGGCGTCTTTCACCTTTAATCCAAGGATCATACGAATGCCGACGTTGCCCCAGTAGCTAATCTGCTGACGACCCCAGCTCCAGTCTGGATCGACACCGCCTCCAGAAACATACCGTGAAGCGACGGCGACATGGGCGTGATCGAGCTCACAGATTAGCCCGTTCAGAACCTCAGGAGGGTGTGAGAGATCGGCGTCCATCTCCACGATCCGCTCGGCACCAGCATCGAGAGCGGTCTGGAATCCCGCCCTGTAGGCGCTACCCAAACCCTGCTTACCTTCTCGATGGAGAACAATGAAGACACCAGGATATTCATCCGCAATTGCGTCAGCAATATCGCCGGTGCCATCCGGTGACCCGTCATCAACGATCACGAAACCAAGGCCTTCAATGTTCTGATCGCGTACCTGCGCGATCAGCACCGGCAACGTTTCGGCTTCGTTGTAAGTCGGCACAACGATAGCGACCTCCAATGGTCGAGTTTCCTCGTTCGTATTTGAAGATTCACCAGTCAATTTCAAAAGCCCAGTTTCATCGATCTGTGCTCACCCATAATGCAGGTATCCATTACAACCTTGATTCCAGCTTTAGAAACAATCTGTGCAGCTTCTACGTTCACAACACCCTGCTGAAGCCACATTACTTTTGGTCCGGCAGCCACCAGATCACCCGCGAGGGGCAAAACCGCTGATGAACGCCTGAATACATCAACGATATCTATTGCTGCTGGAATATCTACGACCGAGTCGTAGGCCTTCAGCCCATTCCAATCGTCAAGATCAGGATTCACCGGGTAGATCGTGTAACCCTCACGCTGCATGTACTCCGAAACATACTTGCTGGCGCGACCTTCGCGTTTCGAAATGCCGACCACTGCAATCGACTTCGATTCGCTGAGAATCGATCGAATTTCATCTGTTGAAGAGTTGGTGAACATGACTACGAACCACTCTTGCGCTCAACAGATCGGTACTTGCCGAATAGATTGTTCAGCCCCACGCGTGCCACATCAAGCACTGCGACTATACCTGTTGTCAGGGTCATTTTCGAACCTTCGCCGTAGTACCAGTCGATTGGCACTTCACCGACACTGAACTTAGCACCTTTCGCCATCACCAGTAACTCGACATCGAACGCCCAACCGTCGAGGGATTGATGTGGAAACAGCTTCGTCGCCGCTTCGGCTGAAAACAACTTGAATCCGCACTGCGTATCTTCGATCCTGCGAAGTGCCAACACTTTTACGGCATAGTTGAATAGGCGACCTTTGATATGGCGACTTCGAGGTTCGTTGAACCGCTGTGAGCCGGGTGCTTCACGAGATCCGATTGCGACATCGTATTTCGGATGCCCTGAGCCGTCGCCCGAGTCGCCAAAGAACCTACCGAGATTGTCGGCAGGCATCGAGAGATCGGCATCACAGAGGAAACGCCACGCGCCCGAGGCTTCATCCATTCCGCGGCGTACTGCGGCGCCTTTGCCACCGTGGGAAGAATCTATCAGTCGGACCCGTTCGTCTGCTGCGCTTATTTCTGCCACGATTTGAGCGGTTGAGTCGATCGATCCGTCGTCAACGACAAGAAGCTCCCATGAACGTTCGTCCGCAGAGCCAGCCGGTTCTTCTGACCACGTACCGAGGTATTCGACCATCGCCTTCACCGTCGACGCGATCCGAGCCTCTTCGTCGTAGGCGGGGATCACAACACTAAGGTAAGGCTGGGTCAAAATGTACTTCGAGGCTGGCGTTGGCTGGGTGACGCTGGATACCGCTGAGGTTATTCAGTTTGTTCAAGTTCAAACGCATCGTGCAACGCCTGAACAGCTTTTTGAACCTGATCGCGCTCAATAATAGTCGTGATACGAATCTCAGATGTCGTGATCATATCGATGTTCACACCAACTTCGGAAAGGGTGGAGAACATTTTTGCAGCATAACCCGGTGCGTTTTCCATTCCGGTACCAACAACACTAACTTTGGCGAAGCTTGATCCGGTAACAACCTCTGCATACTCGACATCCGAATCGCTTCCAATCACCTCAGCGGCTCTCTCGACACTTGCCAAAGCAACAGTGAACGTAAAGTCAGTAGTACCATCTGACGAAGTGTTCTGAACGATAACGTCGACGCTCACTCCCGCATCGGCAAGTGGCTGGAGCAATCCAGCAGCAATTCCGGGTCGATCAATCACACCTCGAACGGTGATTTTGCCAACGTTTCGATCGACAGCGATACCGGTGACCGCTTTGCGGACTTCCATTATGTGCTCTCCTCCGTGGATAAGCGTGCCAGGTTCGTTTGAAGTTGAAGACGCTACGTAGATCGGCATGTCATAGACAAGACCGAGCTCAATCGAACGAGGATTCATCTTCGCTCCAAGGACTGCCATTTCAAGCATCTCTTGGAATCCAATTTCGGCAAGCTTGCGAGCTTTACCTGTGAGTCGAGGATCGGTCGTGTAGATACCTTCAACATCGGTATATATCTCGCAGCGTTCAGCCTCAGTAGCTATCGCCAACGCAACTGCGGTTGTGTCAGATGCCCCCCGGCCCAACGTTGTGATGTCGCCCGATTCAGCAAGCCCTTGGAACCCAGCAACGATGACGATGCGTCCCTTATCGAGTTCCCTGCGAAGACGATCTGTGTTTATATCTGCGATTCTGGCGGATCCATGTACAGCGTCGGTCTTAATACCAGCTTGCGGTCCACTCAGGCTAACCGCATCGTACCCGCGAGCTTTCAGAGTCATTGCCATCAGAGTCGAAGTAACCAGTTCACCTGTAGACAACAAAGTGTCCATCTCACGCGCATCAGGCGTTGCACCACGGGTTACTGCTCTCGATAAGGCGTGCAATTCGTCGGTCGAATCGCCCATAGCGGATACGACGACGACAACATCGAAGCCTTGCTCTTGTTTAGCAATCAGACGCGAAGCGACACTGTGGATGAGATCAGCATCAGCGAGCGAACTGCCACCGTATTTCTGCACCACAACCGGACGCCACCCTGCCCCTAGGTTCACTTCAGCCGTCATGAGCTCGATACAACCGATGCGCCAGCGTGCGCCACAGCCATAATCATCGGCTTACCATCGACGCCGAATGTGCGGGCAGCTTCCGACATTTCGTGGCTGATCGTCATTTCGTTACCTGTCGCAAGTGCCAGTACTGAAGGACCCGCACCCGATAGGAAAGCGCCATGTGCCCCACCTACAAGGGCGGCCTTGATCAAATGGGGCATCGCCTTGAACGCATGGGTCCGATGAGGTTGATGAAGCCGGTCGTCGGTCGCGTACTTGAGTAGTTGGAGTTTGCCCGATGAAAGCGCGTTTACGAGCAATGCAGCCCGACCGATGTTGAATACCGCGTCTGAACGGCTGATCTGATCGGGCAGTACAGCACGGGATTCGTGCGTATTCATCAGCATTTCAGGTACGAACAATACCGCATGCAGATCTTCAGGAAGATTCACCCGATCGACGATCCACTTGTCACTGCCATGTCGAACACCAACGGTGCAACCACCGTAAATCGCTGGCGCAACGTTATCGGGATGGCCTTCGATATCGGCAGCCAGAATCGTAAGATCTTCTTTTGAAAGATCAGCTCCAGAGATAGCCGAACCGGCCACCAGACCACTCACAATCGCCGCCGAGCTACTGCCCATCCCGCGCGCAAATGGAATTGAGTTCGTGCATTCGTACTGCAACGCCGGCAACGGTTCATTGATGTGATGAAACATCGCTTCCACGCCAGTAACGATGAGGTTGCGGGTGTCCTGCGGAACAAGATCAGCGCCCTCGCCGGTGGTCGAAACGCTGAACTTGCCTCGAGTAATCGTCAGCTCGTTCCACATGTCGAGTGCCATACCAATGCTGTCGAAACCGGGTCCGAGATTAGCCGTAGTTGCAGGAGCGCGTACTGTTACTGAGTTCAAATTCGTGTTCGTGAGATGAAGGTGGGAGCTTCAGAATTATTCTTAGCTGAATGTGCCAACGCCGAGATTACAGCGATGGAACGACAAAAATGCGATTTGCAATTCGATCCAATCTTGTAAGTATAATCTCCCGTCGTACATACGGACTCCTATTTCAATGATCCGTTTTATCGCTATTTTCACCACGCTCATCAAGCACAACAGCAAAGCAGGTCAACAATGTCGAACCTCGTAGTAATTCTTGGCCCTAACAATGAGGGTTCTGAAATCCGCATGAAGGAAACTCAGGAATCAGCCGACAAAATTGGCGGTATCGACCTGAGATTCGTCGATAGCGGACAGCCGATGGACGAGATTATTGGACAGTGCCAAGGTGCGGTTGTGCTTCTTCCGCAGGCTGCGAGTTCGGCGATCATCGAGATTGCCTCGAAAGTTGATTCGCTGAAGCTTGTACAAACGTTCAGCGCAGGCACCGACTATATTGACAAGGCGGCACTGGCTGAGATGGGCGTTGATGTTGCCAACAACGGTGGTGCCAACGCTGTAGCCGTTGCGGAACATGCGATTGGTCTGATGTTTTCGACCAATCGCAAGCTCGATGTTCAAATCGAAAGCGTTAAGGCCGGTACGTGGATGGCTGGCGTAGGCGGTGACCGTGCCGAGTTCCACACTCTCGTTGGCAAACGAATCGGAATCGTCGGGCTAGGCAGAATCGGCTCACGAGTTGCCAAACGCCTCGCAGGGTGGGAGTGCGAAATCGTCTACCATGACGTTGTTGATCACGACGACGACTACGTTGCAGCCACCGGCGCAAAGAAAGTCGATTTCGACGAACTCGTTTCTACTTGCGACATCATCACTCTGCACGTTCCACACGACCGTATTACCGAACACATGATGTCCGGCCGTGAATTCGGAATGATGAAGCCGACCGCGATCCTCATCAACACGTGCCGTGGTCCGGTGGTTGATGAAACCGCTCTGATCAGGGCATTGGAATCGAAGGAAATTTTCGCTGCCGGACTCGATGTAACCGAGATCGAGCCGATAGAAGCCGACAATCCGTTGCCAACCATGCCAAACGTGGTAGTTACACCTCACCTCGCAACTAGGGCGATTGAGTCCGAGTGGAACGCCTCACAATTCACGATGGAAAACGCCGGACGAGTGGTTAGAGGTGAAGGTGCCGACTGGATCGTCAAACCGGTGTAATCATGTCCGACCCACTTAGATCGAAAGGTTAGGAAAGTAATCGCAATGTCAAATATCGTAGTTATTCTCGCCTCAAAAGGTCCAGCCACTGAAACTACCTTCAGCGAATCGAAAGCAGCGGCGGACAAAATCGGCGGTATTGACCTGCGTCTTGTAGATGTCGACCAGCCGTTCGACAAGATCGTCGAGCAGTGCCAGGGTGCGGTGATGATTCTTCCAAAAGGGCGTCCGGAATTTTTTACAAGTCTCATCGAAAAAATCGAGACTGTGAAGCTCGTTCAAACATCAAGTGCAGGTACCGACTGGATCGACAAGGCAACTCTCGCCGAACTGGGCGTTGATGTTGCCAACAACGGGGGTGCCAACGCAGTCGCAGTTGCAGAACACACCATTGGTCTGATGTTTTCTACGAACCGTAAGCTCGACCGCCAAATCGAGAGCGTCAAGGACGGCACGTGGTCGGCGGGTATCGGCGGCGAGCGAGACGAGTTCCATACTCTGGTTGGCAAGCGAATCGGCATCGTTGGACTCGGCAGGATCGGTTCCCGAGTTGCCAAACGACTCAACGGCTGGGAGTGCGAACTCGTCTATCACGATGTTGTTCAGCACGACGCAGAATACGTCGCAGCAACTGGTGCGAGACAAGTTGATTTCGATGAACTTGTGTCGACATCCGACATTATTACCCTCCACGTGCCGCTCGATCGCGTTACCGAGCATATGATGTCGGATCGCGAATTCGAAATGATGAAACCGACCGCGATTCTCATCAACGCATGCCGAGGACCGGTCGTCGATGAAAATGCCCTGATCAGGGCACTTGAATCGAAGGAGATATTTGCGGCTGGTCTCGACGTAACCGAGATTGAGCCGATCGAGGCTGACAATCCACTTCCAACGATGGAAAACGTGGTAGTGACGCCGCACGTAGCGTCAAAGTCGCTCGAATCTCAGCTAAACGCTGCGCAGTACACCATGGAGAACGCTGGCCGAATGGTTCGAGGCGAAAACCCCGAATGGATCGTCAAGCCGGTGTGAGTGCCATGGCACGTTTTCTTGAAGACGATCCCGCCTCCGGTTTCCATCATCCTGAACGAGATTCAGGATATTGACGCAGTATGAAGTATCTGCTCGCCCCTAGCTTCCCGACCAAAGCGAAAGGATCCGAGGTGGGGGTTGTGAAAACCTGCCAAGCAGGCAAGGGTGGGCAATCGAACAAAGTGCGTTGTTCACAGATGAACAATGACGCCCGCATCACAAGCACGTGCCAGCCAACCCTCGCCGCACCAGATCCTTCGACTGTTGCTCGGAGCGCGCGAACCGTAGCATCGCTAAAAACGTCACAGAACCCCACCACCAACATCGCCATATCCACCGCTATAATCGACTAGCTCAATAAGTCGGGGTGTGGCGCAGCTCGGTAGCGCGCTTCGTTCGGGACGAAGAGGTCCTCGGTTCAAATCCGAGCACCCCGACCATTTTTCGCAAAATAGGCTCCAACTGAACATGATTTTCGGTTGGGGTATTTTGACAGTAGATTTGACAGCAACCGATGACGGTGAGCTTGCTGTTCACGCTCAACTTTTAGAAAGAACCAAACCTTGAAGCGCCCCCGTCTTCTGTTCTCCCTTCTCATCCTCGCAGCCACCGTACTCACCGCTTGTCGTTCGAGCGACGAGGCGCAATCGCAGATCGATGAATTTACGCAGATCACCCCGTCTGAGCGCATATTTACGATCAACGATTTCAAGGCGGTGAGATTCAAGACCAACACCGAGTACGACGTTTCAGAGCTTCCATCAGCGACCGCCGCGTGGTTTGGGTTCTGGACTCCTTTGGGAACGGTTGCGAAGGAATACGAGATTCGCTTTTACGAATCTCATTCCGACGCTATTAAGTTCGGAACCAGTTACGCCATTGAAGCGTCGGGCGAAACAGCGTTACTTGATGAAGAAGATGCCATATGGGATGAAGGACTCAAGGATCGTCGCGCGTACTTCGCGGCACCATCGTCCCACGGCAGCGGTAGCGTCCAGCCTTTGTATGGCGGATACGCCATCTACGGCAACATGGTCTTGCTGTGCGAGGGTGCCAATCAGGTACATGCACTCGGCCACTGCGCAGCGTTGGTAACAGCTATCGAAGCGCCGGTAGTCCAATGACCAACAATATGAAGACAACCGCCGCTGAAGCTTTCCTTGCTAGCGAGCCAAACATGATCCTAGCGACAATCCGCAAAGACGGACGTCCCCAACTATCACCGGTCTGGTTCATCTGGCGAGACGATATGTTTTTGATCTCGACCACGCTGACAACTGCCAAATGGAACAATCTTGTGCGAGATCAGCGTTGCACGGGAATTATTGACAACCCCGACGGACGCTACATCTCAATCATCGGCGTCGCTGAGATGTCGACGGAAAACTCTCCCCACGCGATCACAACAGAAATAGTCCGCAAATACAAAAAGGGCGATGAGTTCGAGCTGTACATGGAAACGATAAGGCAAGAACGACCCGACCGTGGAATTATCCGGCTGAAACCCGTCCGCGTGATCACGCGCGAACTCGACTGATTCTCACGATCCGTAAAGAGCGTTCTCCGGGATCGCGATGCCTAATACCGCTAAAACGGTTTGAGCACCATCAAGTAAGCGATAAGTACCATTAACACGTACATGAATGCTTCGACAATTCTGTACTTCGTGCTGGTGAGTATCGCCAGTTGTTCAGGAAAGATGCGCCCTCTTCAATTTCCTGATCCATCAGCTTGGCGACTCCGTCACCTCGCAGCTTGAACGTAACGCCAGGAACGATCAGCGCTGTAACTGTTGTGACGTACGCGGCGATAAGCCATCCGTCATCGAGCGAATATCCTGCCTTCCACGCCGCAAGCACTCCGAAAATCCCGACCAAGATCACCACAGGAACCGTGATCATTCCACTCCCAGCATCAATGCCCATGTAGATTTTGAAGACCGTCACATCGGCAGTTCGGGAACCATCACCGAAGAATAGGTGATCATCCCGAGTGCTCAGAGAAGC
Organism: uncultured Dehalococcoidia bacterium; assembly: GCA_913052475.1. GTDB lineage: Bacteria > Chloroflexota > Dehalococcoidia > Lucifugimonadales > Lucifugimonadaceae > Lucifugimonas. The sequence goes on from CAJXEJ010000015.1 coordinate 12,971, forward strand.
AGGAGCACCGCAAGAATGTGAAATAGTTCGAAATGTCAGCGAGAACCATGAAATCGCTCCGTGTATCAATTCCAGCCAATTAACAAGACGACGGCCATTACAGCACCGTTCCAGCAAATCAATTCACCGCCTTCGCTCAGCGTGATTCACGGGTATAAACTCCCGGCGATATCGAACCTGCCAGAACGAATCGCATTTCGCAAAACATTCGAGGTACCCGAATTGAAAGTCACAGGCGTCAAAACAACAGTTGTTGAAAACGAACCTCCGTACATCGGCGGCAAGTACTTCCTTTTCCTGGAAGTCGAGACTGACGAGGGCATCACAGGTCTCGGGGAAAAAGTGACCGGCAGCTCGTTCAACCAGAGCGGATGGAAAGAGTTCACCTCGCAGATCCAGCTAATTCATGAAACCAGCGAGGCGTTTCTTATCGGTCAGGACCCATTCAATATCGAGAAAATCTGGAGCGACGCTTACGGTAGCCGACACGACTATCGGCACCCGAGTCTGCACTACACCTCGGTCCTCGCAGCCATCGACATGGCGTGCTGGGACATTGTCGGTAAGGCGGCCAACCAACCCGCTTACAAACTTCTTGGTGGTCAGTTCCACGAAAAGCTACGCGCCTATGCCTACATGCCTTCCGGTTGGCAGGATAGCCCGGAGAAAGCTGGCGAAATTGCACGACAACTGCTCGAAGAAGGCAATTCAGCCTGCAAGCTCGATCCGTTCACGCCACTACATCCCGGGCCGCGCGATATCTCGCTTCCGGAAATCCGAAAAGCCGCAAACATTTTTGAGGCGATTCGCAAAGAAGTTGGCGACGATCTTGAGGTCGGAATTGGTACCCACGGACAGCTAACCACCTACTCGGCAATTCGCGTTGCAAACATCCTCGAGGAGTACAACCCGTTCTGGTTCGAAGAGCCTGTCCCACCTGAAAATTACGACGAAATGGCGCGAGTGGCCGCCCACACCAGCATCCCGATCGCCAGCGGTGAACGACTCGTCACCAAATACGAATTCTCACAACTCATCGAAAAGGGTGCTGCTTCGATCATCCAGATTGATGTCGGTCAGGCAGGCGGAATTCTGGAGGCAAAGAAGGTTGCCGCCATCGCCGAAGCCCACTACGCAATGATCGCTCCCCACATGTACTGCGGACCTATCGCCGCTGCAGCCGCTATTCAGGTCGACACCTGCTCGCCCAACTTCGTAATTCAGGAAGCCAACCAGGGACCGCTCCACAAGACGATCTTCAAAGAGCCACTCAGGTTCGAAAAAGGCTTCATCATTCCGCCGACCGGACCCGGACTCGGTGTTGAGCTAAACATGGACATCGTGAAAAGTCGGATCGTGAGCTAGGCGGATGGATCGCACACCACACAAACAGTGACCGATAATAATGACCAACCAACGATCCAATTCTAGGATTTAGGGCTCATAAGCTAACGACAAAGAAGCGGAGTCAAAGGCTGATAGAACTTACGATACTAAATACGACCGGTCGATTCCGATAACGACCTTCCTGCGCTCGTGCGAATGCTCGATCAGGTAATGACCGACGGCATGACCATGTCTGGAATGCGCGAGTAGCTTACCAATCCAGCGCCGATCAATCGGTATGTAGTCGCCACCACCGATACTGGCAAGATCATTGGTTGGCGTTTACTTAACCGACGGGCAAATGATCCAGAAAACCGCGCATTCACGTCGATCATCGTCCACCCGAACTACCGGCGAGAGGATACATATCCCTCGTTTTTACACGGCACAGGCGGCAAAGTCACCACGCTCCCGCAGCCCTCAATACACGTTTATCATGGTTGTTCTACTGTTACGGATGGCGCACCTACCATCAGGCTCGTAAACTTATGCCATTCGTGGTGTTTGGCGAATTCCGTGGGCTGGTACGTCAGTGGACCGGTCGCTGACGAACCAGAATATTGAACGTAGGGAGACGCTCTAACTTGGACACACAGTTACCTATTGAAGTCAGGTGGCATGGTCGCGGCGGCCAGGGAGTAGTTACCGCCAGCCGTATTCTTGCCTCCGCTGCCCTCAAGGGTGGTTACTACCTTCAATCGCTTCCCGACTTCGGAGCCGAGCGATCAGGCGCTCCAATCGCCGCCTACACCCGCATCAGTGAAACACCACCAATCGACCGAGGCCCTGTTTACGAACCCGATGCCGTAATTGTTCTAGATGCGTCCCTTATCGGCCAGGTCGACGTTGAAACCGGACTCACTCCTGCCGGCACGATCATCGTCAACACTGATGACCCGAACGCACCTGCATTGCGACGGCTCAAGCTAACTGTCGGCCAGCAACTCTGGACCGTCGACGCAAGCCAGATCGCCGTCTCACTAATCAAACGCAACGTTCCCAACACCCCGATCCTCGGGGTGTTTGCTCGTTCGGTACCCGTTCTCGATATCGACACGATGTCACATGCCCTTGAGGAACTCATGTCCGAAACTTTCCCGCCACCGATCGTCAAAGCCAATCTCAAAGCCCTCCAACTCGGGCATGACAACGCCGTGAAAGTTGAGGTCGCCGCCAATGTCTGAGCAACCACTCTGGAAACAAATTCAACCCGGTGGAATCGGAGTAAATCCAGGCAGCACCGATCGCGTGCAAACTGGCGACTGGCGAACCGAAGTTCCCGTCATCGATTTCGAACGCTGCACCCACTGCATGATCTGCTGGGTCGACTGCCCCGACACCAGCTTCGAAGTCGCTGACTCGAAACTTGTCGCAGTCGATCTCAAGCACTGCAAAGGCTGTGGAATCTGCGCACAGGTTTGCCCTGTGAAATGTATAGATATGGTTCCCGATTCAGCGGCTGACCGAGACACCGAACCCAGCGAAAACGGAGCCGGATAGATGACAACGACCCAGAAATCAGGATCTGGTATCAAGCCCCCCTCTCCACAGGCGATCAACGGCGGTGAGGCAGTTGCATACGCAATGCGTCAGATCGATCCCGAAGTTGTCGCCGCCTATCCAATTACACCGCAAACTTTCATCATCGAAAAGTTCTCCGAATACGTCGCCGATGGACTCGTAAACACCGAGTACATCAACGTCGAAAGCGAACACGCAGCAATGAGCGCGTGTGTCGGTGCGACTGCAGCTGGTGGGCGTTCGCAGACCGCCACATCCGGACCCGGACTCGCCCTAATGTACGAAATGCTCTGGGTCGCCTCGGGCATGAGACTCCCTGTCGTGATGCACCTGTGCAGCCGATCATTTTCAGCACCGCTGAACATTCTGTGCGACCACTCCGACGTGATGGGAATGCGCGAATCGTCGTGGCCCATGCTAATCGGTGCAAGCCCGCAGGAGGCGTACGACCAGGCAGTCGTGATGCCAACGATCGCTGAGAACAAAGAAGTCATGCTGCCGTCGGCCAACGTGCTCGATGGATTCACTGTCACCCACTCGGTAGAACGAGTCGAAGTGCTCCCCGACGAGGTCGTAAAAGCATTCGCTGGCGAGTACGAGCCCGATATCTGGGCACTCGAACCCGGTAGTACCGCCACGTTCGGCACGCTCGATGCAAACGATTTCTATTTCGAGCACAAACGGCAGCAGGTCGAGGCGATGAAAAACTCCCTCGAAATCATCCGAACCCAGCTCAATGCGGTCGGAGAGATCACCGGTCGGCCAATGAACCTGATCGAGGAGTATTTGCTCGACGACGCCGAAATCGGCCTCGTGGTGCTTGGATCGTCTGAAGGCATGGTGCGAGCCGCCATCAACGAAGCACGAGAGGCTGGCATTAAGGTTGGCATGCTTCGAATTAGGCTGTTCCGACCGTTCCCGGTAGCCGATGTGCGAAAAGCACTCGAAGGTATCGGAGCGGTAGGCGTTCTCGACCGGGCAATCGCCTTTGGAACACCCGGCAACAGCCTGTTGCAGGACCTCGCGACGGCAACTCGAACGATGCCCAATCGACCACTTCTTATGGACTTCGTCTACGGACTCGGCGGTAGAGCCACTCCGAAATTTCAATTCCGCGAAGCTATCGGGCATGTGCTAAAAATGAACGAATCTCAGGTGGAGCCCGAAGAACCGGGTTACCTCGGTCTCAAGTAACAGGAAAAGGAATCAGGTTTATGACGCTAAAGCTGCGTGAACTGAGTCTGGCACCCGATCTATTCGGGAACGGACATGGACTGTGTGCCGGATGTGCAGAATCAGTCTCAGTACGCCAAATTCTCGCCGCTCTTGAGAACCCACCCGTTGTCGCCCTTGCGACCGGTTGTCTTGAAGTTTCGACAACTCGATTCCCTGACACGACGTGGAAGGTTCCGCTGATCCACAGTGCCTTCGAAAACGCAGCAACAACCATTGGTGGTGTTGAAGCGGCATACAAGGCACTCGTTCGAAAAGGCCGAATGGAAGACCGACCACTTACGTTCCTCGTGTTCGGCGGTGACGGTGCGACCTATGACATCGGATTCCAATGGCTGAGCGGTGCACTCGAACGCGGCCACAAGTTCATCTATATCTGCCTCAACAACGAGGGCTACATGAACACGGGAATCCAGCGTAGCAGTGCGACTTTGCTGGGTGCATGGACGACCACAACGCCTTCAGGCGACGCCCGTTCCGGTAAGCCCGAGTGGCACAAAGATATGACCAAGATCATTGCTGCTCACGGTATTCCGTATGTCGCGCAAGCTGCGTCGCACAACTGGAAAGACCTGATGACGAAGGTTCGGAAGGCCGAGCAGGCCGACGGCCCATCATTCATCAACGTCCTCACGCCGTGTGATCGTGGATGGCGCTTCGAGCCGGAAAAGACGATGGAAGTCAGCCAACTCATGGTCGAAGCGGGTTTATGGCCGCTCTACGAAGTGGTAGAAGGCAAGTGGAAAATGACCGGTGCACGCCAGAAGAAGCGACCCGTCATGGATGCGCTGCTTTCGCAGAAACGCTTCAGCCACATCACGAAAAACGCCGATGATGCAACGATCGCCGCTATCCAGGCTAAAGTCGACGAAGAGTGGGACGCCCTGCTGGCACTCTGCGCAATTCCGGATACCCAGTAACCGAATAAAAGCAGCAATCACGTTACAGCAATCGTTCGCCGATAACACCGCGATAGAAAATCTCGCACATCGTAGGACGGCCGAGCGCGAACGCTCCGCTTACGGTTAAACACAATAGGCGCAGTCCGAATCCAAACCCCGTGTAGAGCAGATCATTCGATGCGGGCACGCACGAGACCTAGTTGGTGATTCCGCCTAATAATCGTCAGACGATCCGTGTTAGTCGCCCGACACACCGGCCATAGCCGCAGATTCATGCTGGTTCGACTTCACTTTCATCACGTGCTGGTACGCAGAAAGCGCAGAAATCGCTCCCTGAGCAGCCGCGGTAATGGTCTGCTTCAGGTCGGTACCATCGGTGAGGTCACCGGCGGCATAGACGCCTTCAACCGAAGTGTTCAGGCCCTTATCGACGTGAACCTCACCGGTATCGGGATTGATTTCAAGACCAAGCTGATTCGGAATCTCAAGTCGAGGATCTGCACCGGCTTCAACGAACAACCCGTCGATCGTCAACTCGTCTTCGCCTTCCAAGGGTTGGCTAATACGAATACCCGTCAAACCAGTTTCATCCGATCCAACCAACTCAGTAACCTCTGTGCTGTACAGAACCTTCACATTGTCGGTTTGGCCGAGCACCTTCAGTAGGATCGGCTCAGGTCGAGTGAGCTTGTCCCTGCGGTAGATCAGATAGACAGTCTCAGCGTACTTTGCGAGCAAAACTGCGCCTTCAACGGCTGCGTTGCCACCGCCTACTACCGCCGCCGCTTTCTTGTTGCGGTATAGAGGTGCATCGCAGATCGAGCAGTACGAAACGCCATTCCCTGTCCACTCTTCCTCGTTCGGAAGAAGGAGTTTTCGTCGTTCTCGACCAACTGCCAGAATTACCGAGATCGCATCAATTTCAGTGCCGTCATCGAGAACAGCGCGGAAAACGTCGCCGTTCTTCTCAACTGACTTCAGATTCGAGTAGGCGGTTGGAGTCTCGAACTTGTCGACCTGTTCCTTGAATTTCATCATCAGGTCGAAGCCGTCGATATCGGGTTGACCCGGGTAATTTTCGATCGTTCCGCCAATTGCGGTCTCACCACCGAACTGCTCACCGGCTATCAATGTATTCACCTGATAGCGAGACGAGTACAGCCCCGCCGCGAACGCAGCAGCGCCCTGGCCAGCAATCAATACGTCAACTTGCTTGATATCGCTCATGTTTCCTCACACCGCTGATGCGGAGTGCGCTCCGATGCGGTTCACTGTTGGCAAGCTTAGAAGCACCCGGCATTTGTGTCGATAGGCTCAGTGCCTATTCAGCCCAGCTTTCACGAAATCGCGGATTTCACCGTGAATACATTGTGTCTAATTTCTTAGATGCAAATGAGGTGCAGTCAGTTCCGAACAGCTATCGTACTAAGCCGCGGATCGACGTTTTTTCCCTCGAGGATCATGGCAGCCGATAAACTCAGATTCTCAACTGAGGAAGACCCATTCGTGACGGCCTTGAACACTGGAACGCACAACGGAACGAACATCGCAAGCGAACATCTCGCAACCCTGAGTCGAAGCGTCGACAATGCAGTCCGACGAATGAACGAGTTCTCGGACATCGACACCGCAGCTTAGTTTCTTCTGGGCTTTATTCAAGCACGATCACGACAACGCGCTGTTGTATACTCGCAGTTCGGTTTGAACTGCAGTTTTCAAAAATTCCAGCCGATTATTCGTTTAACTTTGTTCGCTAATCGAAGTTCGTTAATCGAATCCGCTGAAAATTAACGGTTTTGGCTTCCTGGTATCTCTGAATCACTCGCGCTAGCCTAGATATTCGTTCGGTCTTCTCGGCCGACGTACAAACGAACACAATCAATACTTGCCATGACATTCCCAATCACATCAGTGCCGAACGGCACGGTTACATCAGCCAAAGGCTTCTCGGCCGGCGGTGTTTTCGCCGGGCTCAAAACTCCCGGCATGGACAAACTCGATCTCGGCATTCTCTATTCAGAAAAGCCCTGCAACGTAGCCGGTACGTTCTCACAAAACAGCATTATTTCTCCAACGGTGACGCTCGACAGAGAACGGGTAGGCACCGACAACCAGGTACATGCGGTAGTCGTGAATAGTGGCTGCGCAAACACTGCTGTCGGCGATCAAGGCATGATCGATGCAAAAGAGATGACCCAGCTCGCAGCCAACCACCTCGGTGTCGCAGATGAGCAGACGCTTGTTTCATCGACCGGTGTTATCGGTGTTGAAATCCCAATGGCGCTCATGCGCGAATTCATTCCTCAGATCGAAGTTTCGAGCGACGGCGGCGGTGAGTTTGCCAAAGCAATTCTCACGACCGACAAGCGGACCAAAGAGATTGCAGTTTCGTTCGTTATCGATGGTGTAACCCACACTGTCGGTGGCGTTTCCAAAGGCTCGGGGATGATTCACCCCAACATGGCGACCATGCTGGCGTACGTCACCACCGATGCCAACGTAGATGCGGCGTTCCTGCAGGAAACGCTTTCCGACGCAGTGAAACTATCATTCAATCAGATTGATGTTGATGGCGACCAGAGCACGAACGACACCGTACTTCTGATGGCTAACGGTGAAGCTGGTGGATCAACTATCTCCGGGGGAGACGATGCCTCGGAAACGTTCGTTGCTGCGGTTACGCAGGTCTGCCAGCATCTGGCGATCGAGATTGCCCGCGACGGCGAGGGAGCGACCAAGCTGATCGAAGTAACCGTTGACGGTGCTCAGTCAAATGACGATGCTCTAAAAGCGTCACGGGAGTGTGCCGCCTCTCTCCTCGTAAAAACCGCAGTATATGGACGCGATCCCAACTGGGGTCGAATCTTCATGGCGGTCGGCAAGGCAGAAATCCCTCTCGATGAATCGAAGATCGATTGCTACGTGAACGATATTCAGATCGTCTTCGCTGGCAAGGCAATCTCGTACAACATCCAGAGTGTCGTAAGCGCTCTCGGTGGTGACGAGGTGCGGCTTCGAGTCGACCTCAACGTTGGCAACGGATCGGGTGTTGCATGGGGCTGCGATCTCACCGAAGAGTACGTGGTATTCAACTCGGCCTACACGACGTAAAGGTCTTCAGAGGGACATCGCCGTGAACGGCCTGCGCCAAATTCATTTCTGGGGGGCGAGTTACTGCTCATTAACCCCGTCCATTCGCATTTTCCCAGTTGGAAAGTGGTAACGCTGTGACCGCTTCGAACAAACGCGATATATCTGGCAAGACGATCGTTATCAAGATCGGTGGTAGCACGCTGGGCGAAGGCGACAGCACCGTTCCAGATATCGTCGACCTATGGACGCAAGGTGCAAGACCGGTCGTGGTTCACGGCGGTGGAAAAGTAATCAGCGACTGGGTAGCAAAACAGGGTATCCAGCCAGAGTTCATTCGTGGCCTCAGACGCACTGACGAAGCGACACTCGATGTCGCAGTCGCCGTTCTCGGCGGGTTGGTGAACTCGCAATTAGTGGCCGAATTCCAAGCTGCAGGTGCAAGTGCAGTCGGAATTTCCGGTGTCTCTGGCGGATTGCTTCAGGCTGAAGTGCTCGATCCCGATCTCGGTTTCGTTGGCAAAATCGTAAAGGCGAACGCAACTCCGGTGGAAGCCGTCCTTAATTCCGGCAGTATCCCCGTTATCGCGCCAACAGCACTTCACCTGTACCCGAGCGAATCGGGAGAAGACCGCATTTTGAATGTGAATGCCGATACATCGGCTGGCCACATCGCAAAAGCAGTTCGCGCAGATCAGTTAGTTTTCCAGACGAATGTCGAAGGTGTTCTCGATGCTCGAAGAAGGCTAATCCCGAGAATGACCCGCGGTCAGGCGGTGGACTTGATCGCCGGTGGTATCGCTGTCGGAGGCATGATTCCGAAGATAGAAGCATGTGCCGATGCCGTCACGGTCGTTGGTTCCGGCCACATCATCGACGGACGGGTTGCGGGGGCATTGCTAGTCTGTGCACGCGGCGAAGACATCGGGACAAAAATCATCTAGGTTCCGGTGTTAGGTCACGCTGTCGATTAACACGCCGCTTAGGGATCAACATGGATACAACCGGTCACGTGCTTGCGATACTGATTTTCGGTTACCTGTTGGGATCGATACCGTTCGCAAAGCTGTTCACTATGCGTGCGGGTGTAGATCTATTTGAAACAGGCACCGGCAACCCTGGTGCGGCCAACGTGTTCCGTAAAGTGGACAAAAGAATTGGTGCAGCGGTATTTATTGCCGATGCCCTCAAAGGCGGAGTGCCAGTTCTCATCGTCTGGATGATGGGCGCACCAGAGCATCTCTGGATCGTTGCTGGAGCTTCCGCAGTTGTCGGTCACTGGTATCCGGTGTTCAACAAGTTCCGCGGCGGAGCCGGACTGGCGACGGGAGCCGGTGCGGTTGTATTCCTAATACCGATTGCGGGTGCGATCGGATTAGTTCTTGGCGGCCTTACTATCGCCAAAACGAAGAGCAGCGGTCACGGAGCCGGTGTTGGCATCGTAGTCATTCTCGGTCTCGCAATTCCCACTGGATCGAACTGGCAGGCAATGGCTGGTGCCTTTCTCATCGCAGCCGCGGTCCTCGGCAGGGCAACCATCAAGGGGTGGAAACCCGGTCGCAAAGACTAGGAACAGATGGTAATTGCTTAACAACCAACGAGCAGAGTGCCATCTTGGGGCTCTCGGGGAGTCGATGGTCGGTAGTTGTTGATGGTTCATTGCACAGCCGCGTGTCACTTCGCTCAGTCAATCGACCTATCCAACAAAAACTCCTCTCACCCCAATCTCACAGCCTCTGCGATATAGTTCTCCCTCTGCAATTCACAGAATGTGATACGCAGGCGTCGCCGTAACCACGGCAATATTGCAGCTGGGATCATCTCGGAGTGTCGACCGAGACACACATCCCAAAAAGTAAAAAAGAGAACAAAAATGACTAGCTCGGAAGACTATAAAGCCCTCGAATCCAAGTACTACATGCAGGTGGTGAACCGAATGCCGCCCGTACTGGTGCGAGGAGAAGGCACCCGAGTATTCGACAACGATGGCAAGAGCTATCTCGATTTCACCGCTGGCTGGGCTGTCCTGAACATCGGGCACAATCACCCCGCAGTTACCGAAGCCATCCGCGATCAGGCAGGAAAAATCCTGCAGATGTCGAACTTGTTCTACACGACTCCGCAGCTTCCGCTTGCCCAGATCATCGTCGACAACTCCGACGTCGATCGTGTCTTCTTCTGCAACTCTGGTGCAGAGGCAAACGAAGGCGCTTGCAAGGTCGCCCGCAAGTGGGGCAAGACCAAACTCGATGGCGCGTACGAGATCATCACCACCATCGATTCGTTCCACGGCCGCACTCAGGCGATGATGGCAGCGACGGGTCAGCCTGCTTATCAGGAAAAGTGGACCCCGCTAATGCCGGGATTCCTGAACGTGGAGTACAACGACGTGCAGGCAATCAAAGATGCCTACGTCGAAGGCCGCACGTGTGCCGTTCTGCTCGAGCCTGTCCAGGGCGAGGGCGGAGTGAATATTCCCTCCAACAACTACCTGAAGGATGTAATGGATTTCTGCCACGAAAAGAACATTTTGTTCATGCTCGATGAAGTTCAGACCGGAATGGGTCGAATCGGAACGCTATTCGGATACCAACAGTTCCCGGGTGTTGAACCCGATGTAATGACGCTGGCGAAAGCTCTTGGCTCAGGTGCCCCACTGGGTGCATTCACAACCAAGGAGTTCTGCTCAGTTCTCGAACCGGGCGATCATGGATCCACTTTTGGTGGCAACGCTCTTACGACTGCAGCCGGCGCTGCTGCAGCCAAAGTGATTGTCGATGAAGACATTCCGGAACTCGCCAAAGAAACAGGTGCCTACTTTCAGGGCAAGCTAAAGACTCTGGCTGAAAAGCACGACTTCATCACCGAAGTTCGAGGCATGGGCCTGTTGATCGCTGTTCAAATGTCGAAAGAAATCGCCGGACCTACGGTCGCAGCGAGCTTGCCAGAAGGCCTGCTCATGAACGCAGTTCGGCCCAACATGATTCGCTTCATGCCACCGCTCAACGTCACCCGAGACGAAATCGACGAAGCAGTCGATATTCTCGACCGGGTTCTTGAAGAGACTGGTGCCTAAAGCGTTAAGTCACAACAATACGTGAATTGAACAGCCCCGATCACTCTCGTGATCGGGGCTGTTTTCATATTGATACGAACCTCTATTGTCATTCTGAAATCGATTCAGAATCACGCACGACACCGTACCAACCGACTAGGTCGCCTTTTTCGCCTGCTCGTCACGGTACCGCTGTCTGAGTTCCTCACTTGGGGGATAGAAACGACCCGGTGAAACTTGCTGCTCGTCCACCAATTCCGCGATGTACTCCTCGACACGGTCGTGCTCCTCGATCCAATCGATAACCTGCTCCGCAAGCTGTTGAGGAACAACCACCACGCCATCGTCGTCCGCCACCATCAGGTCACCCGGTAGTACCAGCACGCCATCGCAGCTGATTGGAACGTTCGCCTCGTGAAATGGACTTCCTTCCAACCCGGTGATCGCCGATCGCCCTGCTCCAAACACCGCGAGACCATAATCATCTTGAACCTTATCCAGATCTCGCACCGACGCATCAGTAATCAGTCCTGTGGCTCCCCGTTGCCATAGCGTTCGAGTTTTCATATTCCCTAGAATTCCGAGATTGGACATCCTGTTGGCGTCGACCACAAGCACATCACCGGGACCACAACTCTCCATGGCCACAAACTCCGGTGAATTCTCGCCGTCTCGCAGCTTTGCTGCCATGTCCGGTCGTGGCGGCAGAAAACTTAATGTGCGGGCGCGGGCAGCGATTTTTCGCCCGTGCGTCAACGGCTTCACGTTCTTCATGTAGCAATTGGTCCAAGAAGAGCTGGTATCGCCGTTTGTTGCTGCTTTTGCCTGCCGAGTGATATACCCGAGCGCACCGGTACAACTCTGCAAACTAACCTTCTCGAATCTCCGCAGAATATCGCCCGAGAGATCAATTGTCGGTTTTGTGTTTGCCATTCTGTCCATTCTCCTAAAACCCTCGTTGCTCTGACACATCACCAATGAATGCACCATACGATGCAGATCGCACTCTTGTCACCGAAGCCTTCTCTTAATTGTCACGTCGTTCGTCCCTCACTGTTCGGAATGACAGAAATCGCGAATCGACAACCCCGCATTCTAGCGAGAGAATAGTTAGGTTGCGCTTCAACGCAGTCGCGGCATCACGCTCCTCGTTCGCCAACAATCCAACAGGAAAAATACTTAGCTATGGCAAGGGAAAAGTGTGTTCTCGCTTACAGCGGGGGCATGGACTCGACAATCTCAACCGTCTGGATCCAGGAGAACTACAACATGGACGTTGTAACTCTCACTGTCGATCTGGGCGCAGGACCCGAAATCGTCGGAGTGAAGGAACGAGCCGCACAGGCTGGTGCCATCGACTCCCTGGTTTGGGACGTTCGAGATGAGTTCGTGAACGAATATGTGTTCCCTGGCCTCAAAGCCGGAGCAATGTACGAGGGTGTCTACGCACTTTCGACGGCACTCGGCCGCCCACTCATGGCGAAGAAACTCGTTGAGGCTGCCCGTGAAGTCGGAGCTACCGCGGTAGCCCACGGCTGCACCGGAAAAGGCAACGACCAGGTTCGTTTCGACTCTGGAATCATGACTCTTGCTGCTCACGGCGATCCTCTGAAGATCGTTGCGCCCGCCCGCGAGTGGGGCATGACCCGTGACGAAGAGAAGATGTACGCCCAGAAGGCAGGACTCGAGCTACGCGAAGTCGGATCAGACCAACGGGTCTATTCGATTGACCGCAACCTCTGGGGTCAAGCGATCGAGGGTGAAGACCTCGAGGACATCTGGCAGGCTCCACCGGAAGACGCATTCTCGTGGACCCGTCAGATCAGCGACACACCAGATGAAGCGGTAGAGGTTTCTATCGGTTTCGAAAAGGGTGTACCGGTTTCTGTCGACGGCTCGCTGAAGTCGGGTGTTGAACTGATCGCCATTTTGAACGACATTGCTGGCCTGCACGGTGTGGGTCGTATCGACCACATCGAGAACCGTCTCGTCGGTATCAAGTCCCGTGAGGTTTACGAAACTCCGGCTGCGATCGTTCTGCACACCGCTCTGAAGGCTCTTGAGACTTCGACGATGTCCCGTGAGCAGCAGCGTGTGAAAGAGAACCTTTCGGCCATCTACTCCGATCTTGTTTATGACGGCCGCTGGTTCACCGAGCTTCGCACGAACATTGCGGCGTTCATGGACAGTGCCCACGAGTATTCGACCGGTGACGTTCGGGTTCGTCTGCACAAGGGTTCGTGCATCGTGGTGGGTCGACGCTCACCGTTTAGCCTCTACGATTTCGATCTGGCGACCTACTCGACGACCGACTCGTTCGATCACGAGGCAGCCACCGGTTTCATCGACATCTACTCCCTCTCAGCCCGAACCCAGTCCCGAAAGCAAACCAACTCCGAGCGACGATAGGTGGCTTAGCCAACTTTTCTGGGGTTCTGGATCCTGCTTGCAGGGACGGTAGGTCGCGTTTTGCGCGCTTGATCCCTGTCTGCTTCCTTAAAATATCCCGCTAGTAGCGATAATGTTGCACACAGTACATCTCCGTACACGCTGCAATGCCAGTTAGAAGAACAATTCAATGTCAGGCCAAAACAACGGCTCGAACGAAAACACAACCCCGGCTGCCGCCGCACGCGGTTCCGAGCTAGCCAGCGATTTCACGGTGTCGGTGCACTACGACAGCCGCATGTACAAGGAAGACATCGCTGGTTCGATCGCGCACGCCCGGATGTTGGGACGCCAGGGCATTATCGAGTCAGATGACACAGAGAAGATCGTCGATGGTCTGACCACGATCGCTGCGGAAATGGAAACCGGCGAGTTCGTCTGGAATCCCGACCTCGAAGACATCCACATGAATGTGGAATCACGCCTCTATGAACTGATCGGCGATGCTGCAGGACGCCTGCACACCGCCCGTTCCCGCAACGATCAGGTCGCAACCGACACCCGGCTCTGGACGCAGGGTGCCTGCGCACGCGCTTTTGAGGCCGCGGTATCTCTCCAAACCGCTTTAGTAAACCTTGCCGAACAGCACATCGACACCATCGTCCCCGGCTACACCCACATGCAACGCGGTCAGCCGGTCGTTCTCGCCCACCACCTGATGGCGTACTTCGAAATGTTCGATCGCGACGCCACTCGTTTTGCACAAACCGCAGAAAGTGCCGACGTACTTCCACTTGGCTCCGGCGCAATGGCTGGCGTTCCGTACGCCATCGACCGCAAGTGGGTCGCCGATCAGCTTGATTTTGACGATATCTCCCGCAACTCGATGGACGCTGTTTCCGACCGCGATTTCATTGTCGAGTTCCTCACCGCGTCGTCGCTGGCGATGGCACATCTGTCGCGCCTTGCCGAAGAACTGGTCATCTGGTCTTCCGACGAGTTCGGCTTTATAAAGCTGTCCGACGAATACACCTCTGGATCCAGCATCATGCCGCAAAAACGCAACCCCGATTTCGCCGAGTTAATTCGCGGCAAGACAGGACGTGTCTACGGTTCGTTGATGGGCCTCCTCATCACGATCAAGGGTCTTCCGCTCACCTACAACCGTGATTTGCAAGAAGACAAAGAAGGTCTGTTCGACGCCGCCGACACCGTAATCACCGCACTCGAAGCAGCAGCCGGAATGATCTCCGGAATGACCATCAATGCCGATCGCATGCGTCAAGCCGCTTCCAACAGCTTCGTGCTCGCTACCGACATCGCCGACCACCTTGTTGACAAGGGTGTACCGTTCCGTGAAGCGTACATTGCCGTGTCTGATCTCTCGAAGCAGTGCATTGCCGATGGCATTGGATTCGGTGAACTTTCGCTGAGCGATTTCCAAAAGGCTTCCGACCTATTTGACGAAGGAGTCATGGAAATCACCCTCGATTCCGCCGTTGCAGCACGTAACGTACCCGGTGGCACTGCCCCCGAGCGTGTTCGTGCCGCAATCACCGAAGCGAAGCAAATGCTCGCCGAAGCAGAATAGCTCACGGTTCGGTCGCAACTACAATCTCAAACAATTGACAACCACAATCTTGCCCAGCCCATCCGGTCTATGCCCTCCCCAGAAGATCACCTCATGACATCGATCATCATCGCGCACCGTGGTCTCGATGAGACCTACCCTGAAAACACCATCTCCGCGTTCAAGGCTGCTCTCGAAATGGGCATGGCGATTGAGATCGACGTGCGCGGAACTTCTGACGACGAACTCATCGTGCTTCACGACGATACGGTAGACCGCACAACTGATGGCGAAGGTCGAGTTGCGCAGATGACTCTCGCCGAGGTGAAAGCACTCGATGCCGGTAGCTGGTGGAACGAAAAATTCGCTGGCGAACGAATCCCGACGCTGATGGAAACGTTCGACGCCGTGAAAGAGTTCGGAACTGCCGAAACGAGTCTCGTTATCGAGATGAAAACACTCGATCCCGGTTGCATCACGAAGATCTGCGACGGACTCGCCGAGCGAGGGCTACTTGGTAGCACTGTGGGAATCGGGTTAATTCACCTATCGGTCGATGTGCGCCGACGCTTCTACGAAGGCTCCGCCGATTTCCAGTGCGCCACGGGCGCCAGTACCGCTACCGAACTGCCAGTGGCGATCGCCGATCCCTACTCTTCATGGATCTATGTGCGGTACGTGATGAGCACTGAAGAAGTACAAGCGGTTCACGATGGTGGCAAGAAAATAATTGCGTCAGGTCCCGACATAATGACCAATCTCGACAATTCGGTCGTCAGTGCCAAGGCCGGTGTCGACACCATCATGTCGTACCATCCAGACGCACTCGCTGCCAGACTCGTCTGATTTTCTATAGCCGTTCCACCCGAAAGTTCGTTCCAGCAAGATCCACCATCAAACATGGCTAACCACATCAAAATATCTCCCTCGCTTCTGGCTGCTGATTTCGCGCACCTTGGCGACTCGATAGCAGCCGTTGAGGAAGCTGGTGCAGACGAGCTTCACTTCGACGTGATGGACGGTAATTTTGTGTCCAACATCACCGTTGGAATCCCGGTTCTCGAAGCAATTCGCCCATTCACGAAGCTTCCGATCGACGTTCACATGATGGTGCTCGAACCCGCCCGTTACGCCCAGGCTTTTGCCGATGCCGGTGGCGATATTTTCACCATGCACGTTGAAGCCTGCGACGATCTCGAGGCTTCTTTGGGCGACGCCCGGGTCGCTGGAATGACCGCCGGAGTTTCGCTGAAACCCGACACCCCGGCTTCCGTTCTCCAATCCACGTTACCGCTTATCGAACGAGCCCTCGTAATGACAGTCGAACCTGGGTTCGGCGGACAGTCGTTCATGCCCGAGATGCTGCCGAAGATCACTGAACTGCAAGACATGGCACGCACCGCCGGTCATGAGTTGGAGATTGCAGTCGATGGCGGCATCAAGGTCGATACCGCCGGCGAGGTAATCGATGCCGGAGCGACAACCCTGATCTCAGGTACCGGCGTATTCAACTTCCCCGACGGTATGAAAATCGGCATCGAAGCGATTCGCACAGCGGGTAGCTAACTTCTCCCGCGTCCCGACCAACGCAAAGGGATCTGGGACGGAGCGATGAATGTTCTCTGTGCAGCCGACTCCGTTCAACTGCCCGATAGCTCTGATGTTCTCCTTGTGTTTCGGCAGCGGACCGCTCGTGGTCACGCCACGCTGGCTGGCTCGCACGAGCGCGTCCCAGCCCCATATCCCTCGGCTCCGAGGACTCCACTCGGGACGCGTAATCGCACCATCTCAGCAAATAAAACCACCAAACCAACCGTCATCGGCGTAAGATCGGCTTCGAGGTAAATAATGACAAACGGCGAAGAATTTCAAGAGTACGGACTACCTAGAGCGACCCACGAAGAAGCCGATGGGGCTTCCGGATCGGTAATCCTTGGCGAGGGTGACTATCGCTACGAAGTAACCGGTAAGGACTGGGGCAACCTCCCTGAAGGCTGGTTCTACAAAGAAGCGACGTCCGTCGCAGTCGATCAGCAGGACCGAGTATTCGTTTTCAATCGCGGCAACATGCCCGTAATCGTCTACGACACCGAAGGCAACATGATCGATAGTTGGGGCGAGGGAGTCTTCGCCAACCCGCACGGCATCTCGGTCGATCTCGACGGCAACCTCTTCTGCGTCGACAACAACGACAGCACAGTTAAGAAATTCACTCCGACGGGCGAACTGCTGATGACTCTTGGCGAAGCAAACAAGCCAGCTCCGCCAATGAGCGGCAGACCGTTCAGTGCCCCAACTCACGTTGCGGCCGATCCCTCAAACGGCGATTTTTACGTCTCTGATGGTTATTCCAACGCCCGAGTCCACAAGTTCACCGCCGATGGTGAACTCGCCTCTTCCTGGGGCGAGTCGGGCACGGATGAAGGTCAGTTCAACATCGTCCACAATATCGCCATCGATAGCGAAGGGCTTCTCTACGTCGCCGATCGTGAAAATCACCGAATCCAGATTTTCGACCGTGATGGTAAGTACATCGACCAGTGGGTGAACATGGCACGCACTGCAGCGATCTACATCGACACTCGTGGTTCGGAAGACCTCGTCTACATCGGTGAGTATTTTTCGGGCATCGGTTCGAATCACATGGGTACCGAGCTTGGACCGCGTGTTTCGGTAATGAACACAAAAGGAGAGGTTCTCGCTCGAGTCGGCACCGAGAGTTACGGATCGCAACACGGTCGCTTTTTCACGCCACACGGAATATCCGTCGACTCCGGAGGTAATATCTACCTCGCAGAGGTCTCCCACAGCGACTATGGAAGCAACTGGAACATCGATGGCTACCTGCGATCACTGCAGAAGCTGGTGAGACAGTGGTAGAAGCTCAGGCTGTTTTCGGCAACGACTACATTTTCGCTGGCAAATGCACGTTCAAACCGGCTGCTTCGAGTCGCTCACCGATCGCAACGAGTTGCTCTTTGGCAGGCGCTTCGACTTTAGGCATCGTATTGTCGAGTCCTAGAGCAACATACTTCGATCCCGCCATTGAGTGATACGCCAGCAGGCGAACGCCGACGATGTTTTGAAGCCCACCAAGCAACTCAGCGGTATCATCGATCTGCTGGTCGGAGTCGTTCACGCCCGGCACGATCACCATTCGAATCTCGATCGGCGCACCGGTCTCCGACAGAAGTCGCAAATTGTCGACGATTCGGTCGTTCGGAACGCCGATGTTTGTTTTGTGATTCTCGGAATCCATCCCTTTGAGGTCGTAGAGGAACATGCTCGTATAGGGCACCGCTCGTTTGAGGGTCGACCATTGCAACTGACCACAGGTATCGACCGAAGTGTGAACACCGGCTTCGGTGCTGGCTCGTAATAGGTCAATCGTGAACTCAGCCTGTAGCAGCGGCTCCCCTCCCGATATCGTCATTCCACCGCCCGACTCGTTGTAGAAATCAGCGTCTTGCAGCACGGCTTCCATCACTTCATCGACACTCATCCGCTTACCGGCAAGCTCCAGTGCTCCGGAGTAGCAAACATCGACACAAAGCTCAGATATGTCGCAGATTTCTCGAAAGTAAACGCGTCGATTCTCGTCTGAAACGCTTTGTGCTCCGGTCGGGCACACCTTCACGCATTCCAGGCATTCGATGCAGCGATCGGGTCGATAAAACAACTGCGGTTTACGATCAATCGACTCAGGATTGTGGCACCAGGCGCAACTTAGTGGGCAACCTTTCAAAAACACGGTCGTCCGAACACCCGGCCCATCGTGGACAGCGAACCGCTTGATATCGAATACGAGTCCAGGTGTACTCGCACCGGCCCGTGACGTAGCAGCCCCAGCGTCAGCCGTTCGACTACCCGCCATGAGCTATTCGGGCGATGTAGATATCTTGCTCTTTGCGAGTCATCGTCGTGAAGTACACGCTCCAACCGGTAACTCGAACTTGAAGTGACGCGTAATTCTCGGGGTGCTCTTGCGCATCTCGCAGCGTGTCAGCATCGAGCACGTTGAACTGCAACGCGTAGCCATCGCGTGCGAAGAATGTTTTGATCAAGCTAACGAAGGCGTGCAATCCCTCTTCACCAGCAACAGCTGTCGGGTGAAGCGAGACGTCAAGCACCGATCCGTTCGGAGTTTCGGTGAAGTCGAGCTTTGTGACAGAGTTGACGAGACCTGTCACGCCACCCTTATCGAGCCCATATGAAGCGCCCACTCCCGGAGCCAATGACTCGCCAGCCTTTCGACCGTCTGGAGTGGCACCGGTCTTCTCGCCAAATCCCATTGCGGCCGTCAACGTGAAGAGCGCAGCCTGGCACTTGCCGCCTCGTCCGTTCTCGAACGAATGAACGACCGAACAGAAATGATCGGCAACATCGCGAGCAATCTGGTCGACCGGTCCATCGTTGTTGCCCCACTTCGCCACTCTGTTTCGCAAATAGAGGCGCATGGCCTCTCGATCTTCGAACCCTGCTCGTGTAGCCTCGACCATCTCCGTCATCGAGAAGCGATTGCCGTCAAAAACAGTCTGCTTAATCGCATAGAGCGAGTCGGCTGCATTGGCCAACCCGGCCCCGACGAAGCCAACTGAGTTGTAGCGAGCACCGCCAGCACTGATGTCGGTTCCGTCGGTGATGCAATCATCGATGGAACCCGAAATAAACGGTGAGGGGTTGATATTTGGCCACTCTCCCTCGGCTTCGGCGATGTGGGTGCGCGACTTGTTCAGAACGTGGTCGAGTTGGGCGATGTAAGCGTTGAGCAGTTGATCGTATGAAGTGAATTCTCTGGCGTCTCCTGTTTCAACACCGAGTCGAACGCCGGTTTGTGGATCGACTCCGTCGTTCAACGCAAGCTCAAAAGGCTTCGCAAAGCTCACAGTTACGTTCATCGTGCAGGCGACTTCTTTACCTTCAACAGCCGGCTCGTAGCAGCCGATCGGCAGGTAAATGCGCGCATCCTCGGGTGTCTTACCTTGTTTCACCAGAGCTTCAACAGCCGGAGGATCGTTCATGAGGACGAACGAGTTGTGGCCGTTGCGAATAAGGTCGGCTACTCGGCGGTAAAGACGATCCTCTGACCCCGGCAGATACCTCACCGATAGCTTCGGGTCGGGCGTACCAAGCTCCTCGTAGGCGTCAAGAGCCAAATAGGTCAAATCGTTGGTGATCTCCGAGCCATCAGCATACTGCCCACCAAATACAAAATTTTTACCGTTCGAAGCACCCCCGGTACCGCAATACCATTTGTGCCAGAAGAACTTGATTAGCTCTTTGGCGTGATCACGCGTGATGGCTCCGGATTCGATATCAGCTTCATAGAATGGCCGTAACGTTCTATCAAACTGACCCATCGACCGGACGTTTTCACCTTCCATCTCGATCAGTTCGTGCATGAGCCACATGAACTGCAGCGCTTCGTGGAACGAATGTGGCGGGTTAGCAGGCACGTTCGAAAGCGCAGTGGCAATAGCGTCTAGCTGCCGTGCGTTTTCGGGATCGGATTCGGCGTTGTTTCTGGCGAAATCAGAAAGTCGGTTGGCGAACGAGATAGCCGCGTTGTAAACAACATCCAGAGCTTTAAAAAATGCAGCCTGCTCGGCAGTGATCTCATCTCCGAGTGCGGAACGAGCAGCGACCGCGTCGCTCAGAAGTCCGCTCAAACCCTTTTCGAGCAATTTGTCCCACCCGGGTGCGATGTGTCCGAGATCGAGGCCGCTGCGAGGCTGGTGGCTCACACCGTGCTTTTCAGCACGATCGAACCACTCGGTGCCGATGCTCAACGCACCAGTTGCTGCTTCGTCGAGCCACATCCCGCTACCCGGCGTATCCGTTCCTCTTACGCCTAGGGTCAGCCGCCGAACCACATCGCCATGATCGACTTTCTCGGCGAACCAGTCGAGCGGATCAACGTAAATACGACCTCGCTCAAGAACAAGTCTGAAAATATTCGCCTTCTGGAGAATTTTCGGATCACCAGAGTGGTCGGCCAAATAGACATCTGCCAGATGCTCGAGTTCGCTGACGGAAACGCCCGTGGAATCGGAATACGGTGCGTTCTTAAACCGACGAAAGATCGTGTCTCGACTCGACTCAAACGAGTGTTCCGCCCGTTGTTTACGCCTCGGTTCCGTACTCACGACCATAACTGCGTCTCCCGTCACGGTTGATGCCAGACGACACCAGCGCATCTCACTCCAGTTGCCAGTCCATACCGTTAACCGAGTAATGTACCACCTTTCCAAAGGTGGTCCGTCCACTGTGTTCAATCCGTTCAACCGGTGTTGAGGATGCAATGCTAAAGGTCGATTTAAAACGACACACAGTTGCAAACAGGATCGGATCCTGAAATAAATTCAGGATGACACTAGATTACGGTTCAGAGTGAGTTCGTGGTGAAATAACAATTCTAGGCACACACGTAAAATCGCAATTACTACACTCATCCGATGCTCGAATCATCCCTCTCATCCAAAATTTGCCCAAGGCACAAAAAAGCCCTTCTCGTTTAAAAAGGGCTTGAGCTTCAAATACAAACGGAACCTAGTTGGAAAGGAGAGAAATTCCCTTTTTATCGAGAGTTCGCATCTCTCGGGCAGTCAATTTGACCCGGTAACGCTGACCATCAACGACAACCCACTTGTTCTGAAGATTGGGCTTCGAAATCTTGCGTGTAGCGTTCAACGCGTGTGATCGGTTGTGACCGAACATCGGCTTGGGACGGGGTCCAAGACCCAATTTTGCCCTGATCTGGTCGGAGCTTGGCATAACGGTTAGATTCTCGTAATAATTCCTAAAAAGTGGGAGGGCCTCGAACCGATCATCTCAAACGCTCGCGGATAGCAGCAATACTCGGACAAGACTCCAGCGATTAACGCTACCATGCAAGTCGAGCGGTAACAACAGATTTTCTGCTCAATGAAATACGAATCTGGGCAACCGAGTCGAACTGAAAACGATTCGTGTACGCAATAAGAATCGACCGAATCCAATGGCAAACCCGGCACAGAACACGGCAGCAATATCGAGCGGCACCTCATCTCGACTCGCTGACATGATTCGAGCGACTGCGAAGGCCATCGAAGCCAATCGGGACACCATTAACGCTCTCAACGTGTTCCCTGTTCCCGATGGCGATACCGGTACGAACATGTTGCTGACACTCCGTTCACTAGTTGACGATTTGCCAACAAAATCGACCGAATCTGCGAACACTGTATCCAAGAATCTGGCTCGCTCTGCACTTCTGGGTGCCCGTGGCAACTCGGGACTCATCCTCGCTCAGTACTTCAAAGGTCTTGCCGAGGCGATCGGCGACTCAACCGAACTCTCTGGTGAACACTTCGCAAAGTCGATCCGTATCGCCTCCGACAACTCTTACAAGGCACTGCCGAACCCCGTCGAAGGCACGATGCTCACGGTTTACCGCGAATGTGCCGAGGTTGCAGAAAAGTCGGTAGCCGACAACGAAGACCTCGAAAGCGTGATGGCTGCCGTAGCCGCTGAGGCACTCGATTCGGTTCGACGCACACCCGATCTACTTCCCGTGCTCGCCGAAGCTGAAGTCGTCGATTCCGGCGGATTCGGCTTTGCTGTAATGCTCGATGGTGCACTGAGAGCGTTGCGCGGTGAAAACCCTGCAGGGCGAGTCCTCCCTGTGCCAATGCCCGATGGGCGCAGCTTCTCGGGTTCAGTCAAGGCCGATTTCGTCGATGCCTCCGAAGAAATCGACTGGGGCTACTGCACAGTATTTGCAATTCATGCAGCGCAACTTGATCTTGACAAAATACGCTCGCACATGGACAGTATCGGCAAGTCGCCTATCGTCGATGGCACCGACGGAATCGCCAAGGTCCACGTTCACATGGAAGATCCCGGCGAGGCTCTCACCGCCGGAATCACATACGGTGAACTATCCAATATCGAGATCGCCAACATGGACGATCAGGCAGCAGGATGGGCGGCGGATCGCCGTAAAGACCCGGATGATTCAGCGGAGACACCCGCCGAGCCGGTTGCAATCGCGGTCGTCGCCGTCGCTGCTGGAGATGGGCTGTCAGAGCTAATCACCAGTTCCGGTATGGGCGCAGCTTCTGTCGTGGAGGGAGGAGACACCATGAATCCTTCCGTATCCGATCTGCTTTCAGCAGTTGAAGCGACACCATCCAAACAGGTAATTCTGCTACCAAACAATAAAAACGTCGTACCGGCTGCAAAAGAAGTACCTGCACTCAGCAAAAAAGACGTTCGAGTCGTGGCGACTCGTTCCGTGCAAACGGGCGTAGCGGCTCTGCTCGCATTCAACACAACGCAGACTCTCGACGAAAACGAAACTGCAATGAATGATGTCATCGGTGAAGTTGGCGATGGCCGTGTTTGCAAGGCATCGAGAGACGTCACCGCCTACGGTCATGAAATACGCAAGGGCATGGCGTTCGCAACATTTAACGACGATATCGTGGCAGTTGGGCGAGAGCCGCTTGCTGTTCTTAGCAAACTGCTGGAAGAACGGGCGAGCGACGCCGAAATCGTCACTGTATATACGGGGGAATCTCTCAATCCCGAAGAAGTCGCTTCCACCAGAGAAACGCTCAAATCTAAATTTGAAGACTTCGAAATCGAAGTTGTATACGGTGGACAACCTCACTACGAGTATCTGGTTGCAGTAGAGTAGCCTGATCGCCAGCAAGGGAACGGTTACGGCTGGCCAGCCCGTTTCGGGTTGTCTCTCGAATCGAGCATCAGCAGGCCGTGCTGATCAGTAGTCTTTGGAGTACGTTTATGAGTATCGCAGTCGTTACCGACAGCACTTCCGATCTTCCCGTAGATATCGCCGCCCTGCACGGGATTACCGTCGTTCCTTTGAACGTTCACATCGAGGACGACAGTTACCAGGACGGAGTCAACATTTCCGCCGATGAGCTGTATAGGCGTCTCCCCAATCAGAACGTGATCCCAACAACATCGGCTCCATCGGTCGGATCATTTATCGAAGTATTCGAAAAGCTTGGCCAAACGCACGATGAAATCATCTCGATTCATCTGTCGGCCAAGTTGAGCCTGACCCATAATGCAGCGCTAAACGCCGTCTCGGAACTGGGAAGCTCAGGTCCAAAAATCAAAGTGATAGACACCGAGCAGGCATCGATGGCTCTCGGCTGGACGGCCGTTCAGGTCGCCGAAGCGATCGCCACAGGCTCGACTCTAGAAGACGCCGTTGCGCTGGCGAAAAGTGCCAGTGAACGAAGTATATTTGTCGGAATGGTCGATACGCTCAAGTATCTGGTTCGGGGCGGTCGAATTGGCAAGGCCCAGGGATTCGTTGGGTCTCTGCTTAAAGTACGCCCAATCCTTACGATGAGAGAAGGTGAAGCCCACCCGCTCGAACGTGCTCGCAGTCGTCGCAAGGGAATCGCACGAATCAAATCGTTGGTCGGAGAGTATGCCCCCCTTGAAAAGCTGGCAATTTTGTACACGACCGATGAGTCGGACGCACAAGATATTGCTAACGATGTGGCGAGTTTCGCTCCTGATGGCCAACCGGTTGTAGCGCAACTAGGCCCAGTAGTCGGTAACTATCTCGGTCCTGGCACTCTCGGCCTCGGATTGATCAGAGCAGAATAGCGCCGATGAACATTGGTGGACGCGAGGCAAGCCGTCAATCTCGATCTGCGACTCCGAATCAATCACCCGACAGAATAATCAACGCGCTTCAAAACGTTCTGGAGCTTGAACGCAAGTTCGAATTTACCGATCGTGCTGTTATGGGAGGGCTCGATAAATTCATCGAGCAATCTTCGAGCGCTCTACCGTGGATTCGCGATATCGAACCACTGCGGGGATCAAACTACGCCAATCTGCAACCCGGCCAACGCCACCGATGGGCATCAGCAGTAATGGGTCAGATCCGCAGCATGACGAGCGCGCCAGTAGTGCCCACACCGCCACCAGCAAAACAGCCACCAGCCAGAAAAAAACAATCACTAGGATCTCGAACAAAATACACGCTCGAGACACCTCTCGAAGATCTCAAGTTCATCCACAAAGCGACCCGCACAAAGCTCGCTCGCCTTGACGTAGCAAACCTTCGAGACATGGTTCGACTCTTCCCGAACCGACACGTTGACTACTCGCAAGTGACCAAGATTGGCGAGCTTCTCTTCGGTGAGCAGATGACGGTCGCTGGTCGAGTAATGCGATCTGAGACGGCGAAAATCGGTCCACCGCCCGGCGCAACCAAAATCCTCATCAACGACGGCACAGGGCTACTCGAGGCAACCTTTTTCAGGCAGGCATACCTTGCCAACCGGTTCCGACGAGGTGACATATTCGCGTTTTCCGGCGAGGTTGGTGCTTTCAACAATCGCGCCCAGATGCAGAATCCCGAATACGACCAACTGCCACCCGGCTCGGCATCCGGTTCGGGTGACGATGACATTCAACTAACCCACGCCGGAAATCTTCTCCCCGTATACCCGTCGACCGACGGACTCGTTCAACGTTCGATTCGAACGGCTACACGAAAATCGCTCGATAACGGGCTGCCACTACTCGAAGAATTCCTCGCCGATGATCTCAAGCAACGCCATTCCTTAATTGATCTCGAGGCCGCCGTCGAATCGATGCACTATCCCGATTCGGCAGACCAGCAGTTCCAGGCCCGCCAACGTTTGGCGTTCGATGAACTGTTCATGTACCAGCTCGCTGCTCTTAAGAAAAAAGCGGAGTGGCAACACCGACGGAACGGAATTGCGATCGACACCGTCAAAGGACGACCCGTCGTCAACACGTTCCTGCAATCTCTCGATTTCGATCTCACATCCGATCAGAAAAGCTCACTCGATAGTTTCCTTGAAGACATGTCGGTCGACATCCCGATGAGTCGGCTACTGCAGGGCGAGGTCGGTAGCGGGAAGACGGTCGTCGCCCTCTCAGCCCTTCTTGCCGTCAACCAGTCCGGGCATCAGGGCGCGCTCATGACTCCGACCGAGGTTCTTGCAGAACAGCACTTCCTGAGCATCGCCAATCAGTTGAAAGCCGAACCGCTCCCCGGCGAACCAAAAGACACGGTTCGCCACGCCCGCCTGCCAGGTGCTGGCAATCGACGCATCACAATGGTGTTGTTGATCGGGAGCCTGCAAAAATCGATCAAATCTCGAATTCAACAGATAGTCGCCGATGGTGAAGCCGATCTCATCATCGGCACTCACGCCCTCCTACAGGAACAGGTTGTCATCCCAAAACTCGGACTCGCCGTTGTCGACGAACAACATCGTTTCGGGGTTGAGCAACGCGGTGCACTAACTCAACGTGAACCACGACCGCACCTGCTGGCGATGTCGGCGACGCCAATCCCGCGAACACTCGCGTTGACCGTCTACGGCGATCTCGATATCACCACACTTAAAATCCTTCCAAAAGGACGTAAGCCGATTACCACGACGTTGGCGAGCAACAACGTCACTGAAAACGCATGCTACGAGTTGATTCGGCAGCAAGTTGCCGAAGGCAGGCAAGCGTTCGTTGTCTGCCCACTAATCGAACCCTCTGACGCCGTCGAAGCGGCTTCAGCACTCGTCGAGTTCAATCGACTTTCGATGGGAGAATTCAAGGATTTGCGGGTAGGACTGCTGCATGGTCAGATGAAGCTTTTCGAGAAGCAAGATCTGATGGATCAGGTTCGCAAGCGAGAAATCGATGTTCTGGTTGCCACGCCAGTGATCGAAGTCGGTGTCGATATTCCAAATGCCACCGTGATGATGATCATGAGCGCTAATCGCTTCGGCCTGGCGCAGCTTCACCAGCTACGAGGCCGTATCGGCAGAGGTAAATACGAAAGTTACTGCGTTCTGATGTCGAATTCACAGGGTGAGATCGCAAACGAACGAATCGATGCCGTGATTCAGCACAACGACGGCTTCAAACTTGCCGAAGAAGACCTACGTATTCGAGGTCCCGGTGACTACATGGGTACTCGCCAAAGCGGTTGGGATGAATTAAAAGTTGCGACCATCGACGATATCGATTTACTGCAAATTGCTCGCAGGGAAGCATCAGACTTGATGGCTGACGGCATGCTCGACTCCCTGAACGCGAATCCGGCGCTGGCGAAAGAACTCGAGCGGGTAACGTCGGCTCACATCACCGAGTTTTCTTAGTCAAACGTCAAACAAGCAATTCTGTTTGCCAGTTAAGTAAATTCAAGAAGCATCGAACTAAATGAAAAAATCGAAAATACTCGTGACAGGGTTGAGCGGTCTGATCGGCGGACTTGTAGGGCGAAATTTCGCCGAAGATCACGATGTAACCGCACTGGGAAGAAGCGAAGTCACGGGCTTCCCGACCACGGTTGTCGATATCGGCGACGGTATCGACGGAATCCTCCCCGCTCTCGAAGGCGTCGATACAGTTGTCCACATGGCTGCGTCACGTGGGCGAGTAACCGACGACACCCACATGAAGGCGAATATCACGGGCGTCTACAACCTGTTTGAAGCATGCCGAATCGCCGGAGTGAAGCGAATCGTTGCCGCCAGTACTGGCGCAGTTGTAGCCGGGTACGAAAAAGACGATCCGATCAAATCCCTCGTTCACAATCCTGATTACGAGATGCCGTCGCCACGGCCGATGCTCACGGCCGACACTCCAATCCGCCCCACAAGCATGTACTCGGTTTCAAAAATGTTCACCGAAAATCTGGGGCGAATGTATGCCGAACAGCACAACATGTCGATAATCTGCATTCGTATCGGCAAAGTCGAAATCGAGGATGTCCCGCTAAATATCCGAAACGCCTCGGTCTGGTGTAGTCATCGTGACATTTTGCAGATGATCGACAAAGCTGTGCACGCGCCAGAGGACTTGAAATTCGCGATCGTATTCGCTTGTTCCGACAATCCAACCCGGTATCGAGATATCGAATATGCGCGAGAAACACTTGGATTCTTGCCGCAAGATAGCGCAGCTGATCACGGTTTCTAAGAGAGTTATTCTGTATGGGTAGAAGCCTGAGTGGACCCGAACATTTGCGTGACATGCACACCCCTGCCGGTGTGAGTCAGCGGTTGGAAGAAGGTACGCCACAGAGCTATCTGAAGGACATGGTTTACGGTGGCATCGATGGCACGATAACCACGTTCGCCGTTGTTTCGGGAGTAGTCGGTGCCGAACTCGCCGCGGGGATCGTCGTAATTCTTGGACTGGCAAATCTGATCGCCGACGGATTCTCGATGGCAGTGAGCAACTTTCTGGGTACTCACGCCGAGCAGCAGTACCGTCACATGATTCGCAAGGACGAAGCGAACGAAATTCAACTCATCCCTGAGGGCGAACGAGAAGAGATCAGGCAGATCTACGCTGCAAAAGGATTCGAGGGTGAACTTCTCGAACAGGTCGTTGACGTGATCACGTCTGACGAGCAAGTTTGGGTCGATACGATGCTTCTCGAGGAACACGGTCTGCTCCTCGATGGACCCGAGCCCAAGCGAGCAGCTTCATGGACGTTCGTTGCGTTCCTTGTCGCCGGAATCGTGCCGATTGTTCCGTTCATCATCAACCTTATTGTCGATGGCGGCATTGCAACCCCGTTCCTCTGGAGTTCGATCGCAACAGCCATAACGTTCTTGGCAATCGGCGTGTTCAAGGCTCGAGTCGTCGGTGGCAACAAGATCGTTGCTGGAATCGAGACGGTTGCCGTTGGCGGAATGGCCGCCGTTTTGGCATACGGAGTAGGTTGGCTACTACGAGGCGTTGCCGACGGTCTCTAACTCGTTTTTCAAACGCTCGATCGTATTTGACTGAACGTGTTCTGCGACATAGCCTTCCATGTAATTGAATAAAGCTTCCCCGGTGCCTGGCGAACGGTTCAATCGAGCTCTATCCGATGAAAAGGAAAAGCGGTGTGAATCTGCTGCGGTTGCGCTACTGTTACCGGTTACTTTGCGTAACGATCCACTGGTCGAAATTAGTTCGACCGGGAAGGAACGCAATCTAGACAGGCCAACTTGTCGGACCAGAAGCCAGGAGACCT
The DNA here is from genome assembly GCA_913052475.1 of uncultured Dehalococcoidia bacterium. Classification (GTDB taxonomy): domain Bacteria; phylum Chloroflexota; class Dehalococcoidia; order Lucifugimonadales; family Lucifugimonadaceae; genus Lucifugimonas. Next base: position 42,151 of record CAJXEJ010000015.1, read on the forward strand.
GCCTGAGACATCCGGCACGACGACTCCTCGCGAACAGGGGCGACTCACTCCGAGAATTGACCCACCAGTCAACTTATCGATCAGCTTCCCCCGCTTCGTACATGAGCGGTTTTTTGTGCCGAGGGCACTTTTATCTGCGGCAAGATCAGCAATGGCTGACTCGGACGCTCCAGCCGAAATTCAGGGTGCAAATCAACGCAAATATTGAATGCTGACAGAAAAAATGCCTATAAATCCGCCGACCAGTTACAAACCTAATCCCAATCTGAAACGAGTCAAAAAAGGGCTCGTTGTCATCAACACCGGAAATGGCAAAGGGAAAACGACAGCCGGATTCGGAATGATGCTTAGGGCATGGGGGAGAGGGATGGACACGATGGCGGTTCAATTCATTAAGAACGAAAAATCCAAATACGGCGAGCAAATGGCAGCCGAAAAACTCGGTATCGAAGTAATCCCTTCAGGACGAGGATTCAGCTGGACTTCGAAGGATCTCTCAGAAGACGAGGCGATGGCCCAGCACGGTTGGGAAGTCGCCAAAGAGAAGATCGAATCCGACGAGTACGACGTCATCATGCTTGATGAAATCACTTACCCGATCATGTGGGGCTGGATCAACGTGGATGACGTTCTCAAAACCATCGCAAACAAACCCGAAATGCTCAATCTGATCATCACCGGTCGGGATGCCGATCCGAAACTTGTCGAAACCGCCGATCTTGTGACCGAGATGAAAGAGATCAAGCACCCTTACACCGATCAGGGAATTCCGGCTCAAAAAGGAGTCGAATTCTAATGTCGCAGTCAACTTTTTCGTTCGACACAAGCAATATTTTGATCAGCGACGCCAGCAGTAATTCACACGTTGAAGCAGCACGCGAACGCCAAGCAATCGTGACCAAGCCAGCAGGAAGTCTGGGTCGACTCGAAGACATCGCCTGCCAGATAGCCGGAATTCAGCGTTCCAACGCCCCGTTAATCGAAAACTAGCGGGTTGTCGTTGCCGCCGGTAATCACGGCGTAGTCGACGAGGGTGTTTCACTTTTCCGCAGGCAGTAACCGCCCAGATGGTCGCGAATTTCCTAGGCGAAGGAGCATATGCCGGATGGCGCAGGAGCTCTGGTGAGACGCTGATCGAGTGAGGTTCTTGGATATCAGCCTAAAATTCGCGCTCTGGGGAGTGTTCTGGCGACATGTAAAAGCTGCACCCAGACGAAATAATCGTCACCCTGGATGGCGATTACTGTTCCGAATCATGCGTATCATAAGGCGCTCTTACAGGTCGACCGAAACAGACAACATCGATGATGACGATCAATCTGTTCTGACTCTGGCGAAAATTCGGGCGAAGGTTCTCCAGCAGCCGCACAGGGTACTCAGGCTCGGCAGAAATCCCAACATCAACGAAATTCTGGCGCTCACCAACTCAAAATAGCTCCTCAGCGGCAGTACCATGCGTTGGCAGCGATAGGCACAACGTCGCTATCGGCTTCATGAGGAATCCATGCCAGAACTCGTCTCGTCCAACACCATTTTCGAACCAGTGCCCGGATGGGCGAAAATACCGCACGGTCTATGGCTGCGTGAAGCAACCTCGGTTGCCACCGACGATCAAGACAACGTGTTTGTGTTCAATCGTGGAAACAAGCCTGTTCTGGTGTTCGATCCCGACGGCAACGTGATCGATATGTGGGGCAACGACAATCCACCCGACGCCGTTCGAATTCTTCGAGACCCGTACGGCAACACCATGCAGTTCTACGACACATGGTTCTCTCGCCCGCACGCTATTACTATCGACCACGAGCAGAACGTCTGGCTGGTCGACGATACCGGACATCAGATAAATAAAATGTCGGAGTCGGGGGAATACCTGAT
>CAJXEJ010000016.1 GCA_913052475.1 uncultured Dehalococcoidia bacterium
CCTGACAGCCGACGTGTTCACGAGGGCGCTGGCTGCCAGATCGAAATGTCAAACCGGCAAGCTGTGGCGGCCGTGGTTATTTGGTATCCCCAGAAATCGAGCGTTGGATCATCTCAGAAGCCTGAAGCGTGATTCTGCTGAGCCTGTACTACAGAAATCGGTCATTCGGGATTACGTCGCCGAGGTTTCAGGTGGGACTGAAGGAGCGTTGCGAGTTCAAATTCACCGTCCGTTGCGGACGCTTCGCGATCAGATCGAGGGAACGAGATGAGTATTTTCAAGTAGTTCGAAGATGTTGCGCGGAAGTTTTTCAGTGCTTCCGTCAGTGGTGATATTTCTTCGTAAAATGACGACAACTATCCAGACGACCTCGCCGGAATGGAGATTGCTCTATCGGTGATGATCGAATCGAGAGTTCAGTTCGTCGATTCGCTGGGTCAAATCTTGAGTTCCTCAACTTCCCCCGTTTCGAGTACTCGAGAACCGGTACAGCCCAGTGTGTTCAGATTGCGCAAGGTCGTGTTGCGCGCCGTTTATGCCGTGATCGCACTGGCTATTCTGGGATTACTTGCGGTTTATTTCCAGAATCTGTGATGAACAGTTATGGTGGCGTTTCCGGAATTCGGCGGTGGACGAGTTGTGGCTAAAGCACCGGTCGTGGCTTGCCGGGTTCGCCGGCGCCTACTACGCCTTCGTCTTCTAGTTCGTCCATGAGGCGGGCGGCGCGTGGGTAGCCAATGCGAAGTCGACGTTGGAGGAGGGAGACCGACAGGGTCTGTTGCGATTGGGCCAGATTGGCTGCTTGATCGAACAGCGAGTCACCATCTGCGGCGCTTGAGGACGTGCCGTTATCTGCGCCGGCATCGTCGAACGATACGACCAGCTCAGGCAACGCGGGACCGTTCATGTTTTGCCACGACGAAACAACGCCTTCTATTTCATGATCGTTCAGGAACGCTCCCTGAACACGAGAAGGTTTCGGCTTGTCGATCGGCATGTAGAGCATGTCGCCTCGACCTAACAGCTTTTCAGCGCCCACAGAATCGAGAATGGTTCGCGAGTCGATCTGCGACATCACGGCAAACGAAATTCGACTTGGGAAGTTGGCCTTGATCAATCCGGTAACAACGTCGACGGACGGTCGCTGTGTGGCGACAACGAGATGCACGCCGGTCGCACGACCAAGCTGCGCCAATCGCACGAGCAGGCGTTCAACGTCGCCAGCGGCTGTCAGCATGAGGTCGGCAAGCTCATCGACGAGTATGACGAGATAGGGCATCTTCGCGTCCTGTTTCTCGTTGTATGAGGAGATGTTCTTCACTCCGGCCTGTTCGAGTTGGCGGAATCGACCCATCATTTCATCGACCAATGATCGCAAGACGATTACGGCGCGATCAGCTTCAACAATTACTGGGTGATAGAGATGCGGAATGCCCTGGTACGGCGTTAGTTCGACGCGCTTGGGATCGATCATGATCAACCGCAGATCGAGCGGTGTTTTGGTCATAATCAATCCTGTGATGATGGAGTTCATGCAGACGCTTTTGCCTGACCCGGTCGATCCAGCGACAAGCGTGTGAGGCATTCGAGAGAGGTCAGCCATCACTGGTTCGCCACCGCTGCCGAGTCCGAGCGGGACTGGTAGTGCGGCAGATTCGGCGAACACTTTCCACTCAGGTGAATCCATCACCGAGCGTAGCGTCACCTGGGTTGGGTGTGCGTTCGGGACTTCGATTCCGACAACCGATTCGCCCGGAACCGGAGCTTCGAACCGCAGGTTCGGGGAGGCAAGTGCAAGCGCGATATCTTTTTCTCGGTTCAGAATCGTGTCGACTCGAACGCGCTGACCGGTATTCTCCTCGGACCTACCTTTCCAGCCGGGACTGAGTCCATACATTGTGACGGTCGGGCCCTGTCGAACCTGATCGACACTGACATCAATTCCAAACTGGCCGAGTGATTCTTCGACACGTCGGCTAGTGGCGGCGATTTCTTCTTGCGTGATACCGCCCGGTTTGGCGATCGCCAGCATATCGGGGTTGGGTAGCTGCCATCGGAATCGGTGGGCAGCAGAATAGTCAGGAAGCGGAACACCTGCATGTTCGGCCTCTTCGACTTCAGCGTCCGTCGGGAATGCCTCTGTAACCGGTGTAGCCGAATCGCCGGATGCGTCTTCGATAGATTTGGCTTTGGCTAGCTCCGAGTCTTCTTGCGGTTCATCTGAAACGACCGATTCACTATCGGTAGCTGCGGGTGATTCTCCTGCGGATTGGACTGCTGCAAGTGCAACAGCTTCGTTCTCAGCGTCGATAACCGATTGTGCAGCCTGATCGGCCTCGTATTCCGCAAGATCGGCCTTCTGCAGTTCCTTCATCTGGGAGCGTTCGTATCGCCAGTTTTCGAACTTGCGGTAGAGGGTTTGCACCCCGGTCGCCAGAATTGCGTAGACGAAGGCAACCGCTTTCACCAATTCGGAACCTATCAGTTTCGCCCATTTCGGTGAGGCAACCCCGAATGCGATGATGAGAAGCGCAGCTACTCGTATCCATGCGATTGCGTAGTCGGTGATAGCGACATCGAAGCGATCCCACTCAAGCGGTAAGCGCGATATCGCCATTCCAACATCGCCACCGTAAGTCTCACCACTGAATGCCGTGCCCGGCGCGTAGAAAATTCCGAGTCCTCCAGAAACGGCTGCCGCCAGAGAGAGCGACGAGAGAACCCATCGCCATCGCGAGAATAATTGAGATCGATTGAAGATCACTAGGAAGAGCGTTACAACCAGCCAGAGGCCAAGCGGTATTGCCGACCAACCGACGAGTTTTTCCGATTCATCTTGAAACCTGAAGTAGGCGACGGCTGCGATTGCGGATGTTGCCACTGCGAACCAGAACTGTGCCGGTGCAGCAACCAGAAGTCGCCCGATCACCTTTGCGGTCGAACCAACAAACCGTCCATATTTGACGGCAGCGTTCGGACCGGATTTACCAGCCTGCGACTTCGGAGTTTTGGATCTAGACGTCAATGGCGCTTGTGATTATCAGCGGTCGCCGTTTCGTTCGACGCCCGAGAAAACTCCCCACGGTAGTTCGTACAACATCTTCGAGTTCGCCCCACTCTATTGGCTTTTTCAAATGTTGGTCAAGCACGGGAGTCAGAGCGTCCTCAGTTTCGCGCAATAGGCCATCGGCGTCCTCTATGTGAACGAAACCGGCTGAAACGATTTTCGGCTTGCCAACCAGCGAACCGTCGACGGTGTCTCGCGAGAACGCAACTGTTACGACGCCATTGTGCTGGAGCGATCGTCGTTCGACTACGACGTTGCCCGATTCGTCCCACAGGCCGAGACCGTGGACGAAGATGTGCCCGGCTTCGATACGGTCGACAATCCCACCCGAATTGGCATCGATCTCAAGAATGTCGCCATCAGTAAGAACAAAAGCGTTTTCTGGGGCAACTCCCGTCGAAATCGCCAGATTGGCGTGGGCTTTGAGCATTCGGTATTCGCCATGAATTGGAACGAAGTACTTCGGGCGTGTTGCATTGAGCAACATCCGAAGCTCTTCCTTACGAGCGTGACCAGGTACGTGCGTGCGCGTTTCGCGATTCGTGATCACTCTGGCACCAAGCCTGACGAGTTCGTTGATTGAATCGTTTACAGGAACCTCGTTGCCAGGAATTGTACTCGCCGACATGATGATCGTGTCGCTGTCCTGAATCTTGATGTCCCGGTGGTCGTTGCGGGACATTCGCACGAGACCCGACTGTGGCTCACCTTGGCTTCCGGTTGTGAGGATCACGACTTTGTCGCCGGGGAGGCTATTGGCTTCGGCGGCGGTAATGATCAGATCGTTCGGAACATCTATATGCCCGAGATCCCGCCCAATCTTGGTGTTGTTGATCATGCTGCGACCAAGAACGCAGAGCTTGCGACCGTGCTCGATGCAGGCGTCGGCTACGATTTGGATACGTGCGATCTGGGATGCAAAGCTCGAAACGATCACTCGATCACTGGCGGCTCCGATGAGATCCGGCAGATTTTCGACGACTTCGCGATCGGAAGGCGAATACCCCTCGTATTCAGAGTAAGTCGAGTCTGCCATCAAAAGCAGTGCACCGTCCTGGCAAATATCTGCAAGCACTCCAAGGTCGGATGGTGGTCCGACGACAGGCGCGTTGTCGAGCTTGAAGTCGCCAGTGTGGATCACGACGCCGGCTGGCGTATCGATTGCGATACCTGTCGAGTCGGGCACTGAGTGGCAGACCGCGAACCATTCGACTTTAATGTCGCCTATGTCGTGCTGTTCACCGGGGTGAATCACCGTCAGTTCTACTTCGTCACGCATTCGTGCCTGACGTAGCTTTTCGTGGAGCAGTGCTTCGGCCATTGCCGGCGCGTATACGGGCACATTGACCCGTTTTAGGAAGTGTGGGACAGCTCCGATGTGGTCTTCGTGACCGTGCGTGATTAGCAACGCCCGAACGCGATCTGCATTCTCTTCCAGATAGTCCATGTCAGGGATAACGACGTCGATGCCGGGCATGTTCCATTCGGGGAACAGCACGCCTGCGTCGATCACGACGATATCGTCGACGGTCTCGAGGACCATCATGTTCTTGCCGATCTCACCGAGACCACCAAGGGGTACGACGCGAATCCATGGTGCGTCGTTAGTTATTGATGTCATACGCTTGAAATGATGCCAACGCGAACGTTAAAGGGGCACTACGCGGGAGTTACGCGACCGAATATCAGTCTGCATATGCTCGAATTATTTGACGCAGTTCTCAAAACATTCCCAGTTGGCGATCTCCTTGTTCTTTTGTTGTTTCGTTCTTCAATATTGGTTCAGATAGTTGGGCTTCGGCGTTTTCAGCTTCAGCAGTTTGACTCGATAGGGAATCCACGAGTTGAAGATCGGTTTCGTTTCTCTGTTCTTCGTTTTCTTCTTCTGGTTCTCGTTGGTTTACCGATATTCGAATCGACTCCTGCAGCGCTTCGGGGAGTCGTAGCACGTCTTGCTGTAGTTCTTGCTTGATTGCAGGGTTTCGAAGTCCTGCTGCCGGGTGGTACAGAGGGAAAAGGATACGGCCTTCCCATGCGAATATCTTGCCGTGGTCTTTTGAGATTTTTCCTTCCGGATAGAACCTGAGAAGCGAGTGGCGACCTAGTGTGACTATCACTCTAGGGTCGAGTAGCTCCATTTGTCGCTGTAAATATGGACGGCATGCGGCGACTTCGTCGGGTAGGGGATCCCGGTTATCGGGCGGGCGACACTTCACCACGTTGGTAATGAACACGTCATCTCGTGTGAGTGGTACCTCAGCTAATAGTTCATCGAGTAGCTTGCCGGAGCGCCCAACAAACGGTAGACCTTGCTGATCTTCGTTGAATCCGGGACCTTCGCCGATGATGAGTATGCCTGCAGTAGGTGATCCGCTGCCAGAAACGGCGTTCGTCCGTCCATTGTGGAGCGCACAAGCGGTACAGGAACGCACTGCGGTTGCGATAGCGTCGATTGATTCCCAGGAGTGCTGAGTATCGGTTGTGGTCAAAACGTGGTAGTCATGGTCCGGGGTGGGCCCGGATACGGACGTGGATAGATGACCTCAAGTTATCACACTGGGGCGCCCGGAGATGGTTCTGGCAATCGATCGTCTTCGGAACATTGATTCCCTACCCGCACACTCAATGCGCTAAGCTCCCGGTAGAACAATGCTGCCAGCACTCGGATGCGTAGTCCAAAGGAACAGAAATTCTCGATCCGGCATTGGAAACAGTGAGTGGATGCCTGATCGAAACGAAAAACATTGTTTGAAGCGCTGAAATATAAAGATTTCCAGTGGATATGGATTAGCCAGACTGCTCATGCATTTACGATCTGGGCGCAGATGGTCGCTCTGCCGTTACTGGTGTTGGAAATTACCGACAACAGCGCCGCCCAATTGGGAGCGGTAATTGCCGTCAGAACGGTGCCAACTCTGCTTCTAGGTCCGTGGGCTGGTGTCGCCGCCGATTGGTTTGATCGTCGGACGATTCTGATTTTGACTAAGTGGGCAAACCTATTGCTCAGCATTGTTATCCTCCTCCTCGTAGCATCAGGGCGCATCGAGCTGTGGCATATCTACGTCTGGATGATGTTGCGCGGAGCCACGCAAGTATTCGATCAACCCGCCCGATACTCGATGATCCCGGCGATTCTTCCTGCCAACCTGGTTACTCAGGGCATGGCGCTGTTGAGTTCGACGCAGAACTTCATGCGTATCCTGGGCGCGACGGGCGCGGGATTTATCGCTGAATATCTCGGGCTGTCCTGGACTTTCGGGGTGATAACGGTCGCCGCAGTGACAGGGCTGTTGGCGACTTACCAGATTCATGTCGAATCGAATGAACGAGCTGGCAGTGCTGGATTTAAAGGAATGACGACCGGCTTAGTTGAAGGCGCTAAATTCTCAATTCACAATCGCACGATCCGCGGAGTTTTAATTATCTCACTGATCTACTTCACTTTCGGCATGTCGTTCATGCAGGTGTTCGCCCCGTTGTTTGCCGTCAAGGTTCTGGAGATCGGACGTGATGGTCTGGGCGTAATGCTAGCTCTGACCGGCGGTGGTGCTCTCGTTGCATCTCTGGTTATTGCGCGGATACGACCTTCAAGACTCGGGGTGGTGCTTCCAGCGACTGTGGTTGCGATCGGCGCCAGCCTGTCTCTATTCTCACTTTCGTCATACCTTCCCAGACCGGCCGGACTCGTCCTCCCGTTGGCGCTAGTGATGTTCGTTGGCGCATCCCAGACGTCGTTTATTGCACTTAGCCGGTCGGTGTTGGTGCAGTCGGCACCGTCGGACATGCGCGGGCGTGTGCTGGCGTTCATATCGATGGACCGGGCCATGATGGCTGTGGGCGGTGCGGTAGGAGGGTTGCTTTCGGCTGTCTATGGAGCTCAGTCGATCCAGATCGTTTTCGGCCTGACCTGTGTCGCCGGAGGCGTGATTGCCGTGCTTTCGCTGCGTGAGTTGAGGATGTTCAGGACAACAGACGAAGTCAAAAGTTCGGAGCGAAGCCAGACAGCACCAACCTAGGCGACGAGCTGCACGGTTCCCTTTCCCTGCGGGGCGGAATCGAGTAAATTCGCTCCAGCGAAAAGATCGCAGCGTTCTCGAATGCAGATTTGCTCGCGAGAACGGATGCGGTCTTTTACTCAGATGCCAAAGCGTTGGAGGACGAAGCGGAACCGATTAGTCGGTGATACCGCGATCGGCCAGATACTTCACAGCATCCTGAACGGTCTTGATGCCTTCGGCATCTTCGTCTGAGATTTCGAGAGGCTGGTCATCTGAACCAAATTCCTCTTCGATCGCCATGATCAACTCGACCACGTCGAGGGAGTCGGCATTCAAGTCTTCGGTGAAAGAGGATTCCGCCGAAACTTCTGAGGCATCAACACTGAGCTTGTCGGTCGCAATAGCGCAGACTCGATCCAACACACTGGCCATTTACTTCACCCCTCGGAGGTCATGCGGAACCGCCGTCCCGCTCGAACTTGTAAAAACTATTTTCAAATCACGTTAACCGTTACACACGGTCGAACGGCAGCCTATGCTAGCAGAGCCCCGAGCACTCCGTTCACGAATTTTGGCGACGAGTCGGAGCCGAATAATCGTGCCAGCTCAACCGCTTCGTTCGCTACAACGTTTTGTGGGGCTGCGTCGTCCATCTCCAACTCGGCCATTACGACGCGTAAAACGTTGCGTTCTACGAGTGGCATTTGGTCGGAAGGGTACTGAGACGCGAGTTTTGCGATACGTGAATCTAGCTTGGTTCGCTGTTCTTCACACACCTGCACCAGTCGGGTTGCAAAATCAATGTCGTCGTCGGCTAGTTCGCGCTCAACCGCAAGACGCTTCACGGCTGCGACGGCGGGGTGTCCGGATGAATCGGATTCGTAGAGCGCCTGCACTACGGCTGCACGGGAACCGGTGCGACCGCCACGGATCGGCGGATCGTTTTCGCCAACGACTTCGCCATCGACTAGCTCGTCTAGCCGGTCGGGTTCCTGTGGGGTGAATTTGGTATTAGCTGCAGACATGTTTAGTTAGCCCTGAAGGCTTTTTTAACTTGAGGGTGGGCTATACGAATTAGTAGCTAGGGGAACTTTTCTACGAAGCGCTTGCGTATGCGAGCACCGATGCGAAGTCGCCAATGTTGGTGACGGTCGCAGCACGGTCGATTCGTTTCACCATTCCGGAGAGAATTCTGCCGTGGCCGATTTCGTAGAAGTTCTGGATTCCGTCGTTCATCATGAACTTGACGGTGTTGTTCCACTGCACACACGAAGTCAACTGCATGCGAAGTTCTTCTTTGACTTCCTCGGTTGTGCCGAGTGACTTGGCGGTTACGTTACCTACCAGTGGGACCAGCGGATCGTGGAACGTGAGTGAATCGATCATTGCATTCAGACCGTTCTGAGCGGGGCTCATCAAGCCTGAGTGGAAAGCACCGCCAACCTGTAGCGGGATTGCCTTCTTGGCACCTCGGGCGCTGGCGATATCGATTGCCATTGCGAGGCTGTGGTGGTCGCCAGCGAGAATAATCTGCTGCTCGGTGTTGATAGTCGACATCTGTGCGCCAGACTCTCGGCATATCTCTTCGGCGGTTACTTCATCGAGACCGATGAAGGCAGCCATGCCACCGGGTCGTTCTTCGCAGGCACCCTGCATAAGGCGACCTCGCTCTAGAACGAGTTTTACAGCGTCGGAAATACTGAGCACCCCGGCGACTGCCAATGCTGAATATTCACCAAGTGAATGACCGGCTGTTGCATTTGGAATTTGGAGTACGCCAGTGGCTTCCTCCATCGCACGCCACGTTGCAACCGAAGTTGCCATGATGGCGGGCTGGGTGTTTTCGGTCTGTCGCAGTTCGTCATCTGGGCCCTCGAACATCATGGTCGAAAGCTTGCGACCCAGTGTGTTGTCAATCTCGTCGAACACCTCGCGCGCTGCGATGGAGTTCAGGTAGATGTCCTTTCCCATGCCAACGGCCTGTGAGCCCTGGCCCGGGAAAAGGAATGCGATCTTTTCAGCTGTCTGGGTGGTCATGTTTGAACGACTCTCCTGCTCGCGCAGTTCTTACTTACGATTCTGACTCTTCAGTTGAAGTTGCCGCTGCTGCGATTGGCTCTACCTGTTCGAGAAGGTTCACCTGAGGCCAGTTGCCTGGCATCGTGCGACCCATGTGGTTTCCACACTCCGGGCAAGCAATGTGCGGTTGGATTCGTTCCTGCCGTGAACATGGGCAAACCGAAGACGCCGGAAGCTTAATAGCGTTGTGGGCGTTCCGGTTTCCCTTGCGTGCTCGGGTATGTTTTTTCTTTGGAAGTGGTGGCATATCTATGTACTGTCGGGGCCCGCGCCGATCATTCTGCGGATTTTGCGCCTTTTTCCAGTAGTCCCACAAGACCCGCCCAACGCGGATCTACAGAACTTTTGGCGCACGAACACTGGAGTATATTGCGATTTACTGTGCAAATGGGGCAAATTCCAAGGCAATCGTCTTTGCAAACTGGTGCAATGGGGATAGCGCTGAGAAGAGCCTGGCCTAGGCCTTCGGTGAGATCTAAGAAATTTTGTTCATCAATGACAAGCGCGGGATCGTAATAATAATCTTCGTCTGCAGTGCGGTTGTTAGGGCCGCTTACCAGATCGGCGTTTGTCGGAGAGAACTCCTCTTCCATATTCACGATTACGTTCGCAGTTGCCGGTTCAAGGCATCTGCTACACGAATCGTGCGTTGTAGCTTCAACATCGGCGTTCACGAGCACAGTTCGGTCGGTTCGCATGAGGCGGACAGATCCATTGATCTTTCTTAGCGATCGCCCGTTTGATTTCAGGCTTTCGTTCTCAATTTCATGCTGCTGAATATCACCGAGTTTCCCGGTAAGCAGCCCGGCAACGTTGTAGATCATCTAGATTTTGTCCAAATCCCCGCTGAAAGGACCCGAAAAGAACCCTGCATGCGCACTATAAGGATGCACACACAGCTAGGCACTGTAATAACGACTATCCACGTGAGCAAGCGTTTACGTAGGTGGGTTCCGTTTGCTTTAAGGTGGTGGAGTCAAATTGGTTCGTAGACAATGCCCGTATTGGACTAATAATTTGGATTGTCGGAATCGTAATTGAGATCGCAACTTCCGTCGGGCTTAGTACTATTTTTGGTCGCTCCACAGCATCTCTATAAATTGTCGGCTTTTTGACGATTTGGTTTATTTGGAAGCTGCTAACAATAAAACAGTGTGATGGCTGTGGAATGCTGATCAAACCGGGGCATAGCTCTGAAAAACTCCAAGTGAACACAAGAGACATATATCTGCACGGCGGGTGTTCGTTCACTACGTAAATAACCTCCCTTGTTTGCTCGTTAGACTCTGGCACTATGCTGGGATTCATTGACCGACATGCAACCTTCTTCGAGTACCTTACCGTGTGGATGTTTTTCGGTGGAATGATCGTTTTTTTGCTGAGGCAATGATTATCAATGCTGGAAATTTTCCATTGAAGATGAATCGGGATTCATCACGTGGGTTGCAGTTTCAATCCACCCTGACCTGCCCCCCTCCCTCAAAAACCAGAGTTTCTAACATTAACGCTGGAATACTTTTTGGTGGTCAGGTCATTCTTTTGATTTCAATGGGGCAGTGTTAAATTTGTCGATAGACCGCTATCTAATCCACTGCTCGATCGTTTTCGCTGACCGAATGAAACCCAATTCGATAACCCTTGCCGACAATCTCGACTTTCTTGCGAAGGTTGCGGATGACTCAGTGAATCTGATCTACATCGATCCTCCGTTCAACACGGGCGGGAAGCAGTCGATGACAACGCTCAGGACTGTTCGAGATGATGAAGGTGATCGAACCGGGTTTGGTGGCAATCGCTATCGCACAGAACGTGGTGACAGCAAGTCGTACCTCGATACGTTCGACGATTACTTGGGATTTCTCGGTCTTCGGCTCAGGGAAGCCCGGAGAATTCTGAAACCGAATGGCTCGCTGTTTTTACATGTCGATCAGCGCGAATCTCACTACTGCAAAGTTTTGCTCGACGCGATATTTGGACGAAATTCGTTCATGAATGAGATCATCTGGTCGTATGACTACGGCGGGCGTTCGAAGCGAAAATGGCCGGCAAAACACGACACAATCTTCTGGTATGCGGCCGATCCGAATAACTACTCGTTCAATGCCGAAGCTATTGATCGCATTTCGTATATGGCACCGTCGCTTGTCGGTAAAGAGAAGGCGAAACGCGGCAAGGTACCTACCGACGTATGGTGGCAGACGATTGTGCCAACTAACGGCAAGGAGCGAACGGGATATCCAACCCAGAAACCTCTCGCGATCCTTGAGCGGATCGTGAAGGTCCATTCAAATTCTGGAGAGGTTGTAATGGACTTTTTTGCAGGGTCTGGAACGACTGGTGTTGCTGCTGCGAATAACGACCGACAGTTCGTGCTAGTAGATACAAACCCAGAGGCAGTTCAAGTCGCGGCGAAACGGTTGACGGAGTACGGACCGGAGTGTGTTGGTTTCACGCCTGAGTCTCAGATTGTCTAGCTATTTGCTAACCGGCTCTTGACCGCCTGTTCGAGCTCTTCTGCTCGCTTTGAGCTGATGTAGTAGGTGCGATCTTTGCCGCCTTCGGTGAGCTTCACCTCGACGCCGGTGTGCAGGAACGGAATCGACCAGGCTCTATGGCCATCCCGAGCGTAACGGATACCGGCACCTCCGTACTTGTAGAACGAATACGGTGTTAATTCGACCGATTCGATTTGATCGAACGTAAATCGTTTGCGGAACTTACCGTAGCCAAACGCCAGATAGGTGTCATCAACCCACACGATTAACTTTCGGAACCAGAACGACACGACAGCCATGGTTATCGTCCCAAAAATCATCGCCGGGTAGTAGACCCAGATCGCCCATCCAGTGAGGTCGTCATCTTGAACAATTGAGGGAAGAACGATCCCTGTGAGCATCGCGACCACCGACAGATAAAAGATTGTTCGAAGCCCCCAAGGCATAGGGATCGCTTCGACGAACGTGTTTGATGGTGTTTGATATTTCATGTTGGTCAGTGTGAAGCTACTACCGTGACCTCGGATTGTTGCGTTCACCGTGGAGAGGTTCCATATTTTTCGGAAATGCGCTTGGTTGTACGGTCGATAACGGCAGCCAGTAAATGTGGGTTCCGGGCTTCGATCCCGATCGCATCATGATAACCGTGAGGTGTTTGGTCGAGGAACATTGGTGGATCGTCGTGGAATATTTCACCCGCTGCTTGGCGTTACGGCGTCGGCGAATTCGTTGTATGCGATGTGATCAGGTGTTGAACAGAAACTTACTCTATGATTTCAGCACCCGCAGGATTTCGGAGTCTCCGGCCATTCGATCAGGAAAGAACATCGCGCCGAACTTACACACCACAACGTCGGACACATTGTCGGCAAACGGAAGTTTCAGGGCGTCCGCTTGTTGCCAGATCATCCGAATCCTGTATTGCACCAGCACGATCGGGCATCGGCTGATTTAGGTCGGCGTACGATTCGAAAATCAGCGGAACAAGGCCCGTATCGTAGATTTCAGGTACGGAACCGGTAAAAACGTGATCCTGATCGGGCATCTTTGGTTCCTATCTCAGGGACGGCGTAGTGATTCTCTTACAACTCTCCAATTAGTGCCCGAGAGATAACCAACCGCTGTATTTCTGAAGTACCTTCGTAGATTTCTGTAACTCGCTGATCGCGGTAAATGCGTTCGACAGCTGATGGCTTGAAGTAGCCGACTCCACCGTGGATCTGGAGTGCCTTACTGGCAATACGACCGGCGGCTTCCGATGCATAAAGTTTAGCTATCGCCGACTCTTTTCCATGTGGCAGACCTTCGTCGTAGAGAGCGGCGGCGCGGTAGGTGAGTAGGCGAGCGGCGTCGAGTTCGACCGCCATGTCGGCCATCATGAATTGAATTGCCTGCCGGGTTGCGATCGGCTTGCCGAACGTAATTCGCTGTTTCGAGTAAGACACCGCAGCATCCAGTGCTCCCTTGGCGAGACCGAGGCATTGAGCGGCGATCATAATGCGGCTTGAGTCAAGGATTTTGAGAGCCAGCTTGTAACCTTCGCCCTCTTCACCGAGCCGATTGTCAACAGGAATACGGCAGTTATCGAACACGAGTTCAGCGGTCGCACAACCCTTCATACCCATCTTGCCGTGCTGGGGATTGATCGTGAAACCGGGCGTACCTTTTTCGACCACGACGGCGGTGACACCTCTATGACCGGCTGACTTGTCATGATTGGTGAAAACGGAGAATACGTCGGCAACCGCGCCATTGGTGCAGAAAAGCTTGGAGCCATTCAGGATGTACTCGTCACCGTCTCGGGTGAGTGATGTCTCCAGAGCAAGCGCATCAGATCCCGTCCCGGGTTCAGTGAGGGCGAACGCTGCGATTTTTTCTCCAGTTGCGAGCGATGGTAGCCAGCGTAGACGTTGCTCGTTGGATCCGCCGTGATGGATCGTTTGCGATCCGAGCGAGACATGAGTGATCAGTACCGTGCTGGTCGATCCGCAGGCGGCTCCGACTTCTTCGAGCACCACCATGAAATCTTTGTACCCACCACCAGAACCGCCGAAATTTTCGGGAATTGTCATACCAGTAAGGCCCAGTTCGGCGAGTCCACTGAACTGGTTGATAGGAAATTCGGCCCTTTCATCGACTTCATCGGCTCGGGGAGCCAGATTTTCGACAGCGAATTGTCGGACCGTTGTTGCCAACATCGTTTGCTTTTCGTCGTAGAACGGCTGCATGTTTGAGTGCCTCTAGATGACTGTCTGTTCGTAGTTTTCGAGCGCGACTATGCCGATTTTTGCCGTGGCGTAGGCGGTGGAACGTAAAGATACACCGACCGGATGATTTCGATCAGGTCGCTAGCGTCACTTCCGCTTATAGATTGGGTAGGGATAACGTTAGACTTCGTAGCTGAATTCGCCTGAGTTTCGCGCCTCGATTCTCGTGTTAGATATTGAGATTATGGGTGCGGCAGCGCAATGTGATCGGATTATTTTCTTGCGAATACTTGGTATCGATCCCGGACTCACCAGCACTGGTTACGGTCTGATCGACGTGATTGATCGGGATCTAGAGGCTGTCGAGGGTGGTGTGGTTAGGACCAAATCTGATCAACCTATGGAACAACGGTTGTATTCGATATATTCCGTTATTCGCGACGTGATTAAGGAATTCAAACCTGAGGTTGTCGCTATCGAAGATCTCCACTCAAGGTTCGCGAAAACTGCTCTGCTTCTCGGGCATGCTCGTGGAGTTGTGGTTCTGGCGGCTGGAGAAGCGAAATTGCCTGTTTTCAACTATCAACCAACCCGTGCGAAGAACTTGGTAACGGGATCGGGTAGGGCAGATAAAGAACAGATGAAGCAAGCGATAGCTGCTCATCTGGGCACTCCAGATGCTGCCAAGAATGAGCACGTTGCTGATGCGTTCTCGATCGCAATTGCTCATGCTGTGATGGCGGGCAGCTCGGCGGTTGCGGCGATCGAAGCAGCCAAGTAATCAAGTATTCAGTTATTTTAGACAGCAATGATTAGTTACATCACCGGAACAATACGAAGTCTCACACGAGAACCGGGACGCGCCGTAATTATTGCTGGCGGAGTTGGTTACGAAGTTAGCCTGCCTACTTACGTTTATCAGTCGCTCGCCAACGATGGCATTCGAGAAGGCTCGGACGTAGAACTTGAGATTTACTACCACGTAACTGAACGTCAACCGAAACCAATGCTGGTCGGATTTAGGCATCCGAGCGAGAAGCAGTTTTTCGAGCAATTGATTCAGGTCGAAGGTATTGGACCTGCAAAAGCGGCATCTGCACTGGTATTTCCGGTTTCGACAATTGCTTCGGCGATTGAAACCGAGGATCTTGGTTCACTCCAGCGCTTACCCGGTATCGGCAGTAGGGCGGCGCAGAAGATTGTTGCGACGCTACGGGGTAAAGTGACGGCGACTGCACTTCTGCAAGACGCAGGTATTTCGGAACAAGGCCAGACTCCACCAGTCGCTGATGCTCGTTCCGAGGCGATCGAGGCGTTGGTCACACTCGGCTATCGCCCGACCGAGGCACAGGATAAGGTCGAGGAGGCGATTCGTCGGACTCCAGAAGTTGCGGACGATTTGCAGGACCTGATGCGAGAAGTGTTCAAGGCACAGATTTCGGCTCAGGATTAGATTCCTGCTGGTCGAGTAATGTCGTAGTTTGAGTAGAACAACGGAGTAGATGAGTGGCTTCTGGGCCAGACGAAAATGGACGCGAGCGAATCGTTCAGGCGAGTAGCCCGGCCGATGATGCCGAGAAACTTGCTGGAGAGCAGGCACTCGGAGAACGCGCACAGGAACTGGACGCTGATCCAGACGTCGTGGTGGAAGCAGTCGCTAAAGACCTTCGTCCCCGTCGATTCCAGGAATACGTTGGGCAGCGGCCTGTCGTCGACAGTATTTCGATTGCCGTAATCGCTGCGAAAAAGCGTGGGGACACTCTCGACCACGCGCTCTTCCACGGACCTCCTGGGCTTGGTAAGACGACTATTGCACACATCATTGCTAGGGAGTTGGATTCACAGCTTGTTCATACTTCTGGACCCGCACTTGAACGTCCCGCCGATGTCGTTGGGCTCCTCTCGAATCTCAAGGTAGGCGATGTTCTATTCATTGACGAGATTCATCGTCTATCGCACGCTGTCGAGGAGTATCTCTACTCAGCAATGGAAGATTTTCGGGTTGATTTCATGACTGGCTCAGGTGCGTTCGCCAAGAGTATAAATTTGCCGCTGCAGCCGTTTACTTTGATTGGTTCAACAACACGAGCCGGGATGCTTAGCGCGCCGCTTCGTGAGCGGTTCGGTCTGGCGTATCACCTCGACTTTTACTCCATAGAGGAACTTGCCCAGGTTGTCACGAGGTCGGCTGGAATTCTAGAAGTTGATATTGACAAAACAGGCGCTGCTGAAATCGCTCGCCGCTCACGTGGAACGCCGCGAATTTCAAACCGTTTATTGCGACGGGTACGAGATTTCGCCGAGGTACGAGACGCGGGACCGATTGATAGTTCGGTGGCTTCGGAGGCTCTCGAAATCGAGGGAGTTGACGCGCTTGGGCTCGATCGTCTCGACCGGTTGTATCTGACCGCTCTTTCGAAAAATTATCAGGGCGGACCTGCGGGTATTCAGGCGTTGGCGGCAACGATTAATGAGGATCAGCAGACGTTGGAAGATGTTGTAGAACCGTTCTTGCTTAAGATTGGCTTTATTGTGCGGACGCCGCAGGGTCGTCGAACTACCTCTGAGGGTTTTGAGCACGTTGGATTGCCGCCAAGACTTGATGGTCCGACGGGTCAGGGTACGCTGCTTTAGGGAGAGCCGGGGTGTTGCCGCTACGTGCGCATCACCCGATCCCGCCGAAGATCCCCTACTTCGCTTTTCTGCGGTCGGGATATCGAATCATGCGAGCGTCAGAGGCTACGTCGATGTGCCTTCAGTTGCTTTCGTTGCCTGGGCGATAAGTTCGTCGGGAATGTCGTCGAACGAGGCATAGTTCATTGAGTACAGGCGTGAGTAGAGACCGCCGAGTGCCATCAGTTCATCGTGGTTTCCTTGCTCGATGATTTCACCGTCTTGCAAAACGATGATTCGATCGGCACCGCGAATTGTCGCCAGACGGTGAGCGATGACCATACCGGTGCGCCCTTCCATCAACCGCTGGAGCGCCTGCTGAATGAGCATCTCGGTGTATGAATCGATGCTTGCCGTTGCTTCGTCGAGCACGAGAATCTTCGCGTCGGCGACGATGGCTCGAGCGAAAGAAATCAGTTGACGCTGCCCAAGTGAAAGGTTTCCACCACGCTGCTCAAGCTCGGTTTCGTAGCCATCGGGTAGCTTCATGATGAACTCGTGAGCACCGACGGCCTGTGCTGCGGCGACTACGTCTTCTCGGGTCGCTTCATCCTTGGCATACCGGATGTTTTCGAAGATGGTCTCTGAGAACAGGAATGGTTCCTGAAGCACCATCGATACATGCTTTCCGAGCGAGTCTTGAGTCACATCTCGAATGTCGTGCCCACCGACCTTCACCGATCCCTCCCAGATGTCGTAGAAACGGTGAACAAGAGCCGTTGTAGAAGTTTTACCCGAGCCTGTTGGGCCAACAAGTGCGACAGTCTCGCCAGGCTTCACCTCGAAGTTAATATTTTTCAGAATCGGCTGATTTGGGAAGTATCCAAACGTGACATCTTCGAACTTGATCGAGCCGTCGATCTCATCAAGATCGAGCGCGTTCGGCTTATCGACAATATCGACTGGGACATCGATAACTTCGAAAATTCGCTCTCCCGATGCCATGGCCCGTTGCAGAACGTTGTAGTGCATCGTCAGCGATCGAATCGGATCGAAGAACCGTTGCACGAACAGAACGAACGCAACCATTACACCGATTTCGATCGAACCACCAAGTACGAAGAATCCGCCCATGATGACGATGATCGCCATAGCCGCACCGGTGAGGGTATCAACGATGGGAAGCATCATTACACCGAATTTCGAGGCCCGGGTTGCTGCCTTCAAGTTGTCGGATGCACGAATGTCGAACAGGTCGTAGTTCACGTATTCGCGCGACATTCCTTGCACCGCTCGGATTCCGTTGATGTTCTCGGCCAGAGCACCACTGACAATCGAAGATGTAACGCGGGCACGCAGGAACGATCGGCGTGCGTACGGAAGCCAGATTATTCGAATGACAAATAGCGCCGGTACCACGGCGAGCGTCATCAGTCCTAGTCGCCAGTCCATCCACACCATCGCACCGATAATTCCGACCAGTAGTACCAGATCGCCAATCGCGAAAACGGCAGTCTGAAGGAATTCCTGTAGTGCCGCGACATCGCCCTGGAGCCGTGCCATCAATTTGCCGATTTCGGTCTTATCCATGAACGAAAGTGACAATCGCTGGATATGCGAATACATCGCTCTTCGCATATCGATGAGGATTCGCTCGGCGACCCTACCAACTATCAGTTCTTGCAAATAGTTGGCGGCAAAGTTGAAGCCTACAGCGACGAGGAAAATGATCACCATCGTCGCCAGTTTCGAGCGATCCGGGGATCCTAATTTCAGGGCGTCGTCATACACGTTTCGGACTATCAGCGGAATTGCGATTGAGGAAATGGTGAAAACGAGAACGGCCGTGATGGCAACCCACAAAAGTACTTTATATTGCGCAACGTATTTGATGAAACGACCAACTACTTGGCCGCTGAAGGCATCACCAAAGACTTCCTCGTCCTGAGTCGGTCCGAGTCGAATGGATGCTTTCGGCGGGATTTCGTGGCTGCGTTCGTGAGTGGTTTTGGTTGCCATTACGAGAGGCCTCCCCCGCCCACGTCGCTGCTCGATTCAATTTCAGTTGGTCGGATCTGCAACTCGTAGAGGTCGTTGTAGTGACCACCGAGGGTCAGGAGCTCTTCGTGTGTACCGCGCTCGACGATTTTGCCCTGCTCGATGAAGAGAATTTCGTCGGCGTGCATGAGAGAACTTAGACGGTGGGAGATGATGATTGTTGCCCGATCTTTCGTGAGGTCGGTCAGTGCCGCACGAATCCGCTGTTCGGTTGCCGCATCGATAGCTGCCGTTGAGTCGTCAAAGACGATTAGCTGTGGTTTGAGCATGATCGATCGAGCGATAGAAAGTCGCTGGCGTTGTCCGCCTGAAAGCGACACACCTCGCTCGCCAACCATCGTGTCGTAGCCACCCGGTAGCCGTTCGATGTAGTCACCGAGCTGGGCATACTTCGACGCCAGTTCGATACGGTCGTCAGGAGCCCAAGGGTCGCCGTAGGCGACATTGTGTTCGACCGAAGCGGTGAACAGGAACGTGTCCTGTTCAACAACACCAACGATTTTTCTCAGGGAGTCGAGTGTGATGTCACGCAGGTCCTGACCATCGATTGTGATGTAGCCTTCGATAGGATCGTAGAACCTCGGGACGAGGTGCGCGATAGTCGACTTACCGCTTCCGGGAGGACCGACAAGTCCGACAGTATGACCGGGTTTCGCCTTGAACGAAATACCCTCAAGAGTGTGTTCGCCCTCGTAGCCGAAGCTGACGTTGTGGAATTCGAGAGTCCCTTCAGTGATTTCGAGATCTTTTGCACCGGGCTTGTCTTGAATTTCGGGATCGAGATCGAGAACAGAGAAGAGTCGTCCACCCGTGGCTGATCCGCGGGCGTAACCGTTGATCATCATTCCGATTTGCCGGACGGGTTGTAGGAGAATGCTCATGAACGCTAGGAACTGCGTAAGTTCGCCGGGCGTCATTTCGCTATCGATTACTTTTAGACCGCCAACCCATAGAACGGCTGCCATAGCGAGCATGAAGGCGACACCCATCAGCGAGATGTTTGAAGCCCGGATTCCTACTTGAACATTGGCGAGGGCGAGGGTTTCATTGGATGCCTTATCGAACTTTTTCATCTCGTGGTCTTGAGAAGCAAACGTACGTACTACCCGTATACCACCGAGGTTTTCATCCATCACTTTCGTTAGCGCCGAAAGTCGTTCTTGAAGCTGGTACCAGTTGGATCGCAGTTTCAGGCGAGCGGCAGTGGCGCGCCATGCGACAAATGGAACAAAGCTGAGACTTATTAATCCGAGGATCAAATCTTCACCCAGCATCAGGTACATACCGGTGCCGATTAGTACGACGAGGAAGACAGTACGGAGCAACGCCGTCTGCACGAACATTCGGACGCCTTCGACATCGATGATTCCGCGGGTAATTAGGTCGCCAGTGTGGACGCCGGCGTGGTAGCTGAACGACAGTCGTTGCAGCTTTTCGTAGTACAACATGCGCAATTCATAGCCGATGTTCTGACCGATCGATTCACCCATGTAGTTCTGGATCATTGCCGAAAGACCGCGTCCCACCGAGGCGATAAAAAGCAAAACAGCAATGATGATGAGGGCAGTCTTGGCGGGATCGGAACCTTCGCCGAAAATATCGGTGGCCTCGCCAACCGCGCTGGTCACGACTCCGTTGGCGATCTCGACGTTGTTACTGTCGAGGCTTCTCGCTGCGTCGACTGCGCTCCCGATGAGGATGGGGATCGCAAGCTGAAATCCAGAAGCAAGAAAAATCGCGGTCAAGCCGAAGAACAATCGCCACCTATACTTGAGCGCCATGCGGGTGATACGCATGAATACTCCGACAGAACTCGATCCTTCGACAGGTCGTGATGATGTGCCGGCGGCTGTTCCTATTGGTGCGGCTTGGCTGGTGGCCGTGACTATTCCTCCGTGTTCATTTCTACAGCGTGTAAGCATCGCGCACTCGTGGCGGCCGTGCGCATGAATTGCATAACGATTTTCCGCGAGTGTAAGAACGGATTCGTGAATCGCGCTAAACTCGGTGAGACTGTTGCGGCCTCCCTCGTTCATTCGGGCTATCCTCATAGCCAGTGAACCTGTCTAGAATTACTAGCGATGACCCTTTCCGATCCTAACGACATACTTGCCGATGCGTTCGCAGATCTTGATGCAGGCAATCTCAGTTCGAATACTCAAGCCAAGAGTTCTTCACAAGAATCGAAGAGCGAAAGCAGGAATGAGTTTTCAGTGCGCCGTGCATCACTCGGCGATTCAATGATGCTCGAGAGCATTGATCGAGAGGCGTTCCCCGGTATGACACCGGTCACCCACATCGAACGTGATCTCACTCGACAGAATGGTCTGTACCTTGCCGCCGTTAGGGATTGGCAACCGGGCGAACATGAACTCGGACCCCGGTTTGCTATCGCCACGCAATCGGAGAAGGAAGACGATAGTTTCTCGGCAAAGGTGAAACGAAACGTTTATCGATATTTGCTGGACTACGTGATCCGACCGAAGTTACCTCCTGACTACATCGCAGGGTTTGTTGGATTGTGGTTTGTGCTGGATGAAGCGCACGTCGTGATTATTGGTCTGCGCGAGATTGATCGCCGTAAAGGCATCGGTGAGCAGTTGCTGATCAGCGCAATTGAACAGTCGGTCGAGAACGACTCGCGAGTGGTTACGCTGGAGGTTCGTGAATCCAACGAACCAGCGATCAAGCTATATCGAAAGTATGGATTTCAGGAAGTTGGTTTTCGTCGTCGTTACTACTCAGACAGCGGAGAGAACGCGGTGATAATGACTACGCCCCCGATTCAGAGTGATGACTATCAGGAGCGGTTTTCTGAATTGGTCGAGCTCCACGCTGACCGCTGGGGTTGGGTTTCACGTCTAGGTTATTCCAGAACTGAGAGTCCTGATCCAACGATCGAAAGCGACGACTAGGCTCCACCGTTCGCCATGTAGTAGAGCAGCAGGATTACGCCGACCGCGCTCGTGATTACTACCCAGGATGTCCACCGCTTTTGGAACGCATTGAAGTGTTCAACCGAACGCCACTTCTTGCCTTTCCACGCGAGTTCATTCCCTCGTGCGCCGAGATAAAGACTTGCACTAATCATGACAATGATTTGGGCGGGTAGCGGTAGAAATCCGGCCCCGAACAGCACCGCTGCGTACGGAACTCCCGAGAACAAACCCCAAACGTGTGGCATAAGGAACGCGGCCCAGTTCCACTTTTTAACTTCTGCCGGGACTTCACCGCTTCGCGTTCCCGAGGTGTTTTCTTCTGGAGAATCGGCTGAACCGAAAGGATTTTGCTGGGAGATCGTAAGTTCGGGATCTGTGTTTGTGCTGGAATCTGCCGAGCCGCGGAGATCCGATGGATCAGCAGGCTGGTCAGTAGCGGGTTTGTTTACCGACGTCGAAACCGGGTTCAAGTCAGGGCGATATGTGCGCGGTGCTGCGGCCGACGGAATTTCTAGCTCCGGGGCAGGTGTGGGAGTTATCCGGATCGACTCTTTCATCTCCAATCCACAGCCCCAGCAGTAACCGGCCTGAGCGTAGTTCGCTCCACCGCAGCGTGAGCACGAATTTAATCCACCGGGCAAGACGCTTTCGGCCACAACTTCAACCAAACGCTCGCCGCAACGCGTGCAGGCATATCCACCTTTATCGTTCTCTGTGCCGCAATGGGCGCAGAAGTGGTGATCGCTAGTTACAGGTTTTTCCGTTTGGTCTGCCATGCAGAGTTAAGTTTAGAGATATTCTTAGGTTGTGTCGCCGGCAGGCTAAGTGGTATTGGTTGTCTGGTGTTGCCCGTTACAGATCGGAAACGTTCAGATCGAGAGAGTTCATGAGATCGTCGAGTTCCGCTCTTGTCGAATCGTCGATCGGTGGGCTTGGTGGCCGGACGTCGGCTGTGGTTGTGAATCCGCGACGTTTCATTATCTCTTTACGAATGGCGAGGCTGATACCGACTGAGTTTTCGTAGCGAATCAGCGGAATCCACTTGTAGAAGATACTTCGTGCTCGTTCAACATCGCCCCTTGCGATGTACTTGTGAACTGCAACCAGAACTTCAGGGTAGGCAAAGCCGGTCATGGTTCCAATCGCACCTCGACGAAGTTCTTCGAACAGGAAGGCACCGCCGAGACCACCAAATATTCCCATGCTACCGCCAGTGGCTTCAACAACTCTCGTTATCTTCTGGGGTGTCGGTGGATCTTCGAGTTTCAGGTATTTTGCATCAGGTAACTCTTCGTGGAGCTTGCCGATGAATGCAGGATCGAGATGAACACCCGTCTGTTCGGGCAGATCCTGCACGACGATCGTAATCTCGGTCGCTTCCTGTGCCGCAGCATAGTAGGCACACGTTGAAATCGGGTTGGGCTTTGCCATTTTCGCGGGAGCGACCATTACGGCGGTAGCACCAGCAGATTGGGCGTCTCGGACTCGCGACGCCAGTGCTCGTCCACTTTCGGCACTGGTACCGACTGTGACCGTCAGGTCATCTCCGGCTGCTGCAACTACAGCGTCGATCACTGGCGCCCGTTCTGCGTCGGTGAGGCGATGGGCTTCACCCATTACGCCCAACGTTACGACTCCGGTGCAGTGAGCGTTTCGGGCCACTTCAACAAGCCGCGTAAATGAAGCTGTGTCGACCTCGCCATTGGTGTCGAACGGCGTTGGCAACATGAAATGAACTCCGTCTAGTTTTCTGTCGTTTGCCAAGTCGAATTACTCCTAAGAATCTTGTGCTGTAGTTGAAAACCGTGTGTATGTTGACCTCGTTCGAGGATGTACGCAAGATATCTGGAAAGGAGTTTGTCATTTTGATTCGCGCCAATATTGACGCGATGAGTGCTAAAATTTTTTGCATATGATGAACGTGTATACAATTCATGGTTGCTGTTGTACTGGTCGCTAAGCGGGGCCGAGCTTTAGTAGCGCGTGGATTGAATTTGTGACCCTGCCTCCCGACGATGTGGCGGGGTTTTTTGATCGTGCAAACCAACTTCAACTTTGACGATTTATTTGAAAGAGGACCGAACGGTGACCACTGGAAGAGTTGATACGAAAGACTGGATTCCGAATCCAGACAACGCTCACGTACTGAAGATTGACGGTCCTGAGATCGCCAACTTTGAGGACCAGGTAAAGCTGTTCCAGTCTGGTGCGAAAGATGAAATCGAATTCCTGCGATTCCGACTTCGACAGGGCGTCTACGGTCAGCGTCAACCCGACCGCCAGATGGTTCGTGTAAAGCTTCCATTTGGGGGCGTTACGGCGCATCAATTGGATGTGCTGGGTGAAGTCGCGGAAAAGTTCGCTCCCCTTAAAAAAGGTCACATCACCACTCGAGAAAACATTCAGTACCACCATGTTCCGCTTGGTGAGTCGACCGATTTGTTACGCACTATCGGTGACGCCGGAATGTCATCACGAGAAGCTTGCGGAAACGTTGTACGAAACGTGGTCGCTGCTCCGTCGGCGGGTGTGTCGAAAGACGAAGTTTTCGACGTGACGCCTTACGCAGGTGCGTACGCACGTTATTTCCTACGACACCCCACCACCCAGAACATGCCCCGAAAATCGAAAGTCGCTTTCTCTGGTTCAGAAAAGGATGAGGCGATGGTGCTGATGCACGATGTTGGCATGGTCGCTCGAATTCAGGACGGCAAGCGTGGCTTCAAGATCGTTGTCGGTGGTGGACTAGCCACCGATGCAATGATGGCGGAGACGTTGAAAGAGTTTGTTCCTGTCGAATATTTGATCAAGAACTGTGAGGCTATACTTCGTATTTTCAACCGCCAGGATGAAGAGCGGAAGAGCATTGCAAAGGCTCGAATCAAGTTCACCATCGCTCGGCTCGGCATCGAGAAGTTCCGGGATATGGTCGATGAAGAACTGAAGGGTGATTGGGCGAACAAAGTAATCGACCTCGATTCGTTGATGTATGTCGATGACGAATCGATCGATGCTCCTGTGGTACCGACCGACGCCACTCCCGAGCCGACTGATGACGCCGTTTACGACAATTGGAAGCGAACGAACGTCGAAGCGCAGAAACAAGACGGTTTCAACGTGGTTTACGTCCGAGTCGAGCGTGGGGACATCTACGCCAACCAGTGGCCGTCACTTGCCGACATCGCCCGCAATTTTGCTGGCGGTCGCGCTCGATTCGATCAACAACAGAACATTGTCTTCCGATGGGTTCGCACCGAGTCACTATTCGACATTTACAAGGCACTTGGAGCTATCGGTCTCAGTGAAGCGGGTCGCGAGACGATTCGCGACGTTGTGACCTGCCCGGGTACTGATTCCTGCAAGCTGGGTATTACTTCTTCGATGGGCCTGAATCAGGCTCTTGGAGAGGCACTCGATGAGATGGGGGATCTCGATCCTCTGGTCGAGAAAATGCACATCAAGGCGAGCGGTTGCCCCAACTCCTGTGGTCAACATCACATCGCCAGCATCGGATTTCACGGTGCGGTTGTTAAAGGCCCCGGTGGGCAGGTACCGGCCTACGAATTGTTCCTCGGTGGCCGCTCGAATGAAGAAGCAGGCACCAAGATTGGTGAGCGTGTGAAGGCTCGAATTCCTGCTAAGCGTGCCCCTGAGGCGCTGAAATCGGTTCTCGATACCTACCTTTCCGAGCGCAATGACGGCGAAGAGTTTGCTGACTTCATTGAGCGATTCGGCGTTGCCAAGTTCGAAGAAGAGTTTGGCAAGTTGAAAGCTGAGCTTGGCCCGCTCGATCGGGACAATATCCAGACCTACATGGACTGGGGTAAGACCGTGGTCTACAAGCTGGAACGTGGCGAGGGTGAGTGCGCAGTCTAGGCTTTTCAATCACATCGAAAACCGAAATGTAAACGGGCGGTTGCACATTAGTAACCGCCCGTTTGTTTTAACATTCTGGAGTGAACGAGGAAGGGGAATGGCTGCCCGTTCTAGGAATCTTGATCGTCATCGCCGGGTGATCCGAAGTCGATGATCTTGTCGTGATCCGGTGGATCGGGCTTTTCTTCGATTCTGTGCCTCGTCAGTATTTCACCGGAGGGCGTATCCGACGATCGCAAAGGCAATCCCGATGATTACGTTCGGAATCATCGGGATAGGAGTGAAGGCAGCGATTGCGGAAGAATTGGACGCTATGGGATAAAAAAAGCCCCGGCAAATTTGCCGGGGCTTTTTTTGTTCGAGGTTACTTACGAGGCGTTTGCGCCTGGCTCCGAGGAGTCGTAATCGTATTCGTAATTCAGATTGATGAACTCTTGCTGATCTGCGGGGACTTGATCTTCAGGGAAGATAGCGTTTACTGGGCAAACCGGTTCGCAAGCTGCGCAGTCGATACATTCATCCGGGCTGATGAAAAGCTGGTTGTCACCAGGCTTTGAATAGATACAATCAACTGGACATACGTCTACGCACGCACCATCCATTACGTCGACACATTCCTTGGCGATGATGTAGGTCATCCGATGAAGCTCCTGAGATGTTGCGACCAGCACTTCTGTTGGCTGACCGACTCTATGGCAAATCTACGGCAGATTACACGTTCCCGCTATCTGGCGTAAATAGGCTGACACCACCGCTTTTGAGCGGGAAATGCCAGCCATTTGTTATCTATCTAACTAACTCACGAGTAACGGATTAGTGTCCGCCACAGGCGCAACCGCCGCCGCCGCCGCCGCAGCCACCGCCACCGCCACCGCCACCGCAACCACCGCCGCCACAGCCACAGCCAGATGCGAAGTTGGGGTTGGAGATTACGAAACCTGAGCGTTCGAATCCTTCGACATAGTCAATGCTCGAACCCTCAAGCATGGGGGCGCTCTCGTCATCGACAAGTGCTTTGACGACGCCTTCGACTACTGTATCGGATTCGGAAGGGGTTTCTTCCAGCCCGAATACATATTCGATGCCACCGTGATCGGCTGTTGCAACAGCGACACGAAGGTACTGACCTTCAGCATCCTGTTCCTTGAGAACTTCTAGCAACTTGTTTGTTGCTGCCTCGGTGAACTCTATAACGGTCGTAGAACTGACCATTTGGTACTCCAGATTGCCTTACGAAAGGTGAATTTGAGTTGCATTTACTACTTTACGCGCAATTTATACAAAAAGTACAGATTTCGAATATAGGGAAATATTGCCGAAAATTCACGTAAAGCACACAGCCAATCGTCCCTGATACGCAGATTCCGCCGGTATCATTTATGTTCGTGATGGTAATGCGCTAACCGTTAATCAATTAGGCTCTTGCGTCACGAAACGAAACTAATACAGGTCTTTCTGGAAAATGCTCTAATCGAACACTCACATGTTCAGTGTAAACCTAAGAATCTTGTTAGGAAAATTGGAAAAACTCGAATGGACGAACTCGATCGAAAAATAATCAACATTTTGGAGCGTAATGGGCGAGCTTCGAACGCTCGAATTGCTCGTGACGTTGGTGTCAGTGAAGGTACGGTTCGTCGACGCTTGAAGCGACTAATCAGCCAACGGATCATCAACATAATTGCACTTCCCGACCCACGGAAGTTGGGATACAACTCAGAGGCTCTCATCGGTGTTCAGGTTGACCCAGACAAGGTTGATGGGGTCGCAACGAAAATGGCTAACCTTGAGCACACTCGCTGGGTCGCCGTTACAACCGGTACTTACGATGTGTTTGCCTGGACAACACTGGCCAATGCTGAATCGCTTGGGCGGTTCTTGCGTGACGAAGTTGGTGCTATCGATGGCGTGCGCCGAACAGAAACCTTCGTGAATCTTCAGGTCATGAAGCGTGAGTTCGGAATTCCTGCCTAGAGAATCTGATCCGGATAGCGTGTTAGCTAAAACGAGGCGTCCAATGAAAAAGGCATCTCGTTTTAGTTAACACGCTTAAGGGGAATGCGAAATATAATCAGCTTCTCCCGCCGTCTTGAGAAGGATTGACGGGTAGTCTGATACGAGCCAATTGCGCTAATGTTTTTGATGTAGTGCGAGACCTACCTAATGGAGTAAGCGATGCAGCAATCAGCTGTTACAACCCGGCGGACCGAGCCGTTCACCCTTCTGGGCCCTGCGGAACTATCCCTTTTTGATCGACTCGTACCGTCGGCGACTGCCTGGCATAAGAGTAGTGCGGTCGTGTTGGGGATCATACTCGTGTCACTTCTGGCGCAGGCTCGCTTCTTCCTTCCCGACAATCCGGTACCGATCACACTTCAAGGCTTTGGGGTATTGATGCTCGGGGGTATTTTGGGCTGGCGATTGGGTCTTGTATCGGCGATCGGATACTACTTCGGTGGGCTGGCTGGTCTTCCCGTATTTGCTAACGGTGGCGAAGGTTGGGATTACGTGATCCATGGGGTGACCGGTGGCTACCTGCTCGGATTCATTCTTGCTGTGGGGGGAGTTGGCTATCTTTCTCAGCGAGGTTGGAATCGGGGCCGCAGCCTGTGGCCGATGTTGATTGGATCGTTGTTGATCTACGTTCCCGCTCTAATCTGGTTGAGCGTATTCGATTTTTCCTGGCCGGCTGAAGGCAAGCTGTTCTCGGCCGCCCTCTACCCGTTTCTTCCTGGTGACATTTTGAAGCTGATGGCTGCCGCTGCGTTGACTGGTGGTTTGTGGCGACTTGCCGATAGGAGGCGGTAAACCCGCTTCTATCTATGGCCCCGGGTTTCAATATCTTTGGGCCGCCACATTCATTATTTGAACGAACAGGAAAACTACGGTGTACAAGGACACGAACTGCGGAGAGCCACGGGAATCGGCGGCTGGCTCGCAAATCACCGTTGCAGGGTGGGTCCATAGACGACGAGACCACGGCAACCTGATATTTATCGACCTGCGAGACCGAAGTGGTCTACTACAGGTTGTATTCAATCCCAAATATTCGGAGAAGGCGCACGACCTCGCCGGTAGCTTGCGATCGGAATGGGTTGTGCAGGTTACCGGCAAAGTGGTTACCCGACTTCCCGGAGCTGAAAATCCCGACCTTCCTACCGGGATGGTTGAGTTGTCGGCTACTGATCTTGTGATTCTCAACCGGTCGGTTACGCCACCGTTTGAGGTGTCGGACGAGGTTGAGGTTGATGCCAACACCCGTCTGAAGTACCGATTTATGGACTTACGACGGCCGCGGATGCAGGAAATTCTCAAGCTTCGTCACGAGGTCATTCACATCATGTGGGACTACCTGACTGACAAAGGATTCACGCAGATTGAAACCCCGATCCTGATTAAGTCCACACCCGAAGGGGCGCGTGACTATGTCGTGCCGAGTCGGGTGCATCCTGGCAATTTCTACGCCTTGCCGCAATCGCCTCAGCAACTGAAACAGTTGCTGATGGTTTCGGGAGTAGAGCGTTACTTTCAGATCGCGCGTTGCTTTCGTGACGAAGACCTTCGCACCGACCGCCAGCCTGAGCATACACAGCTCGACTTCGAGATGTCGTTTGTTCATCAGGACGATGTGATGACGATTGTCGAAGAGTTGTATACACGCATCGTTAAAGAGACGTCTCCAGATACCGAGATATCCGCTCCGTTCCCACGACTGACCTACGCTGAATCTATGGAGCGATTTGGAACTGACAAGCCCGACCTTCGGTTTGGAATGGAGCTCACGACTATCACCGAAACGGCCGCGACATCGGATGCCCAAGTGTTCCAAGCAATGGCCTCATCGGGAGGGTCGATCCGTGGATTTAGTGTTCCCGGTTGCGGGGACTACGGACGTCGGCAGACGGACAATTTGACTGAATTCGCGAAGTCGAGTGGTGCGCAGGGACTGGTTTTCATAGCGCTCGACGAGAGCGCAGCTTCGATCGACGCACTGGAAAACGATCACATCAGATCACCGCTCAAGAAATTCTTGTCGGTCGATGTTGTGAAGAAGATTGCGACAGAGATGGGTGCAGAGCCGGGCGACCTGATGCTGATAGTTGCCGGAACCGAGAAGCTTGTGAACACGGTACTTTCGAACCTGCGAAATGAGATGGCGAAGCGGTTGGAAATGGCTGACCCGAAGCAGATTGCATTCGCCTGGGTTTACGATTTTCCGTTGTTTGAATGGGACGAAGAACTCAAGAAATACGAACCAGCTCACCACGTGTTCTCATCACCTAAAGCGGAGCACATGGACTATCTGGAAACTAATCCCGGAAAGGTGATTGGATTCTTGTGGGATCTTGTTTGCAATGGCTCGGAGATGGGTTCGGGGAGTATTCGAATCCACGACAAAGACCTCCAAACGCGGCTGTTCAACATCATCGGCTACACCGAAGATCAGATTAGCGACCGGTTTGGCCAGTTGCTCACGGCGTTTACATACGGTGCGCCACCGCACGGAGGCATGGGGCTTGGTCTTGATCGACTGGTAGCGATTCTCGCTGGCGAAGATGCCATACGAGAAGTGATTGCATTCCCGAAGACACAGTCGGCAGTCGATCCATTGTTCGAGGCACCATCGCCAATTGAGGATCAGCAACTTGAGGATTTGCACATTCGGGTGGTAATGCCGAAATCGTAGTACCACGCGAACGTGTAGACGTTCTCAAATTTCAGGGGCCAGAAAACGTGACCCTGAGTTACAATTCAAGTCAATCAAGGAGCGTCCAAAGGCGCTCCTTGTCGTGATCCTGATACGGAACCTCTGTGCAGGCGCTCACGCCTTACTGGCTGACTAACTGGTTGTTTCGGAGAACGCGTTGAAAGTTACTCGCGACGATGGAGAAGATCGTCAGGCTATTCTGCACATTGAAGTAGAAGAAGATCGCGTGGAGAAGCATCTCCAGCGAGCGCACAAGAAAGTTGCGGCGCGTGTAAACATCCCCGGATTCCGTAAAGGCAAAGCCCCTCGGAATATCGTTGAGCGGTTTGTCGGTCGTGACTATCTGCTTGAAGAAGCGATGGAAACACTCGTGCCCGAGGCCGTTGGTGTGGCAGTTGAGGAGTCGGACATTGAATCGACTCACACACCTCCCCGAGTAAAGGTCGTCGAGCGCGATCCGATTGTGAAGATCGACGCCACTATCGCACTCCCCTCCGTAGCCACACTTGGCGACTACAAGAAGCTTAAGTTCGACGATCAACTTGAGGAGGTGACCGAAGAGCAGATCGAAGAACAGCTGACGCAAATTCAGGAATCTCAGGCGACCTGGGAGCCGGTACCGCGTGCAGCCAAGTTGGGCGATATGCTCACGATCACTTCGAAAGGTTTGGTCGAAGGCAAGGAATTTGCCAATGTCGATGGTGGCGAGTTCCTCGCCGAAGTTGGAAGCATGAATCCTGTTCCTGGATTTGCTGAGCAGTTGAAGGGCTTGAAAGAGGGGGGCTCTAAGGAATTCGATATTGAAATTCCAGCCGATTATCCGAACGAAGAATTTGCTGGAAAAACCGCGAATTTCTCCGTTGACGTTGCGGAAGTGAAGAAGAAAGAACTGCCAAAAGTGACGAACGCACTGGCGGCTTCACTAGGCGAAGATTTCAAGACCGTTGCGGAATTACGGACTCGGATTAGCGATAATCTCGAAGCGCAAGCCCAAGATGGTTTGCGTAGATTGTTAGAAGAAAAGATTGTAGAGGCACTTGTTGAAGAGGCCGAATTTGAAGTTTCTCCGATGATTATTGAGCACGAAGCTGAACACGTGCTTGAAGATCAGCAGCGGCAATTGGCTCAGTACAACATCGATTTTCAGCAGTACATGCAAGGCATTGGAAAATCGACCGGAGAGATAGTTGATGAGGCAAAGGATTCTGCGGAGCTTCGACACAAGCGCATGCTGGTGATCGATACTCTGGCTGAAGATAGCGGAGCGTCGGTAAGTGACGAAGAAGTCGCTGCTGAAATCGCTCTGATGCAAGAGACACCTCAGTACGCAAACGAAAATCTTGATACCGATGAAGCGCGTGATGCAGTGCAGCGAATTCTGCGACGACGAACGGCGATAGACCAGGTAATCGAAATTACTCACCACCCCAAGGCTGCTAAAGCCTCGGCGAAGAAATCCAAAGCAACCAAGAAAAAACCTGCTGCCAAGGCGAAAGCCAAGCCAGCTGCGAAAAAGAAACCGGCCAGCTCTGCAAAAGCGAAAAGCTCGAGCAAAGCCGCTAAGGGCGACAAATAACCCTCTGGGGGCAACCTATATGACATCAGGACTAATTACACCAAACGATTTCGGATCCGGTACTGCAGCCCAAGGCAAGGACAGTCCCCTACTGAATCTTCCCGAGAGCATCGTTCCGATGGTTATAGAGATGGGTGCGCGTGGCGAGCGGGCATACGACATCTATTCCCTGCTCTTAAAAGAGCGAATCGTATTTCTTGGAACACCGATCAACGCGCAGGTTGCGAACCTGATTGTTGCGCAGCTGCTGTTCTTGGCTCGGGAAGATCCTGAGAAAGACATCAACCTGTACATCAACTCACCCGGTGGTGAGGTGTACTCCGGTATGGCTATTTACGACACGATGCAATTCGTGCCATGTGACGTCGCAACATTCTCAGTCGGTCTTTGCGCCAGCATGGGTACGGTGTTGCTGACAGCCGGTACCGCAGGTAAGCGGTTCTCGATGCCGAATTCAACAATTCACATGCATCAACCGTTGAGTGGAACTCAGGGCCAGGCATCGGATATCGAGATTCATGCTCGTGAGACACTACGAATTCAGGACCGTTTGCGTCAAATCATCGCGGACCATACGGGCCAATCCTATGAGCGCATCGCACGAGACTCTGACCGAGATTTCTGGTTGAATGCAGAACAGGCGGCTGAGTACGGGCTTATCGACGAAGTACTTAACCCCGAGTCTATGAAGACTGAATAGAGCCTTTTCGTTCATTCAGATTAGCGGTAATATCGTAGAAGTTAGGCACTCAACACATGACGACTGATCAAACAAACGGTGGTGGCGACGACGGTACAACTACCGGAGATGCCTATTCGTGTTCGTTTTGCGGAAAGCCTCAGGAAAGCGTTCGACGGCTGATCGCAGGACCCTCGAAAATTTTCATCTGCAACGAATGTGTTGGTAGGTGTCAGCAGATCATTGCCGATGATCTGCCCATTGTTAAGCCACACACCAAGCCGACTACGCCGCGTGACATGTTCGAACTGCTCAACGAGTACGTCATTGGACAAGAGCGCGCCAAGCGGGTTATCTCGGTCGGTGTGTACAATCACTACAAGCGCATCTGGTTTGGTACGGAAGATCCCGATGTGGAGCTTCAGAAGACCAACGTAATGCTGGTGGGGCCGACCGGTTGCGGCAAAACTCACCTCGCTCAAACCCTTACTCGAATTCTCGATGTTCCGTTCGCGATTACCGACGCTACCTCGCTCACTGAGGCAGGTTATGTCGGTGAAGACGTTGAGAACATTTTGTTGCGCCTGATTCAGGACGCAGAATTTGATATTGCTCGAGCTGAGCAAGGCATTATCTACATCGACGAGATCGACAAGATCGCTCGAAAGTCTGCCAACCCCTCGATTACTCGTGACGTATCGGGTGAGGGTGTGCAACAGGCACTTCTAAAGATCCTTGAAGGTGCAGTTGTGAACGTTCCACCGCAGGGTGGCCGTAAGCATCCGCATCAGGAATTCCTGCAGATCGATACCTCGAACATTATGTTCATCCTCGGTGGTGCGTTCGATGGTCTCGGTGAGATCATTCAGGGTCGCGAGACCAAGGATGCTACATCGATTGGTTTCAACTCTCATAGCAAGACTCAAGAGGATGACGGCGCAGATTTCACAGCAGTCGAGCCCGGTGATCTTCTCCACTTCGGATTCATTCCAGAATTTATTGGTCGAGTTCCGCTGGTGGTGGGTCTCTCCGACCTCGACCACGACGAGCTCATTCGGGTTCTTACCGAGCCGAAAAATGCGCTGATTCGTCAGTACGAGGCGCTGTTCAAGATGGACGGTGTTGAGCTCGAATTCTCTAAGGATGCGCTGGATGCGACGGCTCGAATGTCACGTGACCGCAAAGCCGGTGCACGTGGATTGCGAACGATCGTTGAAGAACTTCTTGTCGATGTGATGTACGAGCTGCCTTCCATGGAAGGCGTTGCGAAATGCATCATCAGCGAGGGAACCGTTACTGAAAATGCGTGGCCACAACTTCTCGATGAAGATGGCAATCGCATGGATGGCGATCTTCCTGAAGGCAAACACACGGCTGCTGCTTGAGTAGCAAGTATCGACATAGAGATTACGAAAAGGCTCGACACTACACTGGGGTTTTTATGTTTAGCGGTTCGGGATTGAACGACACTCGAACATCCGAGGTGGTGACATCGTGGAATCACGTTCAGTCGGAGAGTAGATCAATAGCGCAACAAGTTCTGAACGCTATAACGTAGTCACTGAATAGCTCGTCACGATATCTTCTATGGGGGAGTAAATGATGTTTGGAGGTAGCGGAGAGAATCCCACTTCTATTCCGAGTCGCCAGCCCTCGGAGTTGCCGATTCGCGGCCCAGAGCAGCCATCCGGCGGCAGCTGATATTTCTGGGAACAGGTGCCCAAGTAAGGTGCCATATCGATTGTCGTGTTCTTGTTAATGATAGTGTTCGCGATGATTCTGAATTGTGAAACTGAGCCGACGCCGCGTCAGATTTAGCTCACCGCGGTGGCAGGGTTGGCTGAGGCCACAAGAGAGAGGCGAACTGCTAGTTCGCAACCGTATTCTCGACCTCAGGTGTGAGGTCAAGCACGTCTCCCGATCCGCTCGGATCAATGCGTCCAACGGAGACGGCTTTAAGAGTTTCGATTAGGAGAGATCGTTCTCGGAGCAAACCCGCCTCACGAATTGCCTTGAACAGCGACAGCTCCTCACCGGGATCGGCTTTCAGTGTCGCGGGATCCAACCCGGAAATTTCGTTCCAGTATGAATCGAATTCCTCGCCCCTAACTGAAAATTTTGTGATCGCCAGCGCAGGGCCTTCGTCGACTTCTTCCGTCGATACGTGGATCATGGCGCCGGTTTCGTCGAGTCCTTCGGTAATGACGTTCCAGACTGCCTGCTGCCACATACCAATCGTTCCGCCGGGCAGGGCAGGATGGAGATTCAGCGTGAGGTACTCAGAGCAGAGCAGCGGTGCGATGAGCATGTATCCCGCGTGAACTGCGATATCTGCGCTGTGCGGGGCAAGCAGCTCGATTACAGCACGATCAAAGTCTTCTCTGAGTTTTGCCCAAGGTTTGTTTTCGTGTGATCGCCGAAAGTCTATGGAAGAAAGAGTGACTAACGGAATATTGCGGGATTCAACAAGCTCAAGAAATCTGTCGGTGCGTTTCGTTTGGCCTTTGACCCGGTTGAC
Organism: uncultured Dehalococcoidia bacterium; assembly: GCA_913052475.1. Classification (GTDB taxonomy): domain Bacteria; phylum Chloroflexota; class Dehalococcoidia; order Lucifugimonadales; family Lucifugimonadaceae; genus Lucifugimonas. The sequence goes on from CAJXEJ010000016.1 coordinate 34,814, forward strand.
GAAAACGAACGCCAGTTCTGCTGCGAGATCTCCGGAGTCGATAGCGTCGAGAGCTGACTTCAAGAGACCGAGTGAGCCTTCACCTCGTCCGGTTGAGAACCATCCGATTTTCAGTGGGGCATTATCGTCTGAGGCTGCTTGCGCGGTCAAAGGCTAGGCGTCTTCGTCATCGTTTTCATCGAGGTCTGGAACGAGGTTCATCTGCTCGGCGAAGTTGGCCTGGAGGCGAGTGATCTTTAGCTCCGAGGTGGAGAGAATTTCGTTGCACTTGGTCGCCAGTTTCATGCCCGATTCAAACAGGCTGGTGGCTTCATCTAGCGATAGACTACCGGCTTCGAGTTTGCGCACGACATCTTCTAGTTCAGAGAATGCATTCTCAAATGATTTTGCGGTAGGTTTTGAATCCTGATTTTCTGGCGATTCGGTCATATCAGTTCCGTGTTTGGATTTGCGGGATTGATTGTAGCTGTTGTCTTGATAAGTTATGAATCGACGACGATGGATTTATTGTCGACTTCGTCGACTGTCGTTTCGACCGTGCCATCAGCGAACATCACGCCTAACTTGTCGCCTGCTGCAAACTGACCAGCGCTATTGGCGGCGTTACCATCGGCAAGCCGTGTGATCGTGTACCCGCGACCAAGGATTTTCGCTGGACCGAGAGCGTTTAGCGACGCCTCGACCGTCGCCAATCGCTGTTTCGAGGATTCAACAAGTCGTTGCCCAGCGAGGCGGGCGCGCGTCAGCAGGTCGTCGATCCGCTGTCGTGGCTGGGCGGTGTCGGGGACTCGAAGGTTCATGCGGTCGATTGCCATTTCGAACTGTGAACGGCTATCGCGCACACTTCTTCCGATGATCTCGTCGATACGAGCCGCATATCCAGCCACATATTCCGCAAGATCACGAGCGTCTGGAGCGATAATTTCCGCCGCAGCGGAAGGGGTTGGTACTCGACGATCGGCAACCCAATCAGCGATCGTCGTGTCCGTTTCGTGTCCAATAGCGCTGATGATCGGGATATTTGAAGAGAAGATCGCTCGGGCTACGATTTCCTCGTTGAATGCCCAAAGGTCTTCGAGCGATCCACCGCCGCGGGCGACTATAGCGACATCGATGTTATCGAGAGCGTTCAGAGCCTGGAATGCCTTGACTATTTCTGGCGCTGCTTTCTCGCCCTGTACCGATGTCGGAATCAGGACAATTTCTGCGAGCGGATACCGCCGGGTTAGAACGTTCAGTATGTCCTGAATTACTGCTCCGGTGGGAGAGGTAATAACGGCGATTCGTGATGGCAACTCGGGTAGTGGGCGTTTTCGGTCTTGCTCGAAAAGCCCTTCGGCTTCGAGGCGTTTTCGCATCTCTTCGTATGCCTGTTGAAGCGCACCAACACCATCCGGTTCTACGTGGTCGACGTAGAACTGTAGATCGCCCCGTGCTGTGTAGATCGAAATACGGCCATGACAGATGACCTGCGTACCATCGGTGAGAAACCGCCCACCTCGACCAGACCGGAAAAGTACGCAACGAATCACCGACTGCTCGTCGCGAAGCGCGAAATAGTGGTGCCCGGATGAGGGGTTGCGATAGCCGGACACTTCGCCGATTACCGTGAGATCGGCGAGTCGTGGATCTGACTCCAGACTGGTTTTCAGGTAATCGGCGACAGCACTTACGGTGTACGCAGTTTGTTGGTCTGATTGCTCTTGGCCTGAATCGTAGTTACCGGTCATTAGGGCATTCTTCCACAATGGTTCGGCAGCTACCAGCGCGGGCGTCGGAGAAATCGGGTGGATCGAACTCCTTCTCCCAGCGAGAGAAGGTCCGGATGAGGGAGAGTTGTGGGCTGGACTCGGCTTGCCGGTTCTCTCACCTAAATCCTCTCTTTCGCGAAGAGAATCCGAACGCTTTCGCCGGAAGGCTAATCGGCGCGGCCGGTGTATTCACCGGTTGTGGAGTTGACCACGATTCGGTCGCCTGTTGATATGAACAGCGGAACTTGCAACACGAGACCGGTCGTCGTGGTCGCTGGTTTCGTTGCGCCGCTCTGAGTGTCACCTCGAAGACCAACTTCGGTTTGACCAATCTCGAGAGTGACCGAGGGTGCCACTTCAACCGAGAGTGGTACACCTTCGTACATCATCACTTCGATCGTGTCGCCCTCGGCGATGTACTTCAGCGCGTTGCCCAGCACTTCTTCAGTGATCGCAAATTGCTCGAAAGTCTCGGTGTCCATGAAGTTGTGCATATCACCGTCCGGGTAGAGGTACTGCACGGTTGGTGAGCCGACTTCAGCCATGGTGAGTTTCTGGTTGCCCTGGAGCTTTCGTTCGTAGACATTTCCAGTTTTTAACTGACGGACTTTCAAGGTGAGAGTCGGTGGAGCCTTTGGTGCTTGGCGGTGCTGCCAGTCGAGGATCTGATAGACATCATCGTCCAGAATGATTGTCATATTTCGACGAATTTCACTTGAAGAGATTGTCATCGCGGTCTTGAAGTTCCTTTGGTGCTAGCGGTCAGCTAGTTCGAGTTGGCTATCAAATATACGGGAAAGCACGGGTTAGAACTTCATTTTAGCTGCGTGACTCATGACGCGAGCTTCGCCGTTCTCAAGAACCACGACATCTTCGATACGAACGCCGCCCCATCCGGGGATGTAGATGCCGGGTTCGATAGTGAATGGCATGCCGTTTTCGAGCTTGCCTTTCGAGTTGGGACCGACCCCGGGATTTTCATGGACTTCAAGACCAAGACCGTGACCCAGGCTGTGGCCGAAGTCGTTTTCATGTCCCGCCTCGGTGATGATTTTTCGGGCAATTGCATCGCATTCTTCACCGGTCATACCAGGCTTTACCATGTCGATGGCAGCGAGTTGAGCGGCAAGGACGATGTCGTAGACGCGTTTCACTTCGGCGTCGGCTTCACCGAGTACGATGGTGCGTGTAAGGTCGGAGCAGTAACCCTGATATCGAGCGCCACAGTCGAGGACGATCGTCTGCCCTTCCACGAGCTTACTATCGCTGGTGGCATGGTGCGGACGGGCGGCGTTCGGGCCGATAGCGACGATAGTTTCAAACGATATCGATTCAGCACCGCGTTCACGAACCGCTTTCTCGAATATCCATGCGGTTTCTTTTTCGGTCATCCCGACTTCAAGTTGTGATGCTGTATCCTCGAACGCCTGGTCGCCGATATCGATGGCGCGTTGGAGTAGTTCTAGCTCTCCAGCATCTTTGTAGGCACGGAGATCGACACCGATGCCAGAAGTTGGTTTTAGTTCGGAACTCGAGTCGTTTTCGGCAAGTACTTTTTTGAATCGCTCAAGAGTACCGACGGTCATGTCATCGGCTTCGAATCCGAGAGTCTTGATTTCGAATTCCATGACCAGATTCGCAAGCCAATCGGACTTGCCAGCGATCCGGTCGACTCGCCAACCGGGTGCTTGCTGTGTGGCTTGTTCGGTGTAGCGGAAGTCGGTGCAGATGACTGCATCGTTCTGTGTTACAAGGAGATACCCGGCGCTGCTGACGAATCCCGAGATGTATCGTCGGTTTTCGCCGTTGCTTACTAATATCGCGTCAAGTTCGTCCTTTGCCAGACGTTCACGAAGTTTTTGGACACGCGAAGGAAATCGGAAATCGCTCAATGCGAAAAGTCTCCGTGCTGATTAGCCGTTGATGACCGAAGAAAGATGGTCGAGGGCGTAAATGTATCCGGATGGACCGAATCCTGCCATCTGACCAATCGCATTCGAGGCGAAAACGGAACGCTGTCGGAACCGTTCCCTAGCGTGAATATTCGAGATATGGACTTCGATGAAAGGTAATCCAGCATCGAGAAGCGCATCCAAAATCGAGTAGCCGACCTGCGTAAGGGCTCCGGCATTGATGATGATCCCATGGGCTCCGGTAGAGGATTCCTGAATGAAATCGACAATCGAGCCTTCATGGTTCGATTGGAAGAATGTCACTTCAACTCCAAGCTCAGACGCTTGTGCCGAGATGTCGTCCTGAATATCGGCCAGCGTTTTCGTGCCGTAAAGAGACGCATCTCGCTTCCCGAGATTGTTCAGGTTCGGTCCGTTTATTACAAGAATCGTTGCTGGCAAATTACTCTCCCGATTATCGGGCTGTCTTCAGGGATCGAAGCGATTGCGACGTATTCCCAAAATCGCTCTTGTACTAAGCCTACTACGTGGAGCTTTCAGATTTCTGCTTATTTTGCCTGCGCGATTTGTTAGCTCTTGGATGAGCACCCAGATAGACCTTACGTGCCTGTTCGGTTGAAACGTGGGTGTAGATCTGGGTTGTTGCCGGGCTGCTGTGACCGAGTAGATCTTGAACTACCCGCAGATCGGCACCACCGTCGAGTAGATGGGTTGCGAAACTGTGGCGTAGTGAGTGCGTGTGGAACTCGGGATCGAGTCCGGCTGCCTCGGCATATTTCTTGACGGTTCGTTGGATTGATCGCGTTGAGAGTCGGCCGCCTGACTGGTTCATCCAAACAGCAGAATCCGATCGACGGCTGACAAATTTGCCACGGACGTCGGTCAGGTAATTGTCCAGCCATCTCGCACCTTGTTCACCGAAAAGTACCACTCTGGGTTTTGCGCCTTTGCCGATGACACGGACTTCTTTTGATTCCACGCTGACATCTGCGAGGTCCATTGCGTTTGCCTCGGACACTCGAAGCCCCGCGCCGTACAAAAGCTCAAGTAAGGCACGATCTCTGATGCCAGCGTCGGTTGCGGTATCGGGCTCGTCTAAAAGATGATCTATTTCGAAGCTAGAGGCAATTACAGGAAGTTTTTGTTCTTTTTTTGGACCGGTCACCAGATCGCTCTGGTCGAGTTCCACCACACCCGAGCGGCTCAAGAATCTGAAGAACGATTTCAGGGCTGAGAGTTTGCGCGATACACTGTTGCGGCTATAACCGTGTGTGATCAACCAGGCAAGGTATCCCCTCAGGAACAGACGATCTACATCGCCGAAAGTGGAAACGTTTTGTTCGTCAAGATATTCGATCAAGGGAACGAGATCGTTTATGTAGTTCCGAACAGTATGGTCGGCGAGTTGGCGCACAACGGTGATGTGCGCAGCGAACTCACGGATCAGTCGAGGAGCCTCAGCAATATTCGCTTGACGCAGTGCGTCTTCCATCGCTGGCGAAGGCAGTCTAGTGGTGGTCATTTCAGAACCACCTGTCCCGAACTGCTTTCGTTTCGAATTCGCCAGAACAGGTGAAGGTTATACTTTTGTCTTGGACTTTTTAGCTGCGGACTTCTTTTTGGCAGATTTGCGGCGTAAACCGCGTTTTGCTTCAGCTTCGGCTGCTGCCGCCGCCGCTGCTTCTGGGTGCACGATTGCGCACTTTTCCATCGCAGTTTTCCAGGCGATCTCCCAGTTCTCTTTGACTTCACCGGTAGCTCGCTCGCTAGGTCGGGTTGAGATGGAAACACGGCATTCTGGGAATCTTCCGCACGCCAGGAACTTGCCGTAGCGTCCGCTACGAATGACGAGATCATCTCCGCCTTCGCATTTTTCATCGCTTTTCTGGACGAGTTTCTTTCGATCGACCCGTTCAGCCTTTTCGATTGTTTCTCCGACCGCCTTATCGAACGGCCCGAAGAATTCTTTCAGCATCTCGACCCAGTCCTGCTCACCTGCGGCTACCGAGTCGAGTTTCGACTCCATACCAGCGGTGAACCCCATGTCCATGATGTTTGAGAAATGCTCGGTGAGCAGATCAGAAACGGCAGAACCGAGTGGAGTTGGCTTAAACCGTGATTTTTCACGGTCGACATACTGTCTTCGTTCGATTGTGCCGACAATCGATGCGTACGTGCTAGGGCGGCCGATTCCCTGTTCTTCCAAAAATCGAATTAGATTGGCTTCTGTATAGCGGGGAGGCGGCTGAGTGAACTGCTGATCGGCGTTCACGGTCTGCTTCTCGAGGTCGTCACCTTTGTTCATCGCAGGTAGCTGTTTGCTGTCTTCATCTTTGGCATCTTCATCTTTGGTTTCGATGTAGAGCTTGCGGAAGCCATCGAACTTGATGACCGAACCGGTCGCACGAACGGTGTATTCAGATCCGTTCGGTGCTGTGGCGATGATGTTGACACCTGTGTTATCGACAATTGCGTCGGCCATTTGGCTGGCGATTGTTCGCTTCCAGATAGCCGTGTACAAGCGGAGCTGTTCGCTCGAAAGGAACGGAGCCACACGCTCGGGTGTGTTCGAAGCAGAAGTTGGCCTGACAGCTTCGTGAGCTTCCTGAGCCGACTTGCTTCGCGTCTTGTAGCGCTTGGGTCCGGTTGAGTATTCATCGCCGTAGGTCGACTTGATGAACGACTGTGCTTCGTCGAGTGCATTCTGAGAGAGGTTCACCGAGTCGGTACGCATGTAGGTGATGAGTCCGACAGGGTCTGCGCTTCCCAGTTCGATACCTTCGTAGAGGTCCTGAGCGATACGCATAGTCCGCTGCGCGCTGTAGCGGAATGAACGGGCAGCCTGCTGCTGGAGCGTGCTAGTGGTAAATGGCGGACGTGGACGCTGCTTGGCTTCTTTTCGAGTGACTTTCGACACGGCGTAGGCAGCGGAGTTGAGATCAGATTTGATCGTCATCGCCGTCGTTTCGTTGTCGACGACGGGCTTACCTTTTTGGTCGGGAACCGCGATCAGGTTGGCGTTGAATGTGTATTTTCGTGTGCCAGATTCAGTTTCGAGATCGACAGTGATTACCCAGAATTCTTCCGGTTTGAATGCTTCGATTTCTCGTTCTCGATCGACGATGATCCTGAGGGCGACGGACTGGACTCGACCTGCTGAGAGACCGCTTCGGACTTTTTTCCAGAGGACAGGGCTGAGTTTGTAGCCCACGATTCGGTCCAACAGACGGCGCGCCTGTTGGGCATTGACCAGCTCCATATCGATATCACGGGGGTGAGTGAACGCTTCTTCAACAGCCGAATTCGTGATTTCGTGGAACACGACTCGTTTGAGATTCTTCGCTTTACCGAGATCTGCAGCTTCTACCAAGTGCCAGGAAATGGCTTCGCCTTCTCGATCCGGGTCAGTTGCGAGGTACACCGAGTCGGCCTGTTTAGCGGCCTTTTTAATCTCGCCGATCAGGGTGGCTCGGCCGCGTACGTTTACATAGTCCGGCTCGAATGTCAGATTCTCGACATCAACACCGAGAGAGTTTTTCGGGAGATCGCGTACGTGTCCCATTGAAGCCTTGACGACATATTTGTCGCCCAGGAATCGTCCAACAGTTCGTGCCTTCGCCGGTGATTCGACGATAACCAGATCGCGCTTTGACGTTTTCGCCAAGTGTCTAATACCTCAAGCCCAGCACTCATATTGATACCACCAGGCGTTCTCTATCCGCAATGAATTGCATCGAACCGACTTGCCGGGCAGTTCCCCGCAATTCCAGCATCACAAGAACGGAGCTAACGGCGGCGGCTGCCTCGCCAGTGCTCGGGTGACGTCGTCGACGTGCATCGGCTCCTTTGAACTTTCAAGAAGATCGACAACACGACGTTCGATACTTAATACATTGTCTTCACGCGCGAGGTTGTCAAGCGCGTTTTGCCAAGCTCAGTGCGTTTATCGACCGAATCTTGAGGATTTAAAGGCTTATCTTGGGATTTGGCGGATCGAGATTCAATGTTCAGTTCTTCGAGAATATCGTCGGTATGAGTCGTCAGCTTTGCTCCCTGTTGGATCAACCAGTTAGTGCCTTGCTCTTCTCATTCAACGAACTTCCGGGCACTGCAATTACGTCGCGATCCTGTTCGAGTGCCCAGTTGATGGTGAGCATGGCACCACTGTTGAACGCTGCCTCGGCAACGAGAACTCCATGGCGCAGCCCGCTAATCACGCGATTACGCCGCGAGAGTTTCAGCGAGTTGTCCTGGGTAGTCGGTGTGACGCAGGTGGAGTGGAGTGATGCCAAGGGGTTCAATTTCCCAAGGATTTCGTCGGGTTCGTTCCCGTCGCGGAATCGCTAGGTTTCGCCTGCGACCTTTCAAAGTACATCTGCTGCTACGAGATCTGACAATGGTGCTCGCCAGGCGGTTTCCATATCGCCATAACGTGCCTCGAGTTTTGCGAACGTTGCGGGTCCGAGTTCGTATACCTGGCGGAACGCAACCCAGTACTTCAAGTCATTCATGCGGCGAATAGTGACTTATTCGGGTGACTTAAGGCATGTTCAGAATGACAAAAAGCATAGAATGGGCCTTCAGGAACTGGTTCGCGCGATCTCTATAGCCGAACGCCCGGGGCAGTAGTGAAAATGGCGGAGAGGACAGGATTCGAACCTGCGGTGAGCTTGCACCCACACACGCT
>CAJXEJ010000017.1 GCA_913052475.1 uncultured Dehalococcoidia bacterium
TGTGCAGATCACTCGATATCCGTTCCAGGAACTTCACCAAGACACGATTGGTGAGGGACTGCGAGGTGCTGGAGGACAGCGACCCGCGAACGAAATATGGGGACTCGAACCAGCGGAGTATGCCAGGGTCGCCGACCCGTGGCCGTTGAACCCGGATGGTGAATTGATTCTGGGTCTCAAGATCGAGGATAAATACTGCCTCGAGAACGTCGACGAAATCGTCGAAGTTCCCGGTATTGCGTTCGCCGAATGGGGACCAGGCGACATGGGTATGTCACTCGGTCACCCGGACGCACATGACCCGCCGTATCCGGACGATATGAATGCTGCCCGAGACAAGATCAACGCGGCGCTCACTCGCAAGGGCATTGGTTTCTATGCAAGTTGGGCTGATGAGAACATGACCATGGAAGAACGGGTCGATTATTCGATCGATGTCGTTGGGGTCAAGATGATGGGTGCTACCGAGGAATGGGCAGCATACGGTCGAAAGAAGACCGGTCGCACGATGTCTGTTTAGTCGGATATAACGATCGTTATTACACCTCTGCTTCTTAGAGGGCGAAGCAAACTGTTTATTGGGTCGAGCTCGTGAAAGCGGGCTCGATTCGCGTTCAGACCAGATCAAGTTCTGGAAATTAGGAAATTCAAAGATGAAAGTACTGGTAACGGGCGGATCGGGAATAGTGGGGCATTATGTGATCGACGAGCTTTATAAACTTGGTTACGAGGTGGTCAATGCCGATAAGTTCCGCATCACCAGCAATCTCGGACACAGCGGAACATCGGGTCGATTGGCCAGTGCCGAAGCTGCAGTGGAAATACGAGAGAACTGGCCGAGCATTCCAAAGTTCTTTGAAGTTGAGATATCAGATTACGGGCAAGTAATTTCTGCGATGGACGGCTGCGACGCGGTGATTTCGCTGGCTTCCCGACCCAGTGCTGGCAATTATGTTGAAGAGGATGTCGTCAAAACCAACACGATGTCGATGTGGAACGTATGTCGAGCTGCCGAACAACTCAAGGTGAAACGGGTTGCGTTGGGATCTTCGTACAACGCGGTCGGTGCGATGGGAACTGCGGCACGCTGGGCACCGAAAGAAGTCAAGCCGCCAGAATACTTCCCGATGGATCAGAACGTTTACACGCGAGCTGAGGATCCCTATTCGATCGCAAAATGGCTTGGCGAGGAGATTGGTGAAGCTTTCTCCCGACGGTCACCGTGGATGGCGATTGCCAGTATGCGATTCAATGGCATGTGGGACGATGCCTACTTCACTCACCTGCAGGCGAATCCGATCACCGATCCGTGGACGCGCTGCCAGGGTTTCTGGACTTATCTCCACATCAGAGACGCCGCACGTGCCTGTGTCCAATCAGTCGTGAACGAGAACTGGAACGGTCACCATCGATTCTTCCTGAACGCCAAGGACACGATGCTGAATATTCCGACGATGGAAGCGATCAAAACGGTTTATCCTGATGTCCCGCTCAAGAAGGAATTCGAGGGATTTGAGGCTCCGCTTTCGACCCAGAACGTCAAGGATGTCATTGGCTGGGAGCCGTACTTCTCGTGGAGAGACGATCTGTTCAGTTCGTAATCGAGTCCGAATACGCGTCAAACGCGTAAAATGATCACATGTGCGGTGCTTTTGTTTATGTCTATGTCGGCGGGGTTCGCTATCAGTTGATGGGTAGTGGGATCGAGCGCGTTGGAATCGCTGATCTGATAGCTCGTCGACCAGATCTTGGCTCGCGTTTCAACATTCGCCCGACGCAAGACGTAATAACGATTGTCAACGAAGGTGGTCGTCCGGTCGCGAAACCGATGCGATGGGGACTGATTCCCTGTTGGGCGAATGCTGGGGAGTTGCCTCGGAACGCGTTCAACGCTCGGGCTGATCGACTCGCCAGTTCCGGTATGTGGCGCGGTCCGTTCAAACGCAGCCGAGGAATCGTTCCCGCAAATGGCTTCTTCGAGTGGAAGAAGACCGACGGTTCGAAGCAACCGATGTACATCACTCCAAAAGAGGGTGAGAATATGCACTTTGCGGTCGTCTACGACTCGTGGATCAACGAACACGCTGAGACGGTCAATTCTTGCGCCATAGTTACGACCGCTGCCAATGATTTCATGTCGTCAATTCACCATCGAATGCCGGCGATACTTGATGAGGAAACGGTCGCGCTATGGCTCGATCCAGCAACGACCGAGGCGAAAAGCCTGCAACAGGTGTTGATACCGGCGTCGAACGATCTTTTGAAGGCACATCCAGTTTCGACTAGGGTGAATTCGTACAAAAACGACGACTCAACTCTGGTGACCGAAGTGTCGATTGATGACACACAACTCGGTGGTGCACAGCTAGGCTTGTTTGGCGACGCTTCCGAATAAGTCGGTTCCACTACCCATGCAACCCCCACCCGAATATCCCGAAAACGATCCATCACTCGAGCACGAGGACGATCTCGTAAATAAGGTCTATGGTCCATCGCAAAGCGATATCGATCGTTCGAGGGACGGCTATGAGTCGGAGCAAGCCAGCCGCGGACTCGGTAGTCTGATCAGGAAACTGATGATTACGGTTGTTTCACTTGTCATCCTAGGATCGCTGTCCATCGGTCTGCTCGGACCGCTTTTTGGTGGATCCCGTTCATCACAACCGGCACCACCGGAGAGAGTTTCGGCTGATGTTCTGCGTGTGATTGACGGACGCACAATCGTGGTCGACTGGGGTGACGGCGAACAAACGGTCCGGTTGATCGGAGTCGAACTACCGCCATTTGGTGATCCGTTCCACGACTTTACCCAGGAGGTGACCCAGAGCTGGATCGAAGGTAAAGAAGTCCTTCTTGAAGCAGACCAGCAAGATGGAGACGAGCAGGGACGACTGATGCGCTACGTTTTCTTCGACACCGTCATGATCAATGCTGCCTTACTTCTCAACGGGCTGGGAACGCTAACGACCGATCATCCGAATATTTTGTATTCCGACTACCTTCTCGAGATGGAACGTCAGGCACGTGAATCAGGTGTCGGAATCTGGGACTCATCTTCCGGCGAGAAAGACGAACTTCAGAATGATGATTCTCAGGCGATGAACAGCTTCCGGACCACAGCAGGTGCGACTGCTAGTTGACCTCGTCCAGCAGTTTTAAAACAGGTCGCACTGGCCAGCGATTTCTGTCAGTGGTAACCAACCCTTCGTATCGGCGTTTATGGGGTATTGGAATCACGTCGACGACGATGCGCTGGATGGAAACCGTTGCGCTCGGAATTTTCGTGTTCGAACTTACGGAGTCGCCTTTCTGGGTAGCCATGGTCGGGTTCCTACGCATGATTCCGATGCTGGTACTTGGTCCAACGATTGGTTTGATATCCGACCGCGTGAACAGAAAGCTGCTAATGGGCTCGACTCTCGCGACCCTCTCAGGTGTCTACGTCGTCATGGCTGTATTGGTGATCAGCGAGCGTATCGAACTGTGGCACATCTGCGTTGGAGCTACTCTGGCAGGAGTGATGTGGGCCACCGATTTTCCTGTCAGACGGGCAATGATCGGCGATGCCGTCGGTCCCGAAGGAATATCTACGGCGATCGGTATCGACATGGCAAGCAGCAATTTTTCCCGTGTGATTGGACCGCTCAGTGCTGGTGCATTTCTCGCGACCTCAGGTGTGGAAACCGCTTACGTGACGGGCGCCATCCTGTTCGGTGTTGGCTCCCTCCTAGCGTTTTCAATGCCATATGTAGCTCCTACGCCAAGATCGAGCGATGGTCTCGGTTATTTTGGGAATCTGGCCGAGGGATTGAAACACGTCAGAGCTGATCGAATTATCGTTGTTACGCTGCTGATAACGATCGTAATGAACATCTTCGGGTTTCCGTATCAACACATGGTTCCGGTCATTGGCGCTGAATCACTGAAAATCGGTCCGCTCTTGATTGGGATCTTGCTTGCGTCTGAAGGATTGGGAGCAACCACAAGTTCACTCGTCATAGCGTTGAGAGCACGCCCTGGTGGTTATACGAGAATTTACGCAGTTGGATCGGTGTTGTTCCTGACGGCCATCCTTCTATTCTCACTCGTACCGTCATTCTGGATGGCACTACCGATCCTGATGATCGGTGGCTTCTCGATGTCGGGCTTCGCAACGATGCAGAGCATCATCGTAATTACATCGACTCCAGTGGAAATTCGTGGAAGGGTACTAGGTGTGCTCGCTGCGACGATCGGCACCGGCCCGCTAGGTGCTTTGATTGTCGGCGGGCTCGCAGTCTGGTGGGGTGCGAGCAATGCAGTCACCGCGATATCGGCAGTCGGGCTAACGTTGACGATAATCACCCTTGCCGCCTGGCCAGCGTTTCTTCGCAGCTCGGTCGCTGCTCGACTATCAAGTTCCGGAATCGCTCGTGAAAACGAGTGATATTACGTATAAAAACATGATTAGGAATATCAGCAGTATTACGAACCGTGGGTTAAGTTTGTTTTTCATGCTTTTTGTGCTCGGGATTAATGGGAGGAATGCTGGATTTCGTGAGTGATATCGATTCAATTTACTCTCTTGTGGCACTTGATATCGACGGAACGATGATCGGTGAAGATCGAATTGTTACGCCCGAGCTTGTCGACGCTATTGCTCGGGTACAGTCGCTAGGTGCCGTGGTATCGGTTTCAACGGGTCGAATGCTCACACCTGCTCGACGAATCGCTGAGCAGGCGGGCGCTACTGGTCCGATCATTTGCTTTCAGGGGGCCATGACCTTTGACCAGGAAGCGAATTCGGCTGTTCGTCATGTTCGACTCAACGAAGCGGTCACGGCGCGGGCAATCAGTGGACTTACTTCTACTGTCCCTGAAGTCATGATGTTTCTTGGAGACGATGTCTGGGTCGAAAAACGTTCCGAATGGACCGATGGATACAGTCAGCGAATGGGCGTTAGCATCCGCGACACTGATTCGTTGATGGACATGGCCGATCGACAGCCAACTGCGATTGTTGGGGTGGGTGATCCGGCAGTTGTCGAGCCGTTGGTCGTAAAGCTGCAAGGTCAAATGAACGGGACCGCATTGGTGACCCATTCTTTATCGATGTTCTGCGAAGTTGAGGCTATCGGGGCAGGGAAGGATCATGCTGTCGAACATCTGGCTGGGTCGTTGGGAATCGACCGCAAGAGCGTGATTGCGGTTGGAGACGGCAAGGGCGACCAATCGATGATCGAATGGGCCGGATTGGGCGTCGCAGTCGAAGAAGGCCACGTCGATGCTATCGCCTCGGCAGATCGGGTAATTACGATGCCTGAAAACTCGGGACTTGTGAAATTTCTGAACGAACTGGCAGATGCTGGTAAATTCGGAACACCAAACGACTGATCTCGGATCCTTCGACTCAATTTCACTTATCGTCAGGCACCCGAACGAATAAAGGGGTAAACAATTTGAAAGATGTGATCGTTCTCGGCGGACTCAACATGGATTTGATCGTCGATACTCCTCGACTTGCTGGACCGGGGGAAACGGCAGAAGGAACTCGCTTCTACACGACGCCGGGCGGCAAAGGTGGTAATCAGGCCGTTGCAGCGGCGCGATTGGCGCAAAGCCCCGGTTCAGTGAAGATGGTTGGCCGGATCGGCGATGACGGTTTTGGAGAGGAGATGGCCCAGTTCATGCGGAACGAAGGTATCGACACATCGTTGCTGTGTTGTACCGAAAATATTGCATCTGGGATCGCTGTGATCTTCATACTGCCCGATGGCGAAAACCATGTGAATCCGGTTTACGGGGCGAACGGGTTGTGCGATTCACAACAATCAGACGATGTTCGAAACGCCCTGTCGGGAGCAGGAGTTTTGCTCTGCCAGCAAGAGATTCCTCTTTCTGCAACAAAAGCTGCGATCGACGCTGCAGCCAAGGACGGAGTAATGGTCGTCCTCGATCCTGCTCCTGTTCGAGACGTTCCCGATGGTTTCTACGATTCCGTGACTGTCCTCACGCCGAATCAGGGTGAGGCATCGTCAATGGCAAATATTGATGTCATCGATGCTACTTCGGCTAAGACTGCCGCCGTCAAAATCCGGAATTTCGGCATTGAGACCGTGGTCGTAACTCTTGGCGATCAGGGTGCGTGGGTTGAATCAGATGGAATATCCGAACTTCTCGATCCGTTTAGCGTGAAAGTGGTGGCGACTGTGGCGGCTGGCGATGCGTTTAATGGTGGATTTGGCGTCGGTATCGCCTCGGGACTGGGTTTGCTGGACGCAGCACGCCTCGGGATGGCGTCAGGCGCACTCTGTGTGGGGAAGAATGGTGCACAAGAGGCGATGGCGACACGAGCTGAAGCAGAGGCTCTGCTGGCGTCTCAGGGTTGATAGCGATACACAGAACTGCCTAGAGAGTCGGTGGATCTCCGGTGATATCAGAGACGTTATCTATTCCGGCTGCGCACATCAACTTTGCAAGGCGTTTGTTGATTCGCGCTGGTAGCCCAGGGCCTTCGTATATGAACGAGGTGTACAGCTGAACCGCTGATGCTCCCTTTGCCAGTAGCTGCCAGGCATGCTCGGCGGTCGTTACTCCTCCGCAGGCGATGATCGATGTATGACCCCGAACGAGGGCCTGAACGTCTGCGATCATTAACTCGGTATGTTCGAACAGAGGAGCGCCGCTCAATCCACCCCGTCCAACTTTCAGTCGACTACTTTCGACCGGGTGAGTGTTTGCGACTACAAGTCCGTCCACGCCGGCATCGACCGCAGTTTCCGCCAGCTTGTGTATCTCTCTACGATTTTCTTCGTCACGAGGCCAAGGTGGAATCTTCACGAAGAGAGGAACCCGCTTCTCGGCGACAAGTCCTTCGATCAACCCTCTTAGGCGTGCAGGCTCGTGGAAGATGCGCAGCCCGGTGGTATTCGGGCTGCTGATGTTGAGCTCTATTCCGGCGACGTGAGTTTGTGTGCGTCGAAGACACTCGAATATTTCGTCTTCGATCGTACCGGCGATACTGATCAATACGCGGTCTTTGTATTTCTGAGCTTTCCCCAGCCGCCTGAGGGCTGGTTCCAAACCCTGACCAGGAAACCCCATCGAATTCATCACCGCCTTCATGTCGGGCAATCTGATCATTCGAGGTTTTGGGTTTCCGGGACGTGACGCGATTGTAACTGTGCCACCGGTAACGAAACCGAATCCCAGTTTCAGTATCGAACCGAGTATTTTGCAGTCTTTATCGAATCCGGCTGCCATACCGATAGGCGTAGGCAACGTGATTCCAGCAAGATCTGTTTCAAGCTCGCTGCGGTTGACACCATTCGTCATCCGGAACGCGCTCGAAAATCCGGGAACAGCCAACGCTATTTCAGCTGCTTTGTGGGCACCCTCGGGTGGGAGACGGAAAATTAGTGGCCTCGCAGCCAGCCTGTAGATACTCGTTTTAGTTGCCCTCGATCATCACCACATTTGGTGTGGATTCATTCAGCAATCGGTTTCACACAGAATAACCGGAAGTAAGATGTTAACCGCCCCCGACACGAAACTCGACAGGAATATGAGCGGGCGAGAGTAGAACTGAATATATGACACTGGAATTTCATCTGGGCGATGCCGCCACCCCCAAAGGTCATGCCCTGATCTATTTTCGAGACGGAACGAATCCCGATCAGATCGGAGCGTCATACGTCGTGATCCTTCCGGTATCGGTCGATATCAGCAAGTATGTTCCGCCGTTTCTTGCCGGGCAGGTTGAACAACTTGGTTCTGGAGATATGTCATCGTTCGCCTTTCCACCCGCTCCGGAGCCCGTTCCGTCAGAGGAGTGGCTTCGTGAGACAGCTGAAAAACGTGGCGATGACCTGTTGTTTGGTGGTGCTGCGAATTTCAGCGATATTACATCCCTGATGGAGATCGTCGCGGGCATTTCTGCGGAGTACGGCTCTTTGTTCGACTCTTCGGTAGGTGGCAGCGATGTTGTAGCGGAGATCGATTCGAACGATTCCAAGTCGATTCCGGGTGAAGGTGTATCTGTTGCCGATGTAAACGATGTCATGTACGGAATGATGTCGGAGCCGGATCTGTTGACCGAGCTAACTACCTTGATGGGACGCTTTCAGTACGAGTCTAGTGGCGGCGATACAGCCGGGGCACACGAGAGCGAAGCGAAGATTCGAGCGATCGGTAAACACGTGCCAGAAAACCGTCGAATTGATCTGTTGATTGAAGCGGCTACAGATGGTCGCGCCGATTCGGCAAAACGGGCGCAACTTTATCTCGATCGGGCGTTTGCAATGTACCGCGAGGATTACACCCGAGTGCATGTGATCGAGCGAGAAATCGCAGCACTTCGTTCTGACTAGGTGCAACTAACGGTTCTAGTTCAGGACTGCCCTAAGTTGGCCGGTGGTGATGTTTCCACCACTGGCAACCAAAACCACTCGCTTGCCTTTGAGTTGCTCTTTCATGTCGATCCCGGCTGCTAGCGAAGCGGCACCAGCATGCTCGACAAGCGTTCGGGTTGCTCGAACGTAGTGCTGGATCGCGGCACTGATCGCTGAATCCTTTACGAGAACGAACTCCTTCAATCGCTCGCGAAGAATTCCGATCGGTAACGAATAAGCAGATTCGGTAGCCAGCCCTTCAGCCACGGTAGTCATCGGGTATGTTTTGAACTCTCCTGACTTCCATGCGTGATACGCCGCAGGAGCATCGGCAGCTTGAACGCCGATTACGTGAGTTAAAGGCGATAGGGAATCGGTGACGATACACGCTCCAGAAGCACCCGAACCAGCACCGATCGGCACGATCATTACGTCAATTTCTGTGAGGTCTTCGTAGGTCTCAACAGAATATGTTGCCACGCCGGCGATGAGGGCCGGTTCGTTCGCCGCGTGGACGGCTCGCATGTTATCTCGTTCGGCAATTTCTGCGGCGCGTTCCTTCGAGCGTTCGAATACATCGCCATGGAAAATCACGTTTGCTCCGAGAGCAGCGATTGCACCCGCTTTTGCTGAGTTTGCTCCCTCTGGAAGAACGACCGTGCAAGCTGCACCAAAGGTGCGGGCTGCATACGCGATTGATTGACCATGATTTCCCGACGACGCAGTTACAAATCCTCTATCTCGCTCTTCCTGACTTGTTTGCGAGACCAGATTGATTCCACCACGGACCTTGAACGCTCCGAGCAGCTGGAAATTCTCGTGCTTGATCCAAACGTCGGCATCTAGGAGTTCGGACAGCACGGGATAGTGCCGAAGCGGTGTACGGAGCACATGGTTTTCGATTGCCAGTCGTGCCTGCTGAATTTCTTCGATTGTTGGTTCGACCAACTTTGTCGATTCGGTCATTTAGCGAGTCCTCGTTCTGGAGAAAATCATTGTGTTGTCCAAAGACCGAACGAAGGGTACTTGATATGGGATGGGTTGCGAGGGGGCGGTGCCACAGTGTTGAAGCAACCTCTGGAGCATTTTCAGGAGTAACCTTCGCCTAGATGCGCCCCAACTGTGGGCGTCTTCTTCATTTGGAAGCGAATTGGCAGTTCAGGATCCAACCGACAACAAAGGTGATATCGCTGAGGAAGCTCAGTCGGAAGTGCGCGCTCCGAAATTCGGCGTAGTAGGACGTATTTTCGTTCACACTTTCGAGTCGATTATTGCCAATCGTGATTTTCGGATGCTCTGGTTCGGCATGGTTCTTTCCATGGGGGGATTCCAGATGCAGATGGTCGCACGTGGAATCCTCGCCTACGAAATGACTGACGATGCCTTGATTACTGGGCTAATAGGGCTTGGATTTGCGCCTAGCCTGTTGGTGGTCTCGATCTGGGGTGGAGTTCTCGGCGACAGGATGGAACGACGGACACTGATCCAAGCGTCACAGGCAGCCAATGGACTGCTTGCTGGTCTAGTAGGTGTGCTTTTGTTCACCGACAGCCTTGCCTGGGGACATTTGCTTGGAGTATCGGTCGCACAGGGAGCTATGTTCGCTCTCCAGATGCCCGCCCGCCAAGCCGCGATACCTTCACTGGTAGGAAAAAATCAACTGCCGAACGCGTTTGCGCTAAATGCGATGGCAATGAGCATGATGACGCTAATTGCCCCCGCGCTGGCAGGTGTGCTCTACGAGGTAATCGGGCCTAAAAACGTTTATGTGATCGTTTGTGCCGTGATGCTCATTGCCGTTATTTTTACTTCGCTAGTGCCGAAGATGCCACCGCCATCAGTGGTGGCGCAATCCGTGCTGGAAAACATCCTTGAAGGATTCAGGTACATCGGTCAGAACAAACTCATCTTGAACATCATGATCTACAGCGTGATTGTCGCATTGCTCTCGATGCCGTTCAGAATGCTAGTTCAGGTATACGCCAAAGATGTTTACGGATCGGAGCCTTCCGAAGTTGGAATGCTTCTGACAGCTCTCGGGCTTGGTGGATTGGTTGGCACTGTTTCGATCGCAAACCTACGGGAAGGTCACTATCGCGGTTGGATCGTGCTGATAGGAGCGCTGATCGCAAGTGCATCTCTCGGCCTGATAGTTGCCGTACCTGTGTATTTCGCCGGTGTTCTCGGGATGGTCGGAATGGGATTAGCTGAACAGGCTCGTTGGGCGCTTGGGCAGAGCTTAATGATGGAGAACACGTCAGATCAGTACCGAGCGCGGGTAATGAGCGTGCTGATGATGACATTCGGCCTGATGCCGATTGGAATGGTTCCGCTTGGATACGCTATGAAAGAGTACGGAGCACGACCACCTGTGGCTTGGACTTCGATTGCGCTCCTTACGGTTGCGGTGCTCTCGATATTCTTGATGCCACAATTACGGCGTATTAAGTAACGCCTTTTCGATTGGTCGATCACGACCCCGCCAAATTACCAGTTATAAAACTTGTCAGAATCCAAACCTGCATCAGCCACAAAATCCCACGAGTCGAGGTTCGCGGGGCGGAAGAATTCGGTTTTAGCAAGAACATTTTCATCGCTTGGCCAATCCGGTTTTCGGCACCTCTGGTTCGGCATGTTGCTGCTGATGGCAGCAGTGAATATCCAGATGCTCGCTCGTGGATATCTGACGTGGGAACTGACGAAATCTCCGATAGCAGTAGTCGTTGTGGGTGCCGGGTTTGCACCGCCAATCCTGCTTCTTTCACTTTACGGAGGGGCCGTTGCAGATCGGATATCCCGCAAACGGATCATCCAATTGGGGCAGGTCGGAATGCTCGCGATAATTCTGTTCGTCGGCCTGTCAATCTCGACGAACACCATTACGGTCTACCATCTTGTCGGTGCATCGGTCGCTCAAGGATCGATTTGGGCTTTCCTGATGCCAGCGCGACAGGCGATAATTGGTCAACTGGTCGACGAAGATCATCTGACGAACGCTGTAGCTCTCAACGCCTCTGGTATGTCGCTGATGACGGTCGCAGCACCCGGAATCGGTGGATTGATTTACGGTCTATCTGGACCGGCAACTACCTACTACGTGATGGCCGGGCTGACGGTGATCGCTCTTTTCCTCACAAGCTGGGTTCCGGGTATGGCACCAGTCACCCACGCGAAGCGCCGAATGTGGGGAGATATCAAGGAAGGGTTGGTCTACACTAGGCACAATCGAACGGTGTTGGTGCTGTTGCTTGTTGCGCTCAGTACCGCATTGTTGGCGATGCCGTTCAGGACCCTGCTCCCAGTTCAGATTGAAGAAGTATTTGAGATGGAAGTTGAGGCACTGGGCTTGCTGCTCAGTATGATCGGGGTGGGAGCACTTATCGGCTCACTGGTCATCGCCGGTCTCTCAAAAAACAACCATCGAGGCTGGATTCTGTTGGTAACCAGCATGCTCTCCGGTGTTGCTATTCTTCTCGCTGCTGCGACCACTTCTTACTACGTTGCCGTGGTAGTTATGGTATTTCTGGGACTGGGAGATTCGGGGCGCCGGGCACTCAACTCCTCGCTCATCATGGAGCAGACTGATGAAGAGCATCGCGGTCGCGTGATGGGTGTTTACATGATGAATTTCGGTTTGATACCGCTCGGTGCGATTCCGCTTGGTTTCGTCACTTCGTTTCTGGACGTTCGAGTGGCATTTGCTATTGCCGGTGGTGGACTACTGGCCGCGGCTCTCGGCTACACCATTTTCACCGATAGAGTTCGACGGCTGTAGCCACCTGTGGACAGTATGCGAGCCTCCGAGTACTGGGCGGCAAGTAAACTTCATTTCTCGCGTTACGAACTGTGCCGAATGCACAAGAATTACTGAGTTCCGCCGATCACATGCCCATACAGGTACTAAGTGACGATCTAGCTTCCCGCATTGCCGCCGGGGAAGTGATCGAACGCCCGGCATCGGTCGTGAAAGAGCTGCTCGAAAATTCTCTCGATGCCGGCTCAACCCGCATTGATGTCAACATCCTTGGCGGCGGTGCGCAACTGATATCGGTTGTCGACAACGGGCAGGGTATCCCGGCTGATGAACTGGCAGCTGCCTTCGAGCGATTTGCTACTTCGAAAATTGACGAATCGTCTGATCTAATTGCGATTGAGACGCTTGGATTTCGTGGGGAAGCTCTCCCGTCGATCGCATCGGTCGCAAGGGTTGAGGCGGTATCGAAACATGCTGATTCGAGTGTTGGCGCAAAATATCTCGTTGATTTCGGGAAAGCAAATACAGTGGAGCCGGCAGGCGCACCGCAGGGAACCCGGATCGAAGTAGCAGGGCTATTCAAAAACGTTCCTGCCCGACTGAAATTTCTCGGATCTGCCGGTCGGGAATTGTCCCAGATCCAGTCGATGCTGTCTTCTCTCGCACTGGTTTATCCGCAGGTCGCATTTAGCTTGAACGCTGATGGTCGAGAACGGGTTCGCACAATCGGATCGGGAAAACATGTTGACGCTGTTTCCGGGATTTATGGCGCGACAATCGCCGAACAAATGCTGGAGCTTGAGCCCGATGATGCCGCAGCCTTCGCGGTGGATGGTCTGGTCAGTTCACCATCGCTGAATCGATCGAATCGCACATACGTGACCATCTCAGTAAATGGGCGCTGGATACAGTCGAGACGACTTTCGTATGCGATCGAACAGGCTTACCACGGATTCCTGCCGGACCGACGTTTTCCGATAGCCATTGCGAGAATTACTGCACCGCTAGGTGATGTTGACGCTAACGTTCATCCCGCCAAGGCTGAGGTGCGGTTTCTTCGGGAGAATCTCGTTTATTCAGTCGTGCAACGAGCAGTGCGTGGTGTTCTTTCGGCGTCCGCACCGGTTCATGGACTGGGTTTTGGGAGAGTTTCGGAATCGATCGGGTTATTGCGAGCCCCGAGCCGGTCGGAGGGCTCATCTTCAGTAACACCATCCACCTCAACGGGATTTTCTCAGTGGCCTGATCCATCGGCGATTGTAGAGCAATCTCGATTGCCAGAGGCGCAGACTGATGTTTTAGCAGCTGGTGGCCCAACAAGCACTCCGAAAGAAATATTGCCGATCCTTCGGGTTATTGGACAGGCACACGAAACCTACATTCTTGCCGAAGGGCCCGAAGGCGTTTATCTGGTGGATCAGCACGCCGCTCACGAGCGTGTGATGTATGAGAGAGTGCAAGAGCGATTCGATAAGAACGTATCTGAATCGCAACCCTTGCTTGAACCAGCGCCCGTCGATCTCGCCCCCGGCGCAATGAACATGGTTCATGAGCACCTTGAGGAGTTGAACAGGGTTGGATGGGGTGTTGAAGAGTTCGGCACAAACAGCCTTATTGTGAGAAGTGTTCCGGGAGCGTTAGCCACGAGG
The DNA here is from genome assembly GCA_913052475.1 of uncultured Dehalococcoidia bacterium. Lineage (GTDB taxonomy): Bacteria > Chloroflexota > Dehalococcoidia > Lucifugimonadales > Lucifugimonadaceae > Lucifugimonas. Next base: position 13,773 of record CAJXEJ010000017.1, read on the forward strand.
GCCAACGGAGACGGGACGGGACAGGTGTTCATTCGAGTTCTCGATGAACTCAGCGAGGGTGGCACCGGTGAAACTTGGCGGAACAGGATGCTGGCGACGATCGCCTGCCATTCATCAATACGAGCTGGGCAGGTGCTTTCGACGGACGAGTGTAAGAACCTGATACGGGAACTTGAACAGACTGAAAGACCGAACACGTGCCCGCACGGTCGTCCGACCATCGTGCAGTTGAATGTGAACGATCTTGAACGGGAGTTCAAGCGACGCTAGCAGAGTGGTGCACCTGCTACTCGGTGGCGGAACTCGTAGATCGAATCCTGATCAGCACCGCAAACGAAGACGGTTTTCATATCGTCACCACCGAACGCCAGATTTGCAGGCGCCCAATTGGGCACGTGGTACAGATCTAGTAATTCACCCGAAGAGTTAACGTAAGCGATGGCTCGAATACCTGGCAGCGTTTGAAGGATGTTTCCATCGATATCGACGGCCATTCCGTCCGGATTTCCCGGCTCTTTGAAACGCCGTATTAGCTGTTGGTCGAGCACCTGCGCAGACGGGCCGATTGTGAACGCCACTAGTCGTTGCGCACGGCTTTCGGAAACGTAAACCTGCGTGCCATTACTCGAAACCGCAATTCCGTTCGGGTAAGCAAGCTCGTTCGCAAACGCACTGACTTTCCCTTCGGGAGTGACCCGGTAAACCGGGCTTATTGCTGGGTCGGGCTGTGGGCGTCTGATCGGATCGGTGAAAAGAAGATCGCCGTTCGGTAGGAAACATAGATCGTTTGGGCCACCGAGAGCGGTTCCCTCATATTCATCGACGAAGACTTCGGTCTTGTTGTTTCGATCTATCCGTAAGATGGCCTTTCTGGCTGCATCAGCCACCAGCATTTCTCCAGACGAATTGAATACGAGGCCGTTAGGACGTCCGTCGGTGCTGGCGATCTCAGCCAGATCTCCGTCCTTCGAAACGCGGATGATCGCAGCATCCTCAGAACTGACGAGATGCAGTCGGCCCTCTGAGTCGATAGCGGGTCCTTCTGGACCACGAACGCCGGAAACGAGTACGCGGAAATCGGGTGGGATATTTGTGAGGTCAGTTGTCATTGGTTCTCGGCGAAGGTTAGACCTCGCCCAGTGTACGTACAACCGGCTTCGTTACAGCTTCTTCATTTACCGGGATTGCCGGGTTTGATCAGCAACATTAGAATGAGCACCTGCCAACCGACTGGCCGGTCGGTTAGCGACCAGTCGATAACGCCGTTTTTTTATCTTGTCGGAATCATCTACACAGCAGCGAAGCCAAACTCGCGAACGCATACTCGAAGCCGCTGAAGCGGTATTCGCCGACAACGGTTATCACAATGCGATTGTCGATGAAATTGGCAAACGCACTTCGATGTCGAAGGGTGGTATCTACTTCCATTTCCCAAGTAAAGAAGATCTATTCTTTGCGGTGATGGATCGATTGGCGAACAAACTGGTTCGAAGAACGGAAAAAGCGGCGGCAAAGACTGATTCCCCTCTCGAAGCAGCTGAAGCTGCACTCGAAGCGGTTCTTTCGGCTTTGTCGGTGCAGAAGCGTCTAGCCAGGCTACTGATCACCCAGGGCTACAGCATGGGTAATGCGTTCGAAGCGAAGCGTGCCGAAATGTTTGACCGATTTGCGAGGGTGATCAGCGGACACCTCGATGAAGCCAAAGGGACAGGCCAAATCGGCGACATAAACACGGCACTGGCGTCACGGGTGTGGCTTGGTGCTGTCAATGAGATCGTGATCCACTGGTTGTTCTCGGGTGGGGCGACACCCAGAGACGCTGCCCCGGATCTCAAGAAATTCCTACTGAATTCGGTGCAGGGTTCAACCACCATCGTTTCGAACGAGACCACAGCGCAATGACCAATAACGCAGTACAAAGCGGTTTTCCCGGCTGGCGACGGTTGGCGTTGTTTCTCGAAGCGATCAAGTTTGAGCACTCTGTTTTTGCTCTCCCGTTCGCAATTCTGTCAGCGTTTCTTTCGGCGAACGGAACTCCAGATTGGATAGGTTTGGCATGGGTGCTTTTCGCGATGGTAGGGATGCGGACGTTCGGCATGGCTGCAAATCGTCTGATCGATGCCGGTATTGATGCTCGCAACCCTCGTACCGCTTCAAGGGCGATTCCCGCTGGCACGATAAGTCGAAAAGCTATGACTATTTACATGGCAGTAGCGGGATTGATTTTCGTAGGCGCCACTTCTCAGCTTGATCCGGTGACATGGGCACTCGCACCGATCCCACTAGCAGTGATGATCGGCTATCCGTATCTCAAACGATTTACCTGGTTCGCTCATTTCGGGATGGGTGCGGTGTATCTGATTGTTCCGCCAGCCGTTTCGCTAGCCCTTACCGGTACGATGCCGTTCGGATTTGTCGTAATCGGAATCGGATCGATGGCGTGGGTTGCCGGGTTCGACGTGCTTTACGCTACCGCCGATTATGAAGTTGATCGTGAGCAGGGGCTTCATTCGATACCGGCTCGATTCGGGATACCGGTATCACTTGTCGTTTCAAGGTCGCTGCATGCTAGTTCGATCACACTTTTAGCGGTTGCCGGCGGGATCCTCGAAACGAAAGTGATGTATTTGGTTGGCGTTCTGGTGGCCGCGTTTTTGCTGGCCTATGAGCAGTCGTTGGTGTCATCCAGCGATCTTTCGAAATTGAACACGGCATTCTTCACGATGAATGGTGTTATCGCTGTGGTGTTTGGTGTCTTCGTAGTTATTGGCGAGGTGATCTGATGGGCGTCTATGTACTTGGAATTGCGGGCGCCAGCGGCGCTCCATACGCACGACGGGTTCTCGAACAGATGCTGGTGGCCGGTCACGACGTCAAAGTGGTGATCACGGATGCAGGACGCAAGGTGCTTGAGGTTGAGGAAAATCTTGTTCTCACCGGCAACACCGAAGCTGATACGCCGGTGTTGCTTGAGTGGTCGCAAAGCGAACAATCGACTGATTCGGTGGAGATGTATCACCATAAGGACGTAGCCTCGCCAATAGCGTCAGGTTCGTTCCCGTTCGATGGCATGGTAGTTGTCCCGTGCTCAGGCGGAACGCTCGGGCGGATTGCGCACGGTATTTCTAGTGGCCTGCTGGAACGCGCTGCCGATGTGTGCTTGAAAGAGCGTCGCCGACTGGTCCTCGTGCCACGTGAGATGCCTATAAGCCTGATCCACCTACGCAATATGACCTCTGTAACCGAGGCGGGAGCAATTGTTCTCCCAGCGTCACCCGGCTTCTACCACAACCCGACCGGTATCGACGATCTGATCGACATGGTTGCCGGTCGAATCCTCGCGTCACTGGGCATAGAATCGCTGGTGATGAAACCGTGGTTTGGCCCAGAACCTTCGTCCTATTCTGACTCTGAAGAAGGAATCCATTAGTGGCCTTTACCGATCTTCAATCGTTCCTCCAGCTTCTCGAAAAAGAAGGCGAACTCAAGCGAGTCACCGAAGAGGTTGATGCCGAGCTTGAGGTGACCGAAATTGCAACCCGTGCGGTGAAAGAAAAACTTCCCGCGATGCTGTTCGAGAACGTCAAGGGGTCGAGCTATCCACTGGTGATCAACTCGATGGCGACCATGCGTCGTATCGAACTGGCGCTCGGTCGCCCGCCCGAAGCTCTTGGCGAAGAAATTGTTCAGTTCATGGAGGATGTGAACCCGCCAAGCCTAGGAGCATTCTGGCGCAATCGGAAAACCGGATGGCGTCTTCTGAAAATTCGCCCGAAGAACACACGGCGGGTGCTGTCGCAGCAGGTTATCGAAGAACCTCGACTCGACCAGCTTCCTATTCTCAAGTGTTGGCCCGAGGACGGTGGAAGATTTTTCACGTTGCCGTTGGTCATGAGCCGTGATCCTCGAACCGGTGCCGGAAACATGGGTATGTACCGGATGCAGGTGTACGACGAGCGGACGACTGGAATGCACATGCAGATCCAGAAGGGTGGCGGCTTCCACTATCAGATCGCCGAGAGCATGAAACAACCCCTCGAAGTGGCAGTCGCGGTCGGTGGCGATCCAGCTCTAATCCTTGCCGCGATCATGCCGCTGCCGGAGGGACTCGATGAGGTGGCGTTTTCGGGACTTGTACGTGGTCAGCGCACGCCTATGGCGAAAGCCAAAACCCTCGATATGAAAGTTCCAGCGCATGCAGAGTTTGTGTTCGAGGGAGTGTTGCGACCCCACGTGCGAAGACTAGAAGGTCCATTTGGTGACCATTTTGGTCATTACTCAGCGGCCGGTGATCACCCCGTATTTGAGATAACTCGGATGACACACCGAAAGAACGCGATATATCCAGCAACCGTTGTTGGCCGACCTCCACAGGAAGACCGTTACCTCGGCGACGCAGCACAACTTGCACTCACACCGCTTGTTCGACTCGTTCGCCGCGAAGTCAAAGATATGTGGGCGTACTACGAAGCTGGCTTCCACAATTTGCTGGTGGTTTCAGTCGACCCCCGCTACCAACGTGAACCGATTAAGACGGCGATGGGACTTCTTGGCGATGGACAACTTTCGCTAACAAAGAACCTGCTGTTGGTCGGTCCGGATGTGAATCCCAGGGATTACAGCCAGGTGATGCAGGCGATTCGTCGCAATTTCGATCCCGAACAGGATTTTCATCTAATAGCACGAACTGCCGCCGACACTCTGGACTTCACAGGCGAGGCGCTGCACAAAGGGTCGAAGATGATCCTCGATGCCACAGGTGGACCGGTCGGTGAAGGTACACCGACCGCCGTTGCGCTGCCAGCGAACATCGGAGCGATTGCTCCCGGTGTGACCAATCACCGCCTTGTTGGCAAAACAATGCTGGTTGTACAGACCACCGGACAGGGCAGAGATGTCGTTCAGAAGCTTGTGGACAATCCGCTACTGGGCAGTGTCAAGATCGTTGTGGCTGTATCGGCTGATGTGGATATCGATGATGACGAAAACCTGCTCTGGGGAATTTTCACACGGTTCGATGCCGTACTTGACGTGATGTTCTCACGATCAGAGTTTCGGGGTATTGCTCCGGTCTATTCAGGGGTACTCGGGATCGACGCTACCTGGAAACAGGGCTACCAGAAACCACTGGTAATGAAACCGGAGATAGTGGAGAAAGTGGATTCAAAATGGTCCCGATACTGGAAGTAGCCGATCCGAATCTTCAGGTCGAGTTGAATCTTTCTGATAAGCGACTATTCCCGATCTGGGACAAGGTGCAAGCCGGTGATCGTCTGTCGAGAAGCGAGGGCGTAGCACTTCTCGAAACAAATGACTTTGCTGGCGTTGGGCGGATGGCAGATTTTGCGAAAAAGCGCGTTACTGGCGACAAGGTCTACTTTGTACTGAATCGGCACGTCAACCCGACCAATATCTGCGTACTCAGTTGCAAATTTTGTGACTTCGCTAAGAAGCCTGGGGACAAAGATGCTTATGAGATGTCGATCGAAGAGATCCTCGACCACGTCGACGACGACATCCACGAGATTCACATCGTTGGTGGACACCATCCCACATGGCCGTTCGAGTACTACGTCGAGATGGTCAAGGCTATCCACGTGAAAGCACCGCACGTTCAGATCAAGGGATTTACCGCTTCTGAAATCGACTACTTTCAACGTCGGTGGAAGGTATCGCCTGAGGAATCGCTCGCAATTCTCAAAGAAGCCGGATTGCAATCGATGCCCGGTGGTGGCGCTGAAGTGTTTTCGTCACGAGTCCACAAAATCCTGCTACCAGGGAAAGCCAATGGGGACCGCTGGGCTGAGATTCACAAGACAGCCCACCACATGGACATTCCTACGAACTGCACTTTGCTTTACGGCCACATCGAGTCGTTTGAAGAGCGAATCGATCACTTGATCCGCCTTCGTAATATCCAAGACGAAACAGGTGGATTTCTGGCGTTCATTCCATTGGAGTATCAGGTTGGGACAACGAAACTCCGACCCCGTCATACACCGGCGATGGACGATTTGAAGATGATCGCTGCTGCTCGACTGCTGCTCGACAACATCAAGTACATCAAGAGCTACTGGGTCATGCTCGGTGCGGCCACCGCCAGCATTGGTCTGAACTTCGGTGCTAACGACCTCGATGGCACGATTGGCAAAGAACGTATTGCACATGCCGCTCTTGCCGAGTCACCAGCAGGGCAAGCACGAGAATCGATGGCATCGTCGATACGCGAAGCCCGTCGAATACCGGTTGAACGAGACGCTTTGTACAACGAGATCAAGGTATATGACTACTAATCGACCTGAATCTCATCTACTTCGTGTAGGACATATGACCTACCTCAATTCGGAAGTGTTTTATCGAAAACTCCCGATAGGATCTTGTGATCTGGTCGCGATGCCACCCCGTGCGATGGCCGCGGCAGTCGAGCAGGGTGAACTTGATGCCGGTCCGCTCCCGATTGCCGAGATTTTTCGGTTGGGTGACAAAATTCGGTCGCTAGGGAACCTCGGTGTCGCTTCTAACGGTCCAGCGATGAGCGTATTTCTTTTCTCGCACAAGCCCGTAGAGGATCTTTCGGGCTCAGACGTTGCAGTCACTACGCACACAGCGACCTCAATTCAATTGCTTAGGATTTTGTTTGCTGAACTGTGGAACGTTGTTGACCACAACTTTGTTGAGATGTCGGACGGCCATGATGTAGCTCTCGTAATCGGCGACCCAGCCCTTTCAATGTTGGCGGCCGGCGATTACAAACATCAGTACGACCTAGGATCGGCGTGGAAGACACTTACCGGATCGCCGTTCGTATTCGCCGAGTGGGTTGTGCGTGCGGACGCACCAGCCGATCTCGCCAGGCAATTTGAGAAAGATTTGATTGAAGCTACGGAACGAGGATTTGACTCGATCGATGAAATCTGCCGGATTCGCGCCAACGACGTGATGTCGGAATCAGATGTCAGGACTTATGTGAGGAATTTCTCCTACTTCCTCGGATCGAGCGAACGATCAGGGCAGCAGGAGTTCAAAAGTCGATTGGCACAACTACCCGCTTGGCGACCAACTTCTCTGACGAATCCGAACTCAACAACGACAGAGGCAATTCCGACTTCGTAATTGAGAGTCGAGTTAACAAAATGCTCAAGCAAATTTCTGAAAAAGTCTTCTCAGGTAAGCGAATCACAAGCGAAGAGGGTTTGTGGTTGATGCAAGAGACCGAGTTGCTTGATCTGGTTCCATTGGCCGATTACTGGCGTCAGCATCATAACTCGAACAGCGAGATCACATATGTGATCGACACCAACCTGAACTACACGAATCTGTGCAACGCCTATTGCTCGTTCTGTGCGTTCTACCGAACCGATCCGAACGACCCGTCTGCGTACACCTATACGGTCGACCAGATCATGGACAAAATTGAGCGCGCGCGTGAGAACGGCGTACGAACGGTATTGATGCAGGGTGGTCTCAACTCCGAATTACAGCTCGACTACTACGTTGAGATGGTGGCAGAGACAAAAAAGCGATTCCCCGATGTCACACCCCACTACTGGTCGGCGCCTGAGATAGTCCGGATGAGCGAAGTCTCAGAGATGAGTTACGAGCAGGTATTTTCTGCGCTCTGGAATGCCGGACAACGATCAATGCCGGGCGGTGGCTCTGAGATTCTCTCGGACGAAGTGAAGGCGACAGTTTCGAGATTTAAACCGAAGGACACGGTCGACCAATGGACCGATGTTCACAAAGCGGCTCACAAGGTCGGACTAAAAACCACAGCGACGATGATGTACGGTCACGTTGAAAAAGACCGCCACATCATTGAATCCCTTGAACACATACGTGGTGTTCAGGATCTTGCCGATAAAAACGGTAACGAAGGTGGATTCACCGCGTTCATTCCGTGGTCGTACAAGAAGGACAACACCGCGCTCGCGAAACTTGTGGAGGATGAAGCCGGTCCGAATCAGTATCTCCGCATCATCGCAATCTCACGGATCATGCTCGATAACGTGCCACATATTCAGGCATCTTGGTTCTCAGAGGGTCAGAAAACAGGTCAGATCGCATTGCGATTTGGTGCCGATGATTTCGGCGGAACCCTGTTCGACGAGAACGTGATGCTGGCAGCAGGTTTTTACAACCGAACGACCGAGACCGAAGTTCGCGAGATGATTTCTGAGGCGGGATACTCGCCAATCCAACGGCTTACAAATTACGAACTCGTAGAAGGCTCATGAGCTGAGCTGGCGTCAACGGAGTAGTTCAGCTACTCAGAAACCGATACAGCATGACTATCAACGACAATACGATAATTTTTGGACACAGTCCCGACGCCGATGACGCGTTCATGTTCTTTGCGATGGAAAAGAAATACATCGAAATTCCAGGCTATTCAGTAGCTCATCATATGGAAGACATTGAATCGTTGAACATCCTCGCCGCAACGGGAAAACTGCCTGTCACGGCAATTTCAGCAGCACGTTACCCGGACGTGGCTGAGCACTACCGAATTATGTCTTGCGGATCATCGATCGGCCGCAACTACGGTCCGATGGTGGTCTCGGTCGATCCGATGACGGAAGCCGATCTCGAAGGAAAACGAATCGCGGTACCAGGTCAGTTCACCACTTCTTGGCTGCTGTTCCAAATATTCGGGCCGAGTAACTGTGAACCTCTGTTCCTAGATTTCGACGATATCGGTCCGGCTGTCGAAGAGGGTCGTGCTGACGTTGGCATTTTGCTTCACGAGGGGCAGATTCTGTACGAAAAGCTTGGTTTCCACGGAATTATGAGCCTTGGCGAAAAATGGCATGGAGCTACCGGACTACCAATACCCCTAGGGGTTGATCTCGTGAGTCGCCACATCGGTAATGAACTTGCCCAGACGATCGCAGATGCTTCGCTGGCGAGCATCAACTACGCACGTGCCAACGAAGATATTGCTCTTGAGTATGCGCTCGGTTTCGGGCGTGGTATCAATCCCGCCGATGGTAAGAAGTTCGTTCGCATGTACGTCAATGAAGATACGGTCGACATGGGTGAAGAAGGTCGGCATGCGCTTGAAAAGCTGTTTTCAATGGCTGTTGAACGCGGCGTTTTGGGTGAGTTACCCAAACTAGACATACTTCAGGCGAAGTAAATCGCAGATCGTGTTCAGGGAGTAATCGGTCAGTATTCGTCCGGAGAGGAACTGACGGGCGTTAGACAAGAATCTCTTCGAGGTCCGTCAACGTAGGAGGCTTCGGCATGAATGCATCGTCGCCGAGAGCGATTAATTGCCCAACGCTATAATCTGATTCCGTGATCATGTGCTGTGCAACACCAAAAAGTACGGTACGAGAATATCGGTTGGTGGGCACAAATTGAAGAAAATATAGTAATAATCGACAGTAAAATGACCCCACTGAACTCAATTAACACCAACATTTACACGAGAGATCAAGAATTTGAGGCAACCGGATCAGCGACAGGCGTTTTCAGCCAGTGTGAGCGGTTCACCTGGCACAAGCGCGCTAACCGTGATCAACATCATATTTTTCCTTGGTGTGATGTTGACCGGTGGCACCGGTACGCAAAATCTAATTGACTGGGGAGCAAAATACGGTCGGTACATTGCGGAAGGTGAGTACTGGCGTTTAGTCCTTCCAATGTTCCTGCACGTTAGCTTTTTCCACATGCTGACGAACCTGTTCGGTCTGGTAATTTTCGGCTCGATGGTGGAGCGAATATTCGGTACATGGAACTTTGTCGTCATTTATCTCATGGCCGGAATCTTGGGAAACGTCGTGAGCTTTCTGGCAGGACCTAATCTCGGCGTCGGCGCCAGTGGAGCGGTTTTCGGGATACTGGGTGCGTTTGGTGTGTATCTGTTGCTAAACCGACGGCTACTCGGTCAGATGGGGCGTCAGCAACTTACCACGATCGGTGTCATTGTTGCGATCAACGTCGTGCTAGGTCTTTCGATATCAGGAATCGACAACGCGGCTCACTTTGGTGGACTGCTTGCTGGTGGACTGGTCGCATTGTTAATTGCACCCCGAGAGAGGCTATTTGCAGTTGAGACACCGTTCAATTTCGGGACTCCTCGGATGGCATTGCGCTCAGGTGCCCAGCCAGCTTCGAGAGTACTGGTTGCGATAATCCTTATTGTGGCCATTGCTACGGCGATTACATGGTTCGAATCACAGAGCTACGTTACCAACGTTTTCGGACAGAAGATTCCCGGCTAACCAAAGCTCGTGCGCGAGATCATGTCCAGGTTGTATAATGTTGTAATCGATGCTAATTGATATCAAGTATCAATACTGAGACTTCCGTAATGCCTACCACGACAACCGAATCAATCTATACGAATCTGATTACCGCCTTGGAAGATCGCGGGTTACGTAAAACGGCAGCTCGGGCTGCCGTGACGAGTCGGATCGAGACCACCGGCAAAGCATTCACTGCCGAACAGTTGTGTATTGACCTTCCTCAGGTGGGTAGGGCGACGGTATATCGGACCATTCGACATCTGGTCGATGCGGGAGCACTGTGCAAGCTCCAAATTCTCGATGGAGCACCGATGTACAGTATTGCCAGAGTCGAACATCACCATCACAAGATCTGTTCTCGATGCGGTGCTGTTGGCGAGTTTCAACACTCCACTGTCGAACGTGTGATGCGCTCGTTGGAAAAGGAAATCGATGGCGATATCATCGGGCATCGTATGGAAATCTTCATAACGTGTAGCCAGTGTATTGCCGATTCTAGAACAGGTGAATCCAGTGTCGGATAGTGACCTTACGAATATCCAGAAAACCTCGAGTATAAATGATACTAAGTCTCATAATATCGCCAGTCACTCGGGTGTGTCACTGCGTCCGGATCAGGTTCCGATCCGTTTCGATGAGACGTGGTTTAGTTACAACTCAGAGCCAGTGGTCAAGGATATTAATTTCTCGATAACTCCCGGGGAGTTTGCGGCGATTCTCGGTCCAAATGGGTCCGGGAAGACCACGCTCATGAAGTTAGCTCTCGGACTGCTCAAACCTGAATCTGGTCAGGTTTTACTATTCGGTGAACCGGCAGAAAGTTTTACTGATTGGTACAGAGTTGGGTATGTACCGCAACGTACGCAAGCAACTGAGTCGAGATTTCCGGCTTCAGTTCGAGAAATCGTTAACTTCGGCTCTTATTCAGGATTTCGACCTTTTGGATTTCTCGACAGGGGTAGATCGACTCGAGTTGACGAGGCGATGGAAATGGCTGGTATCGAGCAGCTCGCAGATCACCGGGTATCTGATCTCTCCGTTGGCCAACAGCAGCGAATGTTGATCGCACGGTCGCTCGTTCGGCGTCCCGATCTACTGGTAATGGACGAACCCGTAGCGGGTGTCGATGCAGCTGGTGAAGAGCAGTTCCACTCAATGGTCCGTCGATTAAATCGCGACCTCGGAATAACGATAGTGATGGTCTCGCACGATATCGGAGCTGTGATTCAGGAGGCGACCACCTGCGCCTGTATCAACCGCGACATAGTGTTCCATGGCCCGGTTCACCAGCTCGATGCTCAAGCCTTATCTGGTTTATATGGCTTCCCGGTAGACGTGTTGATGCACGATCCAGAACACACTCACAGGTAACCCGGATGGCAGAGATATTTCAGTATGAATTTATGAACAGGGCGATCATCGCCTCTGTTCTGGTTGGAGCGACGGCGCCTGCGTTTGGCGTGTTCTTCGTACTGCGACGCCTATCGCTAATTGCCGACACTCTCTCTCACGTTGCACTAGCCGGGGTTGCGATCGCATTGCTCACCAAGACATTCGCACCGGTGATTGCTCTGTTCGCAACAACGGCTGCAGCGGTTTCGATCGAGGAACTGCGCATGCGAAGACTTCTTCCTGGAGATGCGGCCCTTGCTGTGTTCCTGTACGGAGCTCTGGCGGTCGCTGTCGTGTTGATCTCAATTGCGGATGGCTTCAACAGCACCCTGTTCTCGTATCTTTTTGGGAGCGTGCTGACGGTAACCCAGACAGACCTGTGGTGGATGGCAACGTTAGCGGCGGTGATTGTCCTGTTCATGTTGATGTTCGGCTCAGAACTCGCACAGATCACGTTTGATCCTGATCTGGCGCGCGTCAACGGCGTTCGGGTTCACTTACTGAATCTTGGGCTGGCTGTGCTGACGGGAGCGACCATCACGGTTTCAATGCGAGTCGTTGGCGTGCTGCTTGTCGGAGCACTGATCGTCATTCCGGTGTTGATCAGTCTTCGAATTACCAGTGGGCTCAATCGTACTGTGATTACGTCGTCGGTTATCGGCGTAGTCGTTGCGGTTGTGGGGATGGTGATTGCCTACTACGCAGATATTGCGCCAGGCGGGAGCGTCGTGTTGACCGCTATTAGCTTGTTGGTTGTCGCGGAAATGGGTGCGGTTGTCCTGCGAATGAGTCGAAGAAATTCGCGCTGTTCAGTCTTGAACGATCATGCTCACGCTCACGAATCGCACGCGCATGGTGCTGATGGCGATGGCGATCAGGATTTGCACTCGCATCGGTAGTCGGAATCGGGTTAGTGAGGATTAGTTCTCGGTCTGGTGGTACGGAACTCGTGCCATCGAGAAGCAACCGATTGATATCACAAGTAGACCGATCGTAATCGCGAACATCAGATCGTATTTACCTGTCGAGTCAAATATTAAACCGGCAAGAATCGGTCCAGTGAAAATCGGTATCGCTACCGCCATTCGTGTTAATCCCGAAATGCTGCCGAACTGTTTTAGGCCGAACATATCGAAGATCACAAGCGGTGTTAACGCACCCACTCCGCCCATGCCGAGCCCGAAGACCACGATCGCTCCCCACGCGATCCACGAATCGCCTGAGACAAGCAGAATCGTAAGGCCGATTCCCTGAAGCACCATGATCACGATGAAGGATATGCGTGCAGTTATTGATTCGCTCAATCGACCAAAGATCAACTTGCTGGAAGCCGCGAAAACCGCCAGAATGATCATCATCGTGGCGGCAACCGCACGCGTGAAGCCAACTTGCTCTAGGTGGGGAATCATCTGACTCACTACACCGGTACGAACGAATTGCTGGAACGTCATCCCAATCACAATGAACCAGAAAGCCGATGTTCGAATCGCCGCTGAAACCGTAAATCCACCGCTGAGCTCTGACTGCTCCTGCTCAGATATTTCGGATGGAGCCCAGCGTTTTCGCTGTTCTTTCATCACGTCGTCTGTGTTGTCACGGATGATTAGAACAATCAGCATCGCAAGACCGATCAACATAATCCCGATTACTGCCCAGGTCCATCGCCATCCCAGCAGCCCGATCAATCCTGCGACGACCGGTACTGCGATTCCGCTTCCGATGTTGTTCCCTGAAGTGACAATACCCATCATTCGTCCCCGAGCTTTCGGAAACCAGGTGAGTACAAGACGGCTCGCCGGAAGCATCGTCGCGCCGGGTGTTCCGGCGAACATAATCCCGCTGAACAGATAGAACTGCCACAACTCGGTCATGATCGACCGGAGCAAGAACGCGATTGCTACAAGCAGAATCGAACCGGCCATTGTCCAGCGCGCACCAATTCGATCTATGAGGTTTCCGACTATTGGCGACAAGAAGCTGGTGACCACGCCAATGCTCAGCGAAACATTCACCTGCGTTCTTGACCATCCAAACTCCTCTTCAAGCGGTTCGATGAAGAATCCGAAGGCAAATTGGACCGTTCCAAGGATCGCCCCGATCGATAGAGCGGAAACGCCCACGATGTACCACCCGCGGTAGATTCCGTGGGTTGGTTTCCCGGTAGGTGAATCCTGAATCGACTCTGTTGTGGCGTTGGGAATACCGATTCTCCTACTACTGCTTGACGCCGTTTGTTGGCGAGATATTACATCTCACCCGATGCTCAGCACGCTGACACCCCCAGCAAGTATCGGAAATTATGACTAGAGGTTTATGACTTGTTAGTTATTATCGGATGCGGACAATCGAAACGTACTGACAGATCATGTATCTAGGTTGACCTAATCGCCGAGTGAGCACTAAGTTCTGAAAGACCCCCTCTTTTGGTCTCGATGATTTCAAGTTCACCAGCGGTGCTCATGAGTTATGCGTGCCATCTGAAATTCAAATGGCAGAAGGTTAGGCGATGGTTTCAGCTGCTGGTGGTATGTGACCAACTTGGCATTAAATGATCGCAACAGTTTGGCGATCGATTGCGTCCCAATCCAACTCGACTCCCAATCCAGCGGCACTACTGGGTGAAACGTATCCGCAAGAATCGATAGCTACCGGTTGAGCGATTCCGAAGGTGGCACCATCAGGGTAAGGAAGTTCGAAATATCGACAGTTTTTAATTGCGAGCGCAACGTGTAAATTCGCGACGTCCATGAGAGATAACACAGTCATATGGAGTTCGCAGTTGACTCCGAATCCTTCTGCAAAATGAGCCGATTTCAGTGTGCCAGTTATTCCACCTGTCCATGACACGTCCGCACGTATGATGTCTGCCGCACCGTTCTTTAGATAATTAACTTTGGAGAAGAAGTCGGATTTCCACTCCCCCGCACAGATGGGTATGTCTAACTTGCTGGTTAGCTTTTCTAGTCCGTGGATGTCGTGATCATAAAGAGGTTCTTCAAGCCACAGGAAGTCGAGCTTTTCAAGTGCTCTGCCTACTCGAATGGCATCTTCGTGATCGTATGCACCGCCAACGGGATCACTCATCAATTCCATGCCTGGACCGACTGCATCCCGAACCGCTGCGCAGCACTCAATATCCAGTTCTGGCTCACCGGGGGGGTGGAGTTTGAACGCCATAAAGCCGTCTGATTGGGCTTGCAACGCGAGCTCGGCATAATCAGATGGATGTGTCATGAATGGAGAACTCGCGTACGCAGGTATTTTATTCCTATAAGCGCCAATGTACTTGTACAAGGGAATCCCTGCCGCCTGACCTGCGATGTCCCACAGTGCAACGTCAAGTGGGCCGTACGCTGTTATTGGAGCATGGCCGCCAAATCTGTCTGCCCGCTGCGCTTTGTGCCACAGCTTCTCGCGATCGAACGGGTCTTCGCCGATAAGTTCTGGCCGATATACCTCAGCGATAGCGTGTGCGACTCGCATTCCACCTTTGATTCCCCACCCAAACCCATGCCCCTCGATTCCGTCGCTGGATCTGACTGTCACGATCACTACTTGAGGGGATTCGCCGCCTGATCGTTGGTTTTGGCTTTCGTCACTTGTGCCTGATGGTGGTAAACCGCCGTCAGTAGTTGAGTTTTCTGGAGAGCGATCCATTACACCAGGATCGTCCACGGTTGCGACAGTTATCTCGATACTTTCGATTACCGACATGGCAACCTTTCATAATCGTTTGGGGCTAAGTTTGGAAGGTTCTATCAGAACTCAACGTCGAGGTAGAATAGCATCATTCCTCGTTTGCTGAGGAGATCTGTTGATGTCCTGTCCGCTTCTCAAAAATGGGTTTATTATGGAGTTCTAAAACGAAAGGCCCTGCTTCCAATAGGAAACAGGGCCTTATTTTGTTCTTGGTGGAGACGGGGGAGAGTCGAACTCCCCGTCCAGAAAGGTTCCCGGTTTGACTTCTACGAGTGTAGCCGTCGGTGGGTTTCTCATCGCCGCACCCGCTCCGTCGGCGTAGCAAATGCGGCGACCAGCTAGTGGAGCCTTAGTTGTTTGTCACTAGCTACCCAAACAACGCAGTCCGACTTTTCATCTCTCGATCCTAACCCGTCAGACGGGGGGTAGGTCGAAAGTCGCTGCCCTTAGGCGGCGAGAGCGAATTCACGTTCGCCGTTTATGTTTTTGCCGCTTTTTACGTGGTGCACGGCGCCACGACCCGCAATCGAGCGGTGATCTTCCTGTCGAAACCACGCGTCCCCAAGTACAGAGCTAATTCTACAACCTACGCAATACGATGCCACGGCTATTAATACGGAAGATCGTCGTGGCGTATTTGAATGGTTTGGACCGGTTGAACGTGATGGTGAATCGAATTCAGGATTGCAGCCGTGCTTAGTGCGTGACGAGTAGGGCAGAGACGATGGTCGTGGATGATCCTAAACCTTCGAGCGCATGGCTCGATCTATCTCTCGTTTGGCGTCACGTTCTTTGATGGTATTGCGACGGTCGACCTGGCGTTTACCTTTGCCGACGCCAACGAGTAGTTTAGCCACGCGGTTTTTGATGTAAACCTTGAGCGGAACGATAGTCTGCCCATTGCGATGAGCCTGATCATCGAGATGCGAAAGTTGTTTCTTTCTAAGAAGAAGCTTGCGAGGGCGGGCAGGGTCGTGTTGGCCATGTTCACCGGCCGGTGCGTACTGCGGAATGTGGGCGTTTTCGAGCCATGCTTCGCCGTTCTTTAGATAGACGTAGCCCTCGGCGATGTTCATCCGACCTTCACGTGCCGACTTAATTTCGGAGCCAAGCAAAACCAATCCCGCTTCGAATGTTTCATTGATGAAATAGTCGTAGCGGGCACGTCGATTCGTTGCGAGTGCTCGTTGTGTGTCGTTGTCGGCCATGTTTCAAGTTTAGGGAATTGGTTGCAAGAAGGCAGCTAGGTTGCACGACCAGATATTGCTATGTTGATCTGGTTCGAAATGTGAAACAGGCGCGTCCCAATCCCAGATTCCTCGGCTCCTATAACTCCGCTCGGGAAAGATATCTTTGGTGTTGCGCGAACCAGTCTACGGGGCTTTTGCGAGCTGGCTGATCTGGAAATCTAGCTGTTTGATCGCGGCTTCGATCTGCGGGTCGCCACCCTCTGCGGTCTGTGAATTCAAGCCAGATCCAGTTTCTCGATCAAACTCGACAACTACGTCGGGGCTGATTCCGATCTCTTCGATAACTCGACCGTTCGGTGTGAACCATCGTCCGGTCGTGAGATAGACGCCACCGCCGTTCGAGAGGCCCCGAAGTAGGTTGACACTACCTTTGCCGAAGGTATTGGTGCCGATCGCTACTGTACGACCGTGATCCTGAAGAGCACCGGTCAGCACCTCAGAACCACTCGCAGAGAATTTATCGACGAGGGTTACAAGTGGAATATCGGGGAACTTGCCACCCTTTTTGACCTTCCAGTCTTCCCGCTGTCCGCGTGAGTTAACCTCGTAGGTGACAAGTCCATCAGTAAGGAATTCCGAAGCCACCTCGACTGTTGCATTGAGAAGCCCTCCGGGATTGCCACGAAGGTCGAGAATGATGCCCCTCGCACCGTCATCGATCAACGCCTGAACTTCCTTACGAAGCTCGTTTGGCGTTTCTGCGGTGAAAGTGTCGATTCTGACACGTCCGTAGTCAGTATCAGCGACCTCGTTTGCCCTGACACTTACCTCGGGGATCTCGTCACGCACTATTGTTATGTCAACTGGATCGAGACTTCCAACATGCTCGATTGTGAGCAATACCGAAGTACCTTTTTCGCCTCGTATCTTGTTCACGGCTTCGAGGACGCTCCACCCAAGGGCATCTTCACCGTTGACAGCGAGAATCCTGTCACCGGCTTTGATACCGGCTTTCTCAGCTGGCGAGTTTGGCAAAGGTTTAGTAATAATGACGCCGTTAAGATCGGGAGCTGCTTCAACCTGGGCGCCGATACCACCGAATTTTCCTTGAAAACCTTCCTGGTCAATTTTAAAGGTAGAAGGTGGGATATACGACGTGTATCGATCGTCCATAGAATCGAGCATTCCGATAACGGCGGCTTCAGCGAGCGCTTCCGGATCGATCTTTTCCTTTACGACATACTCTCGAACGAGGATGGAATAGGCCTCCCAGACGATTTGGAGGCCGTCAGGGACCGCTGCAGGTTCGTCGGCTATAGGTTGAGCCGTTGGAGTCGCCTGTGTGCCGTCTGAGAGGGTGACAGGCCCGTCGTTTCTTTCGGACGGATGTTGACCATCTGATTCATTTCCGCACGTGGCGGTTACCAGCAATGACGCCAGTAAAACAGCAAGAAAGAAAGTGAACCTGATTGAGCCGGGACGAGTGATCTGAAAATTCATTTGATAAGCGAGCTTTGAAGGGTGGAAAACACGCGGAATAGGCCAGAGCATCAACGACGTGTAGAAATAATCATCTCGACGAGGATACGCCTGCGGTAGCGATTGCGATGTACGGCTGCACACCCAAATAGGTAAGAGGAAAGTAGTAGTGCAGATAGAGAGTCCTTCTGAAACGCGCTCTTTGATTTACATAACATAGATAGTGCGACGTATGGTTCGTCTGATCTGGCTTCTGCCCTGCAGTGATCCCTGTCTACCCAGACCTAGGAATTGCGCTGATAAGATCCGGGATCTTTTCTGAGATCCGTGTTGAGAGTTCACTCTCTAACTGGTTCCGGAGGTCGCTCATCCCCCAACTTTTGGTTGCTGACGTTGTCACGACGCGGTTGAACTCCGAAACGTCAATGTGATCTAAAACACCAAGCGTCAAAGGTTCATCCGCTGTTTCAGCGACGAGGTCGAGTTTGTTCAAAACGAGTATTCGAGGTGTATCCCCTATTCCCATTTCGGCTAACTGATCGGAAACCACCTGAGCCTGCTCGGCTGCGTAGGGACTTGAAACATCAACGACTTGAAGCAATAAGTCAGCCACAAGAGCCTCTTCGAGCGTTGCACGAAATGCAGCGACCAGGATTGGTGGAAGTTTGTGAACAAATCCCACGGTATCGCTGATCGTTGCCAAAATACCCGATGGCATGTACATCCGGCGCGTAGTTGTGTCGAGTGTGGAAAAAAGCTGGTTTCGTTCGATCACACCCGAAGACGTGATCTTGTTGAACAACGCCGATTTACCTGCGTTTGTGTATCCGACGAGTGCAACGATCTTTGTGTCACTGCCGGTTCTCTGCTGGCGCTGTTGATCTCGCTGGAACTGTATCTGCGAGATTTCCTTTTTCACGCGGGACAGCTTGCGTCGGACCAAACGTCGGTCTGTTTCAATCTGTGTCTCACCCGGTCCTCTGGTACCTACACCACCACCGAGCCGTTCCAAGTGAGACCACTGGCCGGCGAGTCTCGGCAGCAGATATTCTGTCTGGGCAAGTTCGATCTGAAGCCGACCTTCCCGAGACCGTGCGCGTTGTGCGAACACATCGAGGATGAGCGCTGTGCGGTCGATTACTTTGACTTTCAATTTGTCTTCGAGCGATTTTTGCTGATTGGGATTTAGCTCATCGTCGAAGATGACCGTATCGACTTCTTTGTGCTTTACGGTATACGCAAGTTCTTCGATCTTGCCTTTCCCGATGTACGTCGGTGAAGGCTTGTTCATCGACTGACTGAACCGTGCGACCGGGTTAGCGCCCGCGGCTCGGGCAAGCTCGGAGAGTTCCGCCAGCGAATCGTCGAGAGACCAGTAATCACCCTGGCTGCGCACGTTCACTCCAACCAGAATGGCTCGTTCACGGAACGGCCCGGTGGAATATGTACGTTTTTTTGCCATATGAGCGTATCTGACTCCTGCTAGAACCTGACTAAGCGTCGACCCGCAGCTTTGCGAGCCTGCGAAGTCCTTCATCGATCTGATCGTCAGGGATCGTCAGAGAAAGTCTGATGAATCCCTCACCGCCAGGACCGTAACCGTTACCTGGTGTCACGACCACATCCACCTCATCGAGCAGCTTCTGAGCGAACTCGGCCGATGTGTATCCTGCCGGGATCGGAGTCCAGATGTACAACGCTCCTTTAGGAGCGACAGCCGGTATGCCGATCTCGTTCAGGACTGAGACTACCTTGTCACGTCGTTTTCGATATACCTCGTTATTGTTATCGAGCCACTCTGCCGGTAGATCGAGCGCAGCAATGCCCATCTCCTGATTAGCCTGCGAAAGTCCTGAGTCGATATTCGACTTCACCCGCATGAGTGCATTGACCATCTCGGGATTCCCGGCTGCCATTCCCACTCGCCAGCCAGTCATATTGGCTGTTTTCGAAAGGGAGTGGAACTCCATGGCAATGTCCATCGCACCTTCGGCCTGCAACACACTGGGTGCGACATATCCGTCGTACGTAACCTCGGTATATGCAGCGTCATGGAGCAACGCGATGTCGAACTCTTTGCAGTACCGAACTGCCTCGTCGAAAAAGCTCAGCGGCGCAATTGCACCCGTCGGGTTATTTGGGTAGTTGACCCAGAGGGTTTTTGCCTTCTTTGCGACATCGGTCGGGATGTCAGCGAAGTCGACAAGATAGCCATTGTCTGATCGCAGCGTCACAAAGTGGGTCGTGCCGCCTGCGAACATCGTTCCAATCTCATACACCGGGTACGCCGGGTCGGGACTGATCGAGATGTCACCGGGATCGATGAAACACAGCGCAGCGTGGGCGATACCCTCTTTTGCACCGATCAGGTTGATCACTTCGGTTGCAGGATCAAGCTTCACGCCAAATCGATCGTAGTAGAACTGCGCAACTCTCGCCCTAAACTCAGGAAGCCCTTCGCTTTCGGGATATTTGTGGTTTGCGGGCTTCTTTGAGCCTGCAACGAGCGCGTCGAGTACGGGATCCGGAGTTTGCATGTCGGGATCGCCGATACCGAACGAAATTACTTCGATGCCCTGCGCCTTCTTAGCGGCGATAGCTCGGGAGATGCCGACAAATAGATACGGGGGTAGATTTTCAACGCGTTCAGCAAATTTCATTCGTATGCTTCCGTGACTGGTTGTCTAGTTTCTGGTTCTGGATTTTTCGAGAGGACAATCGTAAACGAGTGACTCGCAACGATGTGCGGTGCTAATCGCTATGCGGGTGCGAGTGTTGGTTGCTAACCGTGCCACACACCCGTGAAAACCTCGACTGCCGGACCCTCGAGGAACGCTTCCCCTGTTTCGTCCCACGAAATTCGAAGTACGCCACCATCGACCACAACGTCGACCGTGTCGTCGACCAATCCATGGGCGCGTGCAGCTGATGCAGATGCCGTTGAGCCTGTTCCTGATGACATCGTTTCGCCAGCGCCTCGTTCGAAAATACGGGCCCGGATCTTCGAGCGATTGATTACGTTTACGATCTCGAAGTTGATTCTATTCGGGAACAGATCGTGATTCTCGACGTGTGGGCCGATATCGACGAGCGGAAAATCTTCGACTGAATCGCCCATTACCACGACTGCGTGTGGATTGCCAACTGCGAGGCAGGTGATGTTCAGTTCACGACCGCCAGCCTGTATCGGGTAGTCTTTGATGATCTCCAGATCGCCTGTTTGGGCGGTGTCGACCGGTATTTCGGATGGCACGAACGTAGGCTCGCCCATCGCGACCTTGGCGGCGATCATCTTGTCGCCTTCCATTGTCGGCCAGACGGTTCGTACACCGCCGCCGGTTTCGACGGTAAGTCCGTTGGCTTCAGGGAGTGCGATTTTTCGGTCGATGACGAACTTTGAGAACAGCCTGATGCCGTTTCCACTCATTTCAGCTTCCGAACCGTCGGGGTTGTAGACACGCATACGAGCCTGGGCGACGTCGGAGTCCTGGACAAGAACGATGCCATCGGAACCAACACCGAACGCGAGGAGGCTCATCTCCTTCGACAGCGCACCCCAGTCGCGATCGATCCCACGGCCGTCGATGGCGATGTAATCGTTGCCGGCGCCGTGCAGTTTTGCAAACTCTACGGACATTGTTTCTCCAGGAATGGTTGCTAATTGGTGTGCGTGTAACTAAACGATTCTATGGACGATTCGTGAAAACTGCGAACTTGATCCCTTATCAAGTATTTGGCGTTATATATTGTCAAATTCCAGTTGTGGTAGCTGTCGGAATCAATTAGTGTGACGCCAGTCTGTTGCTGCTTCGAGTATCGATTTTGCTGTCTGAAGCGGATCAGTGGTCATGTCGAACCAGTTGATTCGTGGATCATCTTGCTTGAACCAGTTATTCTGATGCCGGACGAGTCGATTGGTCGCCACGGTGGTCAGGCGAATCGCCTCTTCCAGATCATATTTTCCATCGATGTGACCAATCATTTGCTTGTAGCCGATACCGCTGAGAGCCCGCGATTGAGCCGAGTAACCGGCATTCAATAACGATTCAACTTCAGCTTGCCAACCTAGGATACGCATCGACTCGAGTCGTTCCTGAATTCGCGTGTGAAGAACTGATCGCTTGACAGAAAGTCCTATTACGTGGGTGTAGTACGGTTCCTCAACAGCTTTGCAGTGAATTTGTGTTTGTTCAGCACTGCCTGATTCGGCGCGTTCAATGGCTCTGATTATTCGTCGAGGATTTTGTAAATCAGTGTCATCGGCAACTTCGGGTGCGAGGGTCTGCAGGCGATTGCCAAGGGCTTCAACACCATCAATTTCGAGTATTTGCTCAAGCTCAGTGCGTAATTGCCGATTCGGTTCGATTTTGGGGACATCCCAACCTTCGAGAAGTGCCCAGATGTATTGTCCCGAACCGCCAACGACAATTGGCAGCTTCCCTCGCAAGTTGATCTCTTCGATGGTTTCCCGCGCGCGAGTGAGATATTCGGCAAGGCTGAATTCATCGTCTGGTTCAAGGATGTCGATCAGATGATGCGGCAGGCCGTTCATCTCAGCAGGCGTTGGTTTTGCTGTAGCGACATCCATTCCACGATAGAACAAACGTGAATCGCCGTTCACAATCTCGCCATCGAGCGCAAGTGCCAACTCAACACTCAACGAGGTCTTACCGGTGGCTGTAGCGCCAATGATAACGAGCACATTGGGTTTGGATCGATCGTTCGTATTAGTAGCCAAAACTAGGTCGCCTACTTAGTTCGAACCGGCCGCAGCGATCAGTTTCGAAAACTCATCGGCTTTCAAGCTTGCACCACCGACCAGCGCCCCATCAATGTCAGGCTTGTCGAGTAGCTCGGCAACGTTTCCCGAGTTTACACTCCCACCATAGAGCACCCTCGTGGAATTGGCTGCGTCGGGCGCGAGTTTGCGGATTACTTTTCTACAGACGGCGGTCATGTCCTGCGCCTGGTCTGAGGTTGCTGCCTCTCCGGTGCCAATCGCCCAGACTGGCTCGTACGCTACGATAAGCGAATCCCAGGCACTAAATTCAGCCAGACTCGATTCGAGTTGCTCGGCGACAAACGACTCGGCATTTCCAAATTTACGGACGCTGAGATCCTCGCCGATGCACAGGATCGGTGTCAGGCCAGCTTCAGCCACCGCAATCGCCTTCGAAGCAATCTGTTCAGAGGTTTCGCCGTTCAAGGCGCGCCGTTCGGAGTGACCCACAATTACGTGACTGACGAATCCTCGGAGCATCGAGGTTGAAACTTCCCCGGTAAATGCGCCATCGGCGTTTGAGCTTACGTTCTGAGCACCGACCTGGATGGTCGACCCACATAACACTTGTGCAATGGTCGCTATCGACACGAATGGTGGGCAAACGATTTTATCGACACCACTGACACTGTTGCTCAGCTTGAGAATTCCCTTCGCCAGTTCAAGGCCCGACTCAACATCGGTGTTCATTTTCCAGTTGCCAGCGACTACCGGGGTTCGGTTTGCCATTTAATAATTCCTAAGTCCTCTGTGGCTTTCTTAGAATTGTTTCGTGATTTATCCGAGGTCATCGAGCGCGGCGATTCCCGGTAAAACTTTGCCTTCGAGAAATTCGAGGGATGCACCGCCACCGGTCGATACGTGGGTGATCTGATCGACGAGATTCAATGAACCAACCACTTCAGCGGTCGATCCACCACCGATTACCGAGGTCGCCTTCTTGTTAGCCGCAACCGCTTTTGCGATGGCTGTTGAACCTTTCGCAAATTCTGGCCATTCAAACACACCCATCGGACCGTTCCAGATAATGGTGTCAGCGAGGGAAATGATTCGTGAATACTCTTTCGATGAGCGAGGTCCGATATCGAGAATCAGGCCGTCCATCGGAACTTCGGTAGATTCACAAACCGTTGGCGGTGAGGTTTCGTCGAATTCGGGTGCAGTTACAACGTCTGCTGGTAGTACAACATTGGCGCCACCAGACTCTAGTAGACCATTTGCGGCTGAAGCGTTTTCCTTTGTTATGACCGCTGCCCCACCCGACTGGCCCTGAGCAACATAGAACGCGGCGACCATACCTCCACCGACGAGAATAATGTCGACATTTTTCGCTAAATGCTGGAGCACCTGGATTTTGTCGGCAACCTTGGCGCCGCCGATGATCGCGATGGTTGCGCCAGTCGAACCTTCAAGAGAACTACCGAGCATTTCTATCTCTCGTTCCATCAGAAAACCCGCATACGCTGGTAAATATGCGGCAACTCCGGCGGTTGAAGCATGCGCCCGATGGGCAGCACCGAATGAGTCGTTAACGTAGATGTCGGCGAGTGACGCGAGATATTTCGAAAATTCGGGTTCGTTTGCTTCTTCTCCGGGATCGAATCTCAGATTTTCGAGCAGCGCGAATTCGCCGGCACTCAGTAGTGAAATCACTTTTGATGGTTGATCTCCGCTTGGGCCGCCAGCGTCCTTCACCGATGTGTTCAAGAGTTCGGAAAGTCGTTCTCGAACCGGTGCAAGTCGCATTTCCTCGACTACCTGCCCTTTTGGACGGCCGAAGTGCGAACAGACAACAACTTTAGCTCCTTCGTTTTCGAGGAGTTTCAGTGTTGGTAATGCTGCTTTGATGCGTGAATCGTCCGAAATAACGCTACCGCGCATTGGCACATTGAAATCGACTCTTACCAGAACGGTCTTGCCGTTTACGTTCACGTCTCTGATCGTTCGTTTATTCATTGGATCAGCTTTTCTAGTTCGATCCAACAATCAAATTCGCGCTTTCGACCAAAGTGGCTTTGAACTCGTTGTCAAATCCGGCAGAATCGAGAGCGTCAATCCCTTCGGCGATCAACTCTCGAACCTTCGATTCAGCGAACGCCCTACTGTCGGTTTCGGCAAGAATCGATGTGAGTTCATCGAGATCGGCAGTATCTAGCACGCGCTTCATGAATATCTCGCCGAGTCGCAGCCGCGTAGCCGGAGTTCCGGTTTCGATTGCGTGCGCAGTAGCAAGCGACTTTTTCTTGGACTGCAACCTGCCCCGCTGAACCTCTGTGCGCTCGGTTCCGGCCTCAGGCCAGAGTGCCAGTAAATCGATGTTGAGATTCTGGGCTGTACCGATGGCACTACCGAACCTATTCAGTGCGTCGAGCGTTGAATCGTCAACAGCCGCGGCAATACCACCCAGCTTGGCAGCGATTCCAAACAGCGCACCGTGTTTACGGGCTACTGTGACGATCTCACCGACACCTACCGTTGCTCGCTCTTGATTGGAAATATCGAGATATTCACCCTCGCAAACCTCAAGTGTTGCATTATCGAGCGATTCAAGGGCCAGTGAAATACTCCGTGGATCGCTAGTTGCACCCTTCGCTTTTATTTGTTCGAATATCGAAAGGCGCGCCATAGCATGAATACCATCGCCGGCATTGATCGCCTGGGCAGGTCCCCACGCCCACCAGATCGTTGGGCGGGCGTGGCGTTCCGTATTCGCGTTTTGAACGTCTTCATGAACTAGCAGGAAGTTGTATAACAGCTCTACGGCAACGGCGTACGGCATTGCTGAATCGTTGTTTCCGCCCGCAGCTTGTGATGTTGCTAGGACGAGATGCCCGTGTGATCGATCCTGAAGAACAGACGGTTCAGGTTCACCATTTTGATCCACCCATCCGAGTTGGTACGCCATCATCTTGTAGAGCGGAAGCTCCCGTGCGTCGACGAATTTCTTCAGTGCCGATTCAAATTGATCTGAATCGTCAGATGTGAGCCCGGGGAGGATTCCCGTGAATGCCAATCAAGTTCTCCGAGTGATGTGTAATCGATCTTTCGTAAGTTCAGGAATACGAAATCGAGCCGAATAAGGGTAACCGAGAGCGGCTAGCTAACGACGATGTCATCGACGATATTCCGCATTGATTCGACGCTGATCGCGCCGTTACGTAGAACAACCACTTCCCCATCAGCGTAGGAAACCACAGTGCTGGGTTCATCGCTCGTGCCGCACGGTGCATCGATACACCCGGCAATATTGCTGCCGAAAACCTGCTCGGCGAAGATCGCTTCCTTGATCGGTGGTCGCCCTGTGAGATTGCAGCTGGTTCCGGTAAGCGGAACACCCGAGACGCAAATTAACTCTCTCACCAGATCGTGATTTGGAACCCTGACACCGACCGTACCAGTACCTGCAGTGACCACTTCGGGCACAGATTTACTGGCTGGCAGTACGATTGTCAGTACACCCGGCCAGAATCGCTCGGCAAGTTTGCGAAGTGGGGATGGAAATTCGGTCACTAGAGGATCAACCATTGCAAAGTCGTCCAATAACAGAGGTACTGGTGTGCCTGGATTCCGCCCCTTTATTGCGAATACATCCCCGACAGCGGCGGCGCTAAGACCATCCGCGCCGAGTGCAAAAAACGTGTCGGTTGGGAACGCCACTAGCTCGCCGAATTTCAGCGCATTGGCAGCATTGTGTATTCCAGAATTATCGGGTGAAAACAGCATCGAATAATGTTAGCTAACCTTAGTACGTTCAGACGAGTCTTCTTTATCGAAAAATATCCGTGACTCAACCGATGGGGAGAGGTAGATTTATTTCTCAGGCTTAACGGACGTGACCGCACGGCGCGCTGGCAAGGCGTCATGGGGTGTCCAAATGGCATTTCGCTAGCCTGTTCTGTCGCAGCGATCGGGGAACCATGCCATGAATCAAAACCCAACCGACGATTCGTCCCGTCGAGTATCCACTTCCGACGACATAGAGGTCGGTACGTATCTCGAGATTGCTCAGGCCGATCAAGTTGCCGGTGGTAATCCGCCGATTGACGACCGGATGAAGACCATCGTCATTATCGACTTCGGTTCTCAGTATTCCCGTCTGATCGCTCGCCGAATCCGCGAGTCCAACGCGTACTGCGAAATTCTTCCCCACGATGCTGGAAACGAAATTCTCGATGATCAGGATGTGATCGGCGTCATCCTATCTGGTGGTCCCAACAGCGTGTACGAAAATGACGCTCCGATGGCTCCGACCTGGATATTCGACGCTGGAGTGCCAATTCTAGGTATCTGCTATGGCATGCAGCTTCTTGCTCACCAGCTCGGCGGCAAGGTTGAACGCGGTATGGAGCGCGAGTACGGGCACGCCGTTGTTCACAAAGACGGGCAAGAAAACCTTCTTTTCAAAGGGCTCGACAACGAAGTTCCCGTTTGGATGAGTCATGGCGATCGAATCGAAGAGATTCCGCCCGGATTCCGATCGATGGCATACACCGAAAACTCCCCGTTAGCGGTGATGGGGAATGAAGATGGAACGTACTGGGGTATTCAGTTTCACCCGGAAGTGGCTCACACGCCGCAGGGCGAGGAAATTCTTCGCAATTTCGTGTTCGGTGTCTGTGGTGCGGCTGGCGACTGGACGCCGGCCAATTTCGTGTCCGACGCTGTTGATCGTATTAAGCAACGCGTCGGCGATGGCAAGGTTATTTGCGCCCTCTCGGGCGGTGTCGATTCCACGGTCGCTGCAGCATTGATTCACCGGGCGATCGGTGATCGACTCACCTGCATATTTGTCGACAACGGATTGCTTAGAAAAGACGAGGCTGACCGGGTTCAAAACGTATTCGCCAGCCAGCTCGGTGTGAATTTCATCTTTATCGATGGATCAAAGCGATTCTTGAGTGCTCTCAAAGGCGTAATTGATCCTGAAGTGAAGCGAAAATCCATCGGTAACGAATTCATTAAGATATTCGAGGAAGTCGCCAACGAAATTGGGGAAGTCCACTACCTTGCGCAAGGCACGCTCTATCCCGATGTAATTGAGAGTGTCAGTGCCGACTCAACAGCTTCACACAAGATCAAGACCCATCACAACGTTGGTGGTCTTCCCGAGCACATGAATCTCAAGCTGGTCGAACCGCTTCGGTACATGTTCAAAGACGAAGTTAGAAAAGCTGGTACCGAACTTGGATTGACACCTCAGAGCGTTAATCGACAACCTTTCCCCGGACCGGGTCTTGCAATTCGAATCATGGGTGAGGTCACGTACGAAAAACTCGAAATTCTTCGTGAAGTCGACTGGATCGTGATCGACGAGATTAAGAACGATGGCCTCTACGACAAGCTGTGGCAATCGTTCGCTGTCCTGACCAACACTCAGACCGTTGGTGTAATGGGTGATCAACGAACCTACCAGTACGTCGTTGCTATTAGAGCGGTGACAAGCGCCGACGCAATGACCGCCGACTGGGCACGTCTGCCCTATGACACTTTGGCGAGAATATCTAACCGAATCGTAAACGAGGTCGACGAAGTGAACCGGGTTGTGCTCGATATCACCAGCAAACCCCCCGGAACTATTGAGTGGGAATAAATCTCAATAACGATTCGATTCTGCTATAAGCGAGAAACTGTGTGAGGTTGAATTGAAAGTTCTGTTAGTTGGATCTGGAGGTCGTGAACACGCAATGGCGTGGAAGTTGGCGCAGAGCCCTCTCATTTCCGAGCTCCTTATCGCACCTGGAAATGCCGGAACTGCCGATCTCGGCGACAATATTCCTATCGACGTTGATGATCACGATCAACTAGTGAAATTCGCAGAAGAGCGGTCAATCGATCTTGCCGTGGTCGCTCCTGACCAGCCGATAGTTGATGGACTTTGTGATCAACTTCGAGATGCCGGATTCAAAATATTTGGACCTTCGGCAGCTGCAGCGAGAATCGAAGGATCGAAAATTTGGTCAGATGATCTGATGACCAAATACCGCATTCCTACTGCTGAATCGGTAGTATTTAGCGAATCGGGAACGGCGATCGAATACGGTCGATCCCAACCGGCGGGTTCTCTCGTTGTGAAGGCCGACGGCCTTGCTGCCGGCAAGGGTGTAATCA
>CAJXEJ010000018.1 GCA_913052475.1 uncultured Dehalococcoidia bacterium
CACGCCTCCCTGTCAAGGAGGAGATCGGCAGTTCGAATCTGCTCGGGATCGCCATATAGACAATTCCCATCGCCCTGGCGAACCAGGGCGATGGCATTTAAGAACGAGTGTGCGGATTGTGCCTGGACTGTTTATTAGTTGCTAGGCCACCACACCAACTAAGATCGTTTGATTCGATTCAGTGCTTCGATGATGAAGTTTTTATCTGCGTCGGGGAGCGTGCCAATATCACATGCAATCTCTTGATCTTCTGATCGCCCCCGAACCGATGTCCAAAGAATAGTCCTGCTGCACCTAGAACGCCCAAACGAGTTTGTAAATCTGCTCAACCTTGCTAACGCTCCGGCGTTTAGTCTCCCACCCATTCAGCCGTTCGATCAACTTCAAGAAGTTCAGCTAAGTGATTCTGGCTCCACCCTCGCTGTATTCGCATCTGCCGAATCAAATCATCGGTTGAAATTCTGCGAACCAATCCTTCCAGTTTCGTTTGCTGGTCGTAAAAGTGTTGGCGCTGGCATGTTCGCCTCCTGACTCACCAGGCACAATCCACACACTCGCTTAATCAGCATTAATTCATTTACATAATTACCAGCCAGTTTTATGCCGTGAAGGTCTGGCCATGTGAGGGTTATGTGGGTGAGTAGCAACCCTAGCCGAAGCCGTGGGGTGGAATACCCGGTAAAGGCGCTCTAGCGAACAGGCGGTCTCGTACGCAACTTGATCGCTATATCCATGATCGGGTCATTCCGGTATGTTGCAACTGAACTGAGAATCTTCACTCCAAACATGCCAATTAGCCATTTGCGCCAATAATGTCGATCAACACACTCCAAATAGGCGACGTTCAAATAACTGGTCTCACCGATGGCAGTGTTTCGTTCGATCCACGGATACTGTTTCCTGATGAATCGCTCGATGTCTGGGCGCCCTATTATGACCGGTTCCCGGAGTACTTCAGCGGGCAGTTTTTCAAGAATAACCTCGGCTCGTTCGTGTTTTCTTCGGACGGCCAACGAGTTCTGGTGGATTCGGGATTCGGTCCGCACGGCGATATGCTCGGTCATCCTGCACCCGGCGAACTAATCACCGACTTCGAACGAAACGGCATCGCACTCGATTCGATCGATACAGTGTTTCTCACCCACCTACACGGCGATCATGTGGGCTGGAACCTGCGAGAAGACCTCCCGGAGCGACCTCTCAGCTTCCCAAACGCCCGCTACCGGGTTCATGAAGCCGATTGGAACCACTTCACTACTGCTGAAATGCTCGACGATGAAGACAGTGGCGCGGCGACGAATAGAAGCGTGCTGCCGCTCGAAGAGCAAGGCGTGCTCGATCTGATGGATGGTGAGACCGAACTTGCGCCCGGCATTACGGCGTTTCCGACACCTGGGCACACTCCGGGACACATGAGCCTGTTGATCGCTTCTGGCAACGAACGCGCTCTACTTATTGGCGACATGCTTGGCTCGCCGATGCAGGCGACCGAAACTGAACTCCGCTACTCACCCGACTGGGACGGGCCGATGGGAGTCAGAGCCCGCAACGACATTCTCGATCGCGCAGAGAACGAAGAAGCTGTGGTGATCGGAAGCCACTTGAGCTATCCGGGCTGGGGCACGATGATTCGATGGGAAGGCCGTCGATACTGGAAAGCACTTCAAGAATAGGAACGGGCTAATCATGGCTGAGCAGGACAACAACACTAGCAAGAACGTCTACAACTCGATTGACACAAGTTCGATCGAGTGGGATATCAGTCACAATCCGAAGCTCGGTGTCGATCTTGCACGCCTGATGCTTCACAAAGATCCTGGTACCGGGGCGAAGATTCGCATGATCCGCTATCCGAAGGGCGTACTAAACCCCGAGCACACACGCCCGTACGGACACGGTATTTTCGTGCTGGAAGGCAAACTTCAAACTCACTAGGGTGTGTACGCCCGGGTACATGGGTTTGGTTTCCACAGGGAGAGACAATGGAGCACGGCGCCACAAACGAAGGCGATATGGTAGTGGATTTCATCACCTATGGCGCTTTCGAAATCTACTACCACGACGAAAACAATAACGCGTAAGCTAGCCAACAGTCACCGCTGGCGGCAACGACCGCGGTCGGGTACGAGCGATACGAACTAGAAAGGCTTCGAGCAACACTTTCATGACGACAAAGAGCATTTTCAAAGCAAAGCGAGTGGCGAACTCGGATGTTTCCGGTTGGCTTAAAGACCATGCTGTGATCGTTGAAAACGGCGTGATTACGTCGATCGAATCTTCTGTAAACGTGTCGTCACCCGGCGATTCGTACGACGTCCACGATCTCGGTGATGTGTCGCTACTTCCAGGCCTGATCGATGCTCACTCGCACATGCACTGCAGTGCCACTCACGATGCTCAAGCTCTAGCCCTTAGCGAAAACGATCAGCAGCTCACGATCCGCGCCACCAGCAACATGCGAAAAGCAGTCCTCGCCGGAACTACTACGGTCCGTGATCTGGGTTCACGTAACGAAGTCGCCTTTGCCGTCCGCCAGATGATCGAAGGTGGACACGTACCCGGCCCGCGACTGCTTCTTGCTGGAACTCCGATCACAATTACGGCAGGACACTGCTGGTTCTTTGGTACTGAAGCCGACACCGAAGCTGAAGTGCGAACCGCTGTACGGAACCAGCGCAAACTGGGTGCGAACGTGATCAAGATGATGGCAACAGGCGGGATGTTCACTCCCACAGCAAATCCCCGCAAGCCGCAATACTCTGTAAAAGTGCTGAAAGCCGCCGTCGAAGAGGCGCACAGGATGAACGTACCGATCGTCACTCACACGCTTTCTGCCCAGGGAACGCGAAACGTCGTTGAAGCTGGAGTCGACCACCTAATTCATTCTCGCTGGTACCACTCTGATCCCACCAAGGGCCTAGATTTCACACCCGACACGGTGAAGCAGATGGCAGATCAGGGCCAGTGGGTCGACCCCACGCTCGGTCACGTACTACTTGGTGTTGAAGCCAAGGCACGTGGCGAGATAGGTCCAATGGATCCGCACTGGGCAGTCTCGTTCAAAGTAGTTGGTGCCGACCAACACGTTGAAACGCTCAACAAAATGCACGATGCCGGAGTCAGGTTCACCACGGGACTCGACATGGGTATGGCGTACGGAACACACGATCGCTCGGCTGCAAACGCCTGGGCACTGGTGGAAATGCTTGGATGGTCGAACTGGAAAGCGATCAACGCATCGACAGCTGGTACGGCTGAAGCGCTTGACCTCAACAAACAAATAGGCAGCCTTCAGGTGGGTATGATCGCCGATCTAGCTGCCTTTGGCGGAGATCCCGCACAGAACATTCGTGACATGGATAGGGCGTCGACCGTGGTTCAATCGGGACGCATGCTGAAGTTGAACGATACTGTTCTGGTTTAGCCCAGCACCGGATTGACTCGCGTCAACCGGCTTGGCCAGCCGATCAAACCCGGAATGCCAGTCTGCGCTGCAGCAGGATCGCCGGAAACAGCGGCTTGAACAATCGTGAGGGTCACACGAGCGCACGCGGCCAGTACAACAGTTACCGTGACGGCAAATACACCGCGTTGGCCATGCTTCGCGCTTAGTGCTGATGGAATTACTTTGCGAGATGTGCGTACTGACATTTAGGCCTCTCTTATCGATATGCAGTTGGACTCGGGGGCTTGAGCCGAACTCACCCATGGATACCTGTTCACAACCGGTGTAGCGGATGCCGCTGCCTCAAGATGGCAGTAAACATCGATCGCTTAGTAGGTTGAATCGCCTAAAGCTATTGCGGAAACGCACAAATCCTCAGTTTATTTGAACTTGCACGACTGAACTGCGCCCAATTCAGATTGTCATCAGGATTCTCTCAGTCCCAATAATAAAAGCCGGATTGTTGATAGCCACAATGTCTTCACGGTTATCACCTAGTGTGTTCAACGCATTGACCAGAACTCTGGCTGCGTCGAATCAACTCAAGCGAGAGCTACAACCGCGGCGTGGTCGACGTATTGCAGCCTTACCCGGTGCAAATTAAACGCCCGGCAAACAGCGGCCCGCTGGTAAGTGAGTGATAGGGATGGGAATTCAAATGTTGAACTTCCAGTCATGCCCGAAATGCACCGCCGACACCATCGAACAAAATTCCGATGCCCATGGCAACTATATCCAGTGCCTCAATTGTGTATTCATGTGAGATCTGCCCCAGATTGTGTCGGAGGTGGTTTTAATCACTACTCACGACACCCCAGAGAACTCCATGCCGCCGAATTGGAGTCAACAAACGTAATCGCTTGATACTTAAAGTGGTTCCTCATGTGATCATCACGTTTTCTAGGCATGGGATACACAGCCTTATTTATTTCATCACGATCCATTCGCACCATTTATCGGCTCCGTGAAATAACATTCAATGCATTCTTAAATCTCAATCTGGATCTTGATCTTTGACAGAACGACCAATCTCGCTTCGCAGGGCAGCAGAAATAATCGGCGTCCACCACTCAACGCTTGCTCGAGCGGTCGCGCGCGGCGATATCCAGCCCGTCACCGCTACTCCCGGCGGCTGGAATCGGTTCTCAAGACGCGATATCGATCTCTACGCCCAAGCACTTGAAGTGTCAAAGGCTGCACGTATCCAGATCGACGCACCAGTTCTCGACCGCGCACTCGGTGATATTCCGAAGCTCGCTCGAGAACTGACAGGTGCCGAATTCGCAGCCGTTACGGTTCAAGAACCTGACGGTCGACCACTACGCATCTACCACGACGGCCTAGCAGCCGATACCGACTGGAAATCTCAGGAGCTTCCGCGTGGTCGTGGTGTCTTAGGCAAGCTTGGTAAAGCCGACTCTCCCTTGAGGCTGGACGATCTTTCCAAGCACCCTGATTCCTACGGCTTCCCACCGTGGCACCCTCCGATGGGGGCACTACTCGGAGTTCAGGTTGCCAACAGGTCCGGTCTGAAGGCCAATCTATATCTCGCTAATTCTCCGGGTAAACGAAAGTTCACGCTGGACGACGAGCATCAACTCACTCAGCTCACTCATTTCGCTCAACTGGCACTTGATTCGGCGAACCTGTACGAAAAAGAGCGCGAAAACCGCGTACTCGCTGAGTCGGCCGAGCGTCGACTCCAAGCCGTCATCGAAGAATCGACGGTGGGTGTTGTGATCGTTGAAGCGGGTACGCGGTCCCTGCTTGGGTCCAGCCAGGAAGCAAGACGCCTGTTTGATCACTCGCTCGATTTTGGCATGTCGCTCGACGAACTGAACCAACTCGCCACCCTCTACAACAGCGATGGCAAATTAGTGACCCATGATGAGCTGCCTCTCGAAATGGCTCTCACCAATAGAAAGCAGTTCCGGCCGCAGGATATGTTGTTCGAACGCACCAATGGATCGAGAGTGCCAGTAGTTGTGACCGCAGCTCCGATTGGAGCCGATGATGGCGGACTCGATTCTGCAGTGCAGATTTTCCAGGACGTCACGCAGATTCATGAAATCGATGACGCTAAGAGTGAGTTTTTATCGATGATCACTCACGACCTTCGATCACCTCTGGCGACCATCAAAGGAATGACCGGTTCGCTCAAGGTGACCTCTCGATCTGAGAGCGAAGTTTCACAGGGGCTGGATGCGATCGACGAGGAAGTCGACCACATGACGGAACT
Source organism: uncultured Dehalococcoidia bacterium (assembly GCA_913052475.1). Lineage (GTDB taxonomy): Bacteria > Chloroflexota > Dehalococcoidia > Lucifugimonadales > Lucifugimonadaceae > Lucifugimonas. The sequence goes on from CAJXEJ010000018.1 coordinate 5,685, forward strand.
CGTCTCCAACATCCTCGATATGTCGCGTATAGAATCTGGGACCCGTGGAGTTGAACAAGAAATCTGCCACATGGCCGATATTGTTCAGGACGCCGTTCGGCGAACGATGAGTTCTCGCCACGGTATAGATCGAACAGTCAACACCACTGTGCCGATCGGATTCCCGGAAATGTACGCCGACCCGGGCCAGTTAGGACGTGTGCTGGACAATCTACTCAGCAATGCGATGAAATATGCACCTGGAAATGTGGAGATCGTAAATTCGTACAATGCCATCACTGACACTGTTCGTACTGAAGTGATCGACCAGGGTGAAGGCATCCCCACGTCGCAGCGCGAAGAGATTTTCGACAAATTCTATCGCCTCCGAGAAGGGCGAACACGAGGACGTGAAGGTTCAGGGCTTGGGCTCGCAATTTGTAAATCCGTAGTTGGAGCGCACGGCGGCAAGATCGGCGTCTCCAACAATTCTGAGGGTGGCGCCACTTTCTGGTTTGAAATACCAAGAGACCCCGTCCAAGCATGATGCACAACAACCCACAGCGAGAGGGCGGAGCAGATATGACATCCGCGAATCACCGACTTGAAAACCTAGGCGTGCTCGTGGTCGATGACGACCCTAAAATCCGACGACTCGTCGCAACCCACCTCGGACAGTCGGGTTTCGAGATATTTCTCGCAGCCAACGGCGAGGAAGCCATTTATCAGGCTTCCCTTCACCAGCCCGGTGTTGTTGTGCTTGATCTGGATATGCCAGGTATCGATGGCTTCGAGACGCTGTCTCGACTCCGTGAGTGGTACACCGACCCGGTAATCATCCTTTCGGCGACCGATCAAGAGCAGGAAAAAGTTCGTGCCCTCGATATCGGTGCCGACGACTACATCACGAAGCCATTCGGAACAGAAGAGCTTGCCGCCAGAATTCGTGCCGCCAGTAGGCGTGCCGAGCGTCTGGAGAGCGCAGCCAACACTGCCGATCCGATCGTGCAGGCAGGTTCGTTCAAGATCGATCTTCCCGCACGGATCGTCTATCGCGAGGGTGAGGAAGTTCGCCTCACCCGGACCGAGTACGACCTACTACGGTCGCTCGCCGTGAACGCAGGAAAGGTAATGACTCACCGGCAGCTGCTGCAATCGGTCTGGGGGCCTGAATACGGTGAAGAGACCGAGTATCTTCGGACGTTCGTAAAACAGCTTCGGCGAAAACTCGAAGAAGATCCCTCACGGCCCAAGCAGATCCTCACCGAACCCGGCGTCGGCTACCGGCTGTTTATTAATTAGCGGATCGATCGGCAATCCGGTCATCTGGGCACGTCAGACTTCCCGATCGCAGCACAGCGTAGTGGAGAGATCTCGCGTAGCCCAACGCTCAATTCAGGCGAACTCGCCAGTGCAAGTCGACTAAATCGAATCTTCGCGTACCAGCATCGCCTATTTGCGCTCTACGTCCCATCGGTAACCGGCGAGGCCGTCATCGGCACGCAATGCCCGGTGGCACGATACGAACACGACGTTCTCGCGTTTTCACGGCGAACACGAACTCGCCATCAAATGCAGCGTTTCGTTAGCAAATCAAGTTCCAACACAATTGGCCCGTCTCAGGCGTGATTGTTTGTATCGTCAATTGCCTCCACTCCGTTTCCTTGCACAGATACAAAGAATAGTTACCTTACGCGAAACGCACTACCGGTTCTTTCGGTCAAATTCTCAGCAGATATTCAAGGTGGTGGGATTTCGAAGAATCCGATGACTTCACGAAGGACTCGTAAACCTATCACCGGCCCAATGCCTTCTTGCCGGCATCGAGCGTTTCCACGATCAAGTCGACGTCGAAGACACAGCCACCCCACGTTCCGCCTGATGCCGACTGTAGTGACGCCCACAAACGAGAATCATCCGGTAACTGAGGATGCGGTGCGAGGTCGCCGGGTTCGCCGCGCTTCTCAAGCTCGGCAGTGCCCCAATCTACGCCCTTTACTTCGCCATCGATACCGACCAGATTCAGCGAACCCGAAAGATTCTTGCGATCGACAACAATCTCGATCAAGTCGCCATCCTCGACCCGACCGATCGGACCACCAGCAAGCGCTTCGGGCCCAACGTGCCCGATACACGCCCCTGTCGAAACACCCGAGAAGCGAGCATCGGTTATCAGCGCAATCTGCTTGCCGTACGAAAGATGTGTTAGGGCAGCCGTGAGTTGGTAGACCTCTTCCATGCCGGTGCCGAGAGGACCACCACACGTGACGACCATGATGTCGCCAGCTTTGATCTTGTGATCGTCGTCGCGTGACTTGATAGCACCCATGGCGGCTAGTTCCGAACGGAACACTCGAGCCGGACCCTTGTTGCGATATACATTGTCATCATCAACAACCGAGGGATCGATCGCAGTGCTCTTGATCACTGAGCCCTCCGGGGCGATATTGCCCATCGGGAACGTAACCGTACTCGTGAGATTCTTTTTACTCGCACGATCTGGCGACATGATCACGTCATCCGGATCAATACCATCAACATCACGCAGGTACTTGCGTACATCATACCGACGCTCGGAATCTTCCCACCAGCACAAATTCTCTTCGAGCGTTTGCCCAGTAGCGGTTTGCACACTTGTGTCGATGAGACCGAGCGTGCGCAGGTGCAACATCACCTCTGGTACACCGCCCGCAGCGTAAAGCTGGGTGGTCGGGTAGCCGACCGGCCCGTTAGGAAGCACGTCGACCAAACGAGGAACGTTCAAGTTCACCCGATTCCAATCGTCAACGCCCATGCGTGTTCGTCCCGCAGCGTGTGCAATCGCCGGCATATGCAGCATCAAGTTCGTCGAACCGCCGCACGCTGCGTGAACTGCCATCGCGTTCTCGAACGCGGCATCCACCAAAATATCCTGCGAAATAACGCCTCTTCGCTCCATCATCACTAACGCCCGTGCCGAACGTCGTGCAATGTCGAACCAGGACGGCGTTCCACTCGGGGAGAGGGCAGCATGGGTAATAGCGAGTCCGAGGGCCTCAGAGACGACCTGAGACGTGCCTGCCGTGCCGAGGAACTGACAACCACCGCCCGGTGAGGCACACGAGCGACAGCCAACATCCTGAGCGTACTCAAGCGTCACCTCGCCCTGAGCAAATCGTGCGCCAATCGACTGAATCTGACCGGTATCTTCGCCAACGTGCGGCTTGAGCGTCGTGCCACCCGGAACAATAACGCCAGGTTGATTGTGAAGACCCGCCAAAGCCATCATCATCGCTGGCAACCCTTTGTCGCAGGAAGCAACGCCGAGCACTCCGCGAACCGTAGGCAGTGAACGGACAATTCGGCGGAAAACTTGAGCTGCGTCGTTGCGGTACGGCAGCGAATCGAGCATTCCGGTCGTGCCTTGAGTTCGACCGTCGCAAGGATCGGAACAGAATGCAGCAAATGGAACCGACTTCAGTTCTTTTAGCTCTTCGGCAGCGGCTGCGACCATGTCACGTAGTTCGAAGTGGCCGGTGTGAAGCCCGAGTGCGACTGGAGAGCCATCATCATTCTTCACGCCTCCGACGGTGGAAAGAATGATGAACTGCTTGCGCATTAGCTCCGAAGGATTCCATCCCATACCGGCGTTCTGCGTCATGCCGAAGTGGTTACCACTCGGTTCATCGATCAGGAATTCGGCTGTAAACGGAACCGTGCCCTTGGGGCCGTCGGCGTGAGTTTGAATCTCACGACTTGCCGGATTGGCTCCGGTTCCAAGTACGTCAGCAATAGAAACTTCTGATGTGTCGTTGTCGGGGTAGACACGTGAGGTCATTGAATGTTCCAGTCGAGTGTTTTTAAATAAGAGCGATCACATAGATTCTGCGACAAGACTGTTCACAGAGGATGCCAATGGCATTGGCTCGTGAATAATACCGCTAAACGCGACCATTTTTAGCAGTACAGTGCTCAAGAGCGCGGTCTCGATAAAGGCAGAATCTACGGGATCGTTGAGGCAGATCGGGGGACCGTTCGATTTCGTTCCGGCAACCGGCGACGATCGCACTGACGAGGACTTGTTCGCCCAACTCCCTCCGGAGGCCTTCTCTATCCACGGCGGCCAAGCGGATCACTAGCAACCTCGTCACTCAGCTCACCAGCATCGGCGCGTTGGCTTCTCGCACTGCTCATCAAATCCTGTTCATAATCCGTTCGAAAGTCACCTGCCTTCCAACTCGTCTACAATCCGCCACAGTGAAGATAGCAAGTCCTCCTTCCCTGCTGGAAAGGAGTTAGAGGAAAGGTGAAATGCGACACGGAGCCGAGTGGCCATGTTAGGAGCGCGAGTAGCGAAAATACGACGCGCGGCCAAGTCACGCCAGTGACGCCCGGAGCATAAAGCCAGCATGAAAATCACCGACATCAAATCCTACGTTGTTATGCCGATACCAGGCCTTGCCTGGCTGTTCGTCGAGGTCGAGACCGACGAAGGTATCACCGGGCTCGGTGAGTGCACCGATTACGCCGTAAATAGTCACCTCGTACGAGGACTCGAAGCGATCAAACCGCTCGTGATCGGATCCGATCCCAAGAACATCGAAGAAATCTGGCAGCGCATTTTCCACGTGAACTCCGACCTCAACGGCCGTGGCTACATCTCACACCTGATCAGCGCGATCGATATTGCACTCTGGGACATCAAGGGCAAGGTTCTGGGAGCGCCCATTTACGACCTGCTCGGCGGTCCTGTTCGCAACAGCGTTCCCCTCTACACCCACGTTCGAGACATAAGTGCCGGGCAGGGAATCGACACTTTGATCGAGGAAGCGAAACTCACGGTCGCAGCCGGGTATCAAGCGATCAAGACCGATCCATTCCCGAGCAGGCGAACGATGGGCGAAGTTCACTACGGCGCAAACATGGTCGAACGCATGGAGCCGAAAGCGATTGCCGAAGCTGTCGAGTGGATGGAAGCGTTACGAGAAACGGTTGGTCCCGACTACGAAATTTTGGTTGACGCCCACGCTCGTATGGATGTCGCATCTGCGATCAAGGCTGCCAACGCTATCGAGCACATTAATCTGGTCTGGTTCGAAGAGCCAACCCACGTCGAAAACCACAACTCGCTACGACAAATCCGAGAGAACACCAACGTTCCGCTGTGTGTTGGCGAAAGGCATTTCACTCGCTGGGACTACGACGAAATCCTCCGTGACCGACTGGTCGATTACATCATGCCCGACATCGCATGGTGCGGAGGAATCAGCGAGCTACGTCGCATCGCGTCGATGGCTGAGACCCAGTACATTAGGGTCAGCCCGCACGATGCTTTGGGGCCGGTCGCCATCGCAGCTTCATTCCAGGCTTCGATCACCATTCCGAATCTCTACCGAGAGGAGTGCCTGCATACGTGGTTTGAGACGTTCGAGAAGATCATCACCCCGATGTTCGATATTCGAGATGGCGCGATATTCCCGAACGGCAATCCGGGCCTTGGTATCGAACTGATCCCGGAGGCGATGGAAGAATTCGCCATCGATGTCGACTCACCCGAAGCGCAACCCGGCTGGTGGAATAAGGCAAACGAATCAACTGGAGCGTGGGCAACCAAAGACGGGTAGTTGCCATTGGCACGTATTCTGCGATGTCGGTTGGAGATGGTTGATTCGACAAGTACGTTGCGCTAAATATTTTGGAGATCTCCCAGATTGTCAATACGAGGAGCCTGCCCTGAGGTGGGCTTCCTCTGCATGACAACCCCATCGTTCAGCGTAGCGGCTAAATCCGCCCGCCATGATTCTGCCTCATACCAAGCCTCACGACGATTTCACAGCATCTGGCACTCAAACAACATAAACTCCTTAGCAGTTTTACTCTCGCGCCGAGCAATTTCATTCAGTTTGACGCGCTGACTAGTGATCGGAGAACGAAGTGGCTGACCAGAAAAAATTCCTGCTTTCAGAGAACGACATCCCAAAACAGTGGTACAACGTGCAGGCCGACCTGCCGAAACCAATCGACCCCGCGCTTCATCCCGGAACAGGCCAACCAGCCGGACCGGAAGATTTCGCACCGTTGTTCCCGATGGAACTCATCATGCAGGAAGTCAGTCAGGATCGTTGGATCGACATTCCTGAACCAGTCCGCGAAATGTACCGAATGTGGCGGCCCACACCGCTAATTCGGGCAACAGGCCTCGAAAAAACACTCGGAACCCCCGCAAAAATCTTCTATAAGTACGAAGGCGTCAGCCCCGTCGGTAGCCACAAGCCCAACACGGCGATCGCCCAGGCGTACTACAACAAGGTCGAAGGTACGAAGCGAATCGTCACCGAAACCGGTGCAGGTCAATGGGGCAGCGCACTCGCATTTGCCTGCCAACAGTTCGGACTCGAAGCCAAGGTCTACATGGTGAAGGCAAGCTTCGATCAGAAGCCCTACCGCAAGTCGATGATGCAGACGTTCGGCGGCACAGTCACCGCAAGCCCAAGCCCTGAGACCAACGCTGGTCGAACTATCCTCGAACAGGACTCGAACTCACCAGGCTCCCTCGGTATCGCTATTTCCGAGGCCGTTGAAGTTGCAGCAGGCGACGATGAGTCGAAATACTCACTCGGCTCCGTGCTGAACCACGTTCTCATGCACCAGACCGTTATCGGCCAGGAAGCAATCATGCAGATGGAAATGGCAGACGCATATCCAGACGTTGTTATCGGTTGCGCAGGTGGCGGATCGAACCTCGCTGGTATCTCGTTCCCGTTCATCGCCGACAAACTCGCCGGTAAGTCGAATACCCGATTTATCGCAGTCGAACCAGAAGCATCACCTTCACTTACAAAGGGTGAATTCGCATACGACTTCGGTGATGCCATCGGCATGACCCCGTTGCTCAAGATGCACACACTCGGCCACACGTTCGTGCCGAACCCGATTCACGCCGGTGGTCTTCGCTACCACGGTATGGCCCCGCTCATCAGTGCCCTGTTCGACGCAGGCGTTTACGAAGCTAAGGCGTACCACCAGAACGCTTGCTTCGAGGCAGCTGTTCTGTTTGCGAGCACCGAGGGAATTATTCCGGCTCCTGAGCCAACCCACGCCCTGAAAGCAGCTATTGACGAAGCGCTTGAGGCCAAGGAAACCGGCGAAGAGAAGAACATCCTGTTCCACCTCTGTGGCCACGGCCACCTCGACCTCTCGGCATACGACAGCTACTTCTCAGGAAACATGATCGACTACACATTGCCGTCAGAAGCAATCGCAGAGGCGATGAAGTCCGTTCCGCAGTTGGGCTAACAGCTCTAAAACAGCGTTCTGAAGCTGAATACGAAAAGGGGGGCGACAATTCTCTACCCCCTTTTTGTTTGTTCGCTAGCCCACTTCGAACAATGTCATGCTGAATTCAATTCAGTATCAAACGTCCGCGCGCAAACACTGCCAATATCGGCCAGCGAACGAAAGCACTACCCCACCCAAGGTCCCTCGACTCCGAAGACTCCGCTCGGGACGCGTGATATGAGATCGTGCCAATACCGACTACGCGTTAAGCGCCCCGATAATTACACCACTCAAGGTGATCGCCACACCCGTGTTGAAGGCGTTCATGAGCCCCAAACACCTTGTTTGTTGAGCGAATGAATAATGGGAATGGCGTTGGTAGCCGCGATACGAACCAAAGTACAGCATCAACTACGAAATCTTCCTCAAAACCACCGTCGATACTGTTGACCACGAACACAATGAAGATGTTCGTGATCACCAGTAGCACGATCATCGAGATGTAGGTCAGCGAAAGGTTGCCTTCACGAAGCTTCTCTTCGTTCATCCCAACATCTTCCATCCACATGCTGCCTTAGCACGCTTGTTGTACCAGATCATCCCAAACGCCATGTTCGCAAGAAGAACGACGCCCGAGCGAATGTCGTCGACCGCGTGTACGTGTCACCACTGATACAGTGGCGTGCTGCTGACAACAACCAACTTCTTCGAGAGCAACCAACTTGTCGTACACCCACATCTTTGCCGGAAATCCACTCGATCGAGGCGACCAGGCCCGTCGTGACGAAGACCTGCTCAAAGCGATGATGCGACAGGACAACACAAAGCTCCTGCCCTTCCACAAGCTCAAACCGCTTGTACAACGCGGCTCGCAAGCTGCGCTGGCGTGGATCGGTCACGAGTTTCTCGGCGACCTTCCCGAGGAGGCGGGCGGTCCCAAATTTCTCGGATTTGATATTGACCAAAATCCACACTTTGCGGTCGATATTTCCGTAGTCGAGGATCCATCCCACATCGCTGCCCTCGTTCCCGGAGCCGAATTCGAAGACGGGCGTGCAGCAGCCACCGATATCCCGTCAGAGCAATCGGGAGTTCTGGCTCAGGCTCGTTCGAACTTGAACTGGCATGCCCAGCACCGGTTCTGTTCTGTTTGCGGTTCCGAATCGCAAAGCCAGCGCGGTGGGCTCATGCGAGAGTGCCCGAAGTGCAAATCTCAGCATTTTCCTCGAACCGATCCTGTGGCGATCATGCTCGTCTATAAGGGCGACAGATGCGTCATGGGTCAAACTCTCGCACGCCAGAATTCAACGTTCTACTCGTGCCTCGCCGGATTCATGGACCAGGGCGAAGCGATCGAAGAAGGCGTACGTCGAGAAGTGATGGAAGAGGCTGGAATCAAAGTCGGCAAGGTCACGTATCACTCGTCCCAGCCGTGGCCATTCCCGGCTTCTCTGATGATCGGCTGCCACGCCGAGGCGAACTCCGACGAAATCGTTATCGATGACGGCGAGATGTCAGACGTTCGCTGGTTCACTAGAGACGAAGTCAAACTGGCACTTGAAGACAAACTCGAAGGCGTAAACATCCCCGGCCCAATTGCAATCGCCCACCACCTGATCAAGGCGTGGGTGTACGGCACTGCGAATATCTAGATGGATGTCAGAACCGCCCACGCCGCGAAGAAACAAAAGTCGCCGAACTGGCTCACGACCTGATTATGGAACTAGGCGGACCTCCGCTAACAATAGTCGATGCAGCCGCAACCGTTGCACCATTTATCGATGAAGTGACCCCGGAAGCAGTGATCCTTGCAGCTGACGGCGCCCGAATTGTCGGCGTTTGCACGCTCACCTGTTCGAACCATAATAATTAACTTGCCCGGTACATACCTGAGCTTGAGAAAACGTGACAGGGTCACCCTGGAAGCACGTCCCGAAACAGCCTTAGCATGTTTCCGCCGGCGATCTTTTCAATCTCGGCTGCTGTAAATCCAGCGCCAACAAGCGGATCCCACAAGTTCGACAACTCAGAAGAATCTTTAAGACCCTTCGCCCACGTGAGGCCTTTCTGATTCGTGTTGCGTAAGTACGGCTCGTCGCGTGCAGGATCGCCAAGCACCCAGTCGGGCCCCAGCCCGACAACGTCGATCCCTCCGACATCGGCGACGTATCGAACCTGCTTCACGACATCGGCGATTTCCGCCTGAACGCCGTTTGCACCAAGCACCAGTCGGGAGCAAAAATGAATGCCAATCACACCGCCGTTATCCGCCATCGCACGTATCTGGTCGTCGAACAGATTCTGCGGTTTATCGGCGATCGAGCGCCCACCTGAGTGCGAGTTCAAAATCGGCTTCGAGGTTACTTCCAACGCATCGAGGATCGTCTGCGGTGCCGAGTGCGAAACGTCAACGATCATCCCGCGATCGTTCATGTTCTCGATCGTAATCCTCCCAAACTCGGTAAGGCCCGGTTGCGTCGGATCGTTCTCCTGATCCTGCGAAGCTCCAAGCTTGTTAGGCATCGCCCAATTGAACTGCACATGACGAAGTCCCAACTGGAACCAAGTATCAAGTAGATCCGGATCCGATCCTAGAATCTTGCCGCCCTCGTTCCCTGCAATCACAGCAAACTGACCCGAATGCTGGGCAGTTTCCAGGTCTCGAAATTCACGTACAACCCGAACATTATTGGCAGGACCACCAGCAACTACGTGCAGGTTCGCAAGCGCGCCGAGCCCACGATCCCGAAAGCCATCGTAGCTGTCGTAAGCGTGGTCGTACTCATCCTGCGTGGGAGCATCGATCCACGAGTCGACGGTCAGGTGAACGATCTTGCCGCTAACACCCCCAACGAAATCTTGGGCAAAATCCTCCGCCCGCTGCATGTGATCGTGCGCAAGATAAACCGGAAAGCTGGGCAACTAATTAATCCTCGAGATCTAACAGGCTTACAAGGCCGTTGTGCCAGTCGTAGCCGTGGGGTCGACGCTCGGCGTTAATCGCCGGGTTAGACCAGTAATACAGCACAAGTGAACGTGTTGGCGAGTGGAATTCCTCCAACGTATTGCCGAAATAGTCGGTCAGTTGGCCCAGATACTGGCCCGCCTCGACAATATCGGCCTCTTTCACCGCAGGATGCCATACGCCCGACTGTTTGGAATTGACCTGCGAACGAGTGCCCTTGAGCAGTTTTTGCCGCGGCCGGGCAGCGTCGCCAGCGAGCATTTTCATTGTTTGGAGAGCCGCTATGTAACCGTCGAAATGAGTGGCAGTGTCTTGTTCGGTCGGCACGCCGTTCTTACCGCACTCGACCCATATATTTGCAATGCCCGCATTCAGCAACGCCACGCTGAACGGCGGAATGGACGGCAGATCGTATCGCGGCTCGACGTATTCGACTGCGAAGCCACGTGCTAGATCAAGAGACTGGCTACTCAATTCGTTTGCACCTCGCATCGGCACCGGCACCCACGCCATTAGCGACTGAGCCATTTCACCAGCGTGCGAGTCAATCAGGTAGTCAGAGTCCTTCACCACCTCGAACAACGTGTCGATCAACATGTCGCTGTAGGTGCCTTCGGGGATACCGGGTCGAATGAAGTGAACTTCCTTCTGATCGACCGGATTCAGCTGCATATTGCGTTCCATGAACGCCCGCGTAGAAATCACAGGGATCACGATCAACGTCCCCGACAGCTCCTCGGCCTTCACGCCTGTAATGAGTTTTTGAGCAGCAAGAATCCCCGAATATTCGCCTGCGTGCATGCCCGACATCACGGTCATTTGAGGTCCGGGTTGGGTTCCTAAAATACGCGCTACCGGTATCTCGATCTTCTCACCTGATGAGTGAGTACGCGTCACGATCAATTCTTCCAGCCCCGGTTCACTCGACCAAGACCTTGCCAACTGCTCGATATCGACTGTTCTCAGTCCCATTCGTGCCGGTTCCTTTATTTTCACGACCGTTGCTAAACTTGCGCCGCCACAAGCATAAGTTGTTCCGTGCGCAAGTGCATCTGTACGAACCGCAACCACCCCGCAGCCACGAGTAGCCATTTGAAGATCAAGTCCATCAAAGCCGTGAAGGTCCGATTGCGAGAACAGACAGGCTCCTCAAAATCTCGACGTCCGAACTGGAACAATTTCTCGCCACGCGCGATGCCCGTAAATTTCTACTCTGAATTCTCGAACAAACCCGGCGGCATGCCCGGCGGTGGACTCGAACCAGTCTGGGTTCAGGTAATTGCCGAAGACGGAACGTGGGGACTCGGGCAGTGCGCCTTCGGTAGCCCAGTCGCTTCGTTTGTGAACGAGGTGATCGCTCCAATTCTTATTGGTCGGAACTGCCTTGCAATCGAGCACTTGTACGATTTAATCCTTCGGGTATCACAACGATTTGGCACGTCTGGAACTGCCTCGACCGCTATGGGTGGTGTTGATCTTGCCTTGTGGGATTTGAAAGGCAAGATTCTTGACCAGCCTGTGTATGCGTTACTTGGCGGTCCCGTTCGGGAATCGATCACCTGCTACGTGACCGGCGACGATCTCGACTGGGCGCAGGAACTCGGATTTACAAAATTCAAAATCACAAATCCTGCACACTACACCGATGCTGTAGAAGGGATCAAAGCGGTTGTCGCCCACGTTGCTCAGGCTCGAGAACAAGTAGGGTCCGATCACGATCTGATGATTAATCCGGTGATGTCGTACAACGTCGATTTCGCACAACGGCTCCTCGAAGAACTCCGCCCCTACACCCTGCGTTGGCTTGAAGAGCCGCTTGTGCCTACCGACACTGCCGGTCTCGCTCGCCTTCGCCAATCAGCACCATGGGTAGCGATTGCAACCGGCGAAGATCATCACGGGCGGCACGCCTTCCTCGATCTCGTCGAGCGGCGTGCTGCCGACATTCTTCAACCCGATCTCAAGTGGGGCGGTGGACTCACCGAAGCGATGAAGGTTCATACCATTGGCGAAATGGCAGGCATTGCCACGATTCCGCACGGCGGAGCCAACGATCCATTCGGGCAGCATTTCGCAATGGCAGCCACCGAATCGCCGATGGCCGAGTACTGGATGGGTACTGATCCCGGCATTCCGCTCGAAGCCACCGTGACTATTCCCGGAACCGCAACTCCCGTGAACGGGCAGGTCAAACCTACTGATGCTCCCGGATTTGGCTTGGAGTTCGAGACGGGTGATATTAGCGACTGGACAGGAGGGAACGCCTGATATGAAGATCAAAAGCGTTCGCGCCGTTCAAATCAACGCTCCTTCACCGCCAGTTCGAACTAAAACGAAGCCCGGCTGGAACAAGGTTTCGCCTAGATCGCACCCGATAGCACGCTACTCCGAATACGCACGCATTGATGGCAACAAGCCGGGTCAATCCGGAAAGGCGTGGGTACAGATCACTGCGGAAGATGGAACGTTCGGGCTTGGTTCGTTCGCTGTCGGTGTGGCGGGAGCCGCGGTGGTCGACTATCTGATCGCGCCATTGATCGAAGGTAAGGACGCCCTCGCAACCGAGCTGATCAACGATCAAATCTGGCGGATGAACGAAGGATTTCAGGGCGGAATCGCGACCGCAGCTCAAAGCGGTATCGATCTGGCGCTGTGGGACCTCAAGGGCAAGCTTCTCGGTCGACCCGTATACGAGCTCATCGGTGGTCCTTCCCGCGACCATGTCGAACTATACGCAACAGGCGACGATATCGAGTGGATGCACGAAATCGGATTCACCCGGTTCAAGATCAGCAACCCTTTCTTTTACGAAGAGGGCTCAGAAGGACTCGCTAGACTCGAAGATCATGTCGCGAGCCAGCGCGAGATCGCCGGTGATGATGCCGAACTCACGTTCAATCCAACCATGTCGTACAACGCCGATCTCGCCCTCAGAGTCGCCGAACGGTTACGACCCTACAAGCTGCGATGGTTCGAAGAGCCGCTACCACCGTGGGATCTCGAAGGTTATAAGGAACTCAAACGTGCGATGACGTGGACCGCCCTCGCAACCGGTGAGCATCACTACGGACGCAAAGCATTTCAACAGCTCATCGCGGCGCGTGCGGTTGATATCGTTCAACCCGACATCGAATGGGTAGGCGGGCTGTCGGAAGTGCTCAAGATCTACACCTACGCGGAAGCCGCCGGAATTGAAACAATTACGCACACGGGAGCCAACACCGCGTGGGGGCAGCACTTCGCCTATGCCATGCCAGAAACAACACAGGCCGAGTGGTTCATGAACACCGATGTCGGCCAGCCGATCAGCGACAAGCTATTGCCTGGTATTCCGGCAGCAGTCGATGGAAAACTAGTGCCATCAAACGCCCCAGGATTCGGGCTAAAAATCCCCGAAGACTGGATCGTTCCGTGGGACTACGCCGGTCAAAAAAGAGCCGTCTACGATCCTGGATCTGTGAGATAACCGGCAACTCTAGCCCCCCCGTCCCGACCAAAGCAAAACGAAGTGGAGGGACCTCGCGCGTGCAAATGGCAGTTAAACAGAAGAAGCAGTTGCCTCCTATTCCTTCCCCCATTTGGAGAGGACAAAAACCAAACAATTCAACTGAAAAGCCACACCCACTTGCATCATGCCCAAACTGCACTAAACTCCCCGGCAGTTCGAAGATCGTTTAGCGTGATGACTCAGCTCAAGGCGCAAATCAACAGTGTCTTCTGAGGCACTCGAAGGAGACAGGTCGACCAAACCTGCAACAACCACCCCATGAGAATCACAGCCATAGACACATTCGTAGTCGACGCCGGGTGGCGACCCTGGCAATACGTTGCCGTTCGCACCGACGAAGGACTCACCGGATACGGCGAAATGTCGGACGGTCGCAACCCGTACGGGATCATCGGAACTGTCAGCGACTTCCTGCCGATTCTTGAGGGCCAGGATCCACTCGCAGTCGAAATGCGCTACTGGGACATGTACCGCATGGCTCGTCAGTCTCCCGGCGGCATCGCTGCTAAGGCTATCGCTGGAATTGAACTCGCCCTTTGGGACATTAAAGGCAAGGCACTCGGCGTACCCGTTTACTCGTTGTTCGGTGGGCCAACTCGCCAGAGCCAGCAGGTTTACTGGTCACACTGCGGCTCTTCTCGAGTCCGCAATCACGAACTCATCGAAGTGCCACCGATCGATTCGTTCGAAGCTGTTACCGAACTTGGTGCAGAAGTCCGAGAGAAAGGCTTCAAGGCTCTCAAGACCAACATCAACTACCCCGGACCCAACGCCCACGGTTACGTCGGCGGCTTTGGCGGTGGCGTCGGATCAACAGACCAGAACGTCACACGGCAGACGCTCGATCACCTCGAAAAATACATCGGAGCGTTCGAAGAAGGTACGAAGGGTGAAGTGCAGATCGCTCTCGACCTCAACTTCCACTTCAAGCCGCTCGCCGCACGACAAATCTGCAACGTGATGGAGCAGTTCAACACGATGTGGGTCGAGGTAGACATGTACGAACCAAAAGGACTCGCCGAAGTGAAGGCCGGAACGATGGTGCCAATCACATCAGGTGAAAACCTTTTCGGCATCCGTGATTACCGACCCTACTTCGAGAATCGCTCGATGGACAACGTGATGATCGACGTGCCGTGGAACGGTTTCGCACGCTCCCGTGACGTCGCTATGCTCGCTGAGAGCTACGAACTCAACATCGCACCCCACAACTACTACTCGCACCTCTCCACTATGCACTCGATCAACCTGTGCGCAACCGTGCCAAACGTTCGAATCATGGAAGCCGACATCGACGATGTGCCGTGGAAAGACGAAATCACGGGCGGTGCTCTCGACTACACCGGCGGTGAGCTACAAATCCCAACCAAACCCGGCTGGGGAGTAGACCTAGACGAAGACGTAGCCCGCAAACACGCCTGGAACCCCGGTCGAGGCCCGGGATTTTAAGATTTTCAGAAGTACTTGAATCGGAGTTTAAATTGCCTCAACCGAAATACGTTAAGCCATATTTTGTGGAGTGGCTAAATCAACATGATGACGAGATGCGTTCCAAGAGAGCTGAGTGGATGCTGTGGCAGTCTCAATTGATCGACACCGAACACTATCGTGGCTTCGGAGGCGGTGAATTAGCCGTAAACCTCTTCGAATAATCACGGTACTGTTTTTCTTATAGCCAGTTCATTGCATCAATCATCGTCAGAATGGGTTTTATTGCGAGAACACTCGCCAGTGTATCTACGCACGACAGCTAACAAATAATGATCGGCTTGGAATACGTCAGCTTTGTGATCTGGCAGTCGAAAACGGCGTGATCACCGATGACATGTTTGCCGAGATTTAGGAATCTGCACGAAAGCGAAAGCGATTAATACACTTCACCCAACCATTAGGTGCCAGAACGATCGAAGCTCAAGTTATTCGCGATAACCACCGCCCCCCAGACATATTCGAGGTAGACGCTAAATATGTGCTCGAAACAAGCATGAGAGTATTTGGCCATATTGCTTGTTAGGCAACCATGAACATCATCGACGCACACCCGCATATCTACTCTGACGATCTCGAGAAGTATCCGACCATTGATGATCCGTGGCAGCCGGGTGAACCGGCTACTGCTGAAGACCTGAAGTCGAAGATGGACGATGCGGGTGTCGGGCGAGCTGTATTCATCCAGACCAGCACGTTCTACGGCTGGGACAACCGGTATGTGATGAATTCGACCCGCAAATACTCGGAATGGGCGACCGGTGTCATAACGCTCAGTCCCGATGATCCGCAGAACCTCGAAGTGCTTGAAGATGCGGCCAAAAACTACTCGGCACGAGGACTCCGGGGTACGTCCGATCAAAACAATCAGATCGGCTCCCCGAACGTAAGACGCCTCTGGTCGAAAGCACGCGATCTTGGGATGGTCGTCAACTGCATGGTGCTAGACGATCTTGAACGTCTATATGAAATTGAACTCATGGCACGGCAGTTAGACGATCTGAATATCGTGATCTACCACTGCTTCATGCTCAACACTGTGCGGAAGACCGAAGAAACTATCAAAGCACTCCAGCGGTTGGCACCACTACCAAACGTTCACGCCAAGCTCACCAGCGGAACGCACGGATCGGCACGCGTCTACCCGCACGAAGATATGCACGACCCTCTAAAACGAGTGATCGAATCGTTTACGCCCGATCGCTGCGCGTGGGGATCGAATTTTCCGAACGCGTTGTGGTCGAAGGGTACGAGCTACGCCCAAAATCTTTCTCTCTTCACTGAAGAGTTAGGACTATCGCAATCCGACCAAGAAGCAATTCTAGGCGGGACTGCCGTGCGACTCTGGTTTTCTTAGAGACAGCACGCGAATCATCTCAGCTGTCACCCTGAATTCATTTTCAGAGTCAAATGGTCACTCCCACATAGCTCCCAATCACGGCCACACGCTCTCGCCAAAAACCTACCTGCGTATAATCGCCAGCTTTTCCAATTACTGAAGAGTGAGATGAACCCATGGACATCGAAATATTCCTGTTCAACACGTCTAGGAATTGGAAATGCTCGCCCGAATTGCTTTCGCCGCACTCGTAGGTGGAATCATTGGATTTGAGCGCCGGAGGGCTGTTCGCCCCGCTGGCATCCGCACTTTGGCACTCGTAGCGATGGGCGCGGCAGCCTTCACGGTCGTTTCAATCTTCGGATTCAAAGATGATACCAACGGAGTTCAACAACTTCGTGACCCTGCCCGAATAGCCGCTCAAGTCGCCACCGGCGTCGGATTTATAGGTGCCGGAACGATGATTCGATTTG
The DNA here is from genome assembly GCA_913052475.1 of uncultured Dehalococcoidia bacterium. Lineage (GTDB taxonomy): Bacteria > Chloroflexota > Dehalococcoidia > Lucifugimonadales > Lucifugimonadaceae > Lucifugimonas. Next base: position 22,694 of record CAJXEJ010000018.1, read on the forward strand.
GAGGGGTTGTCCGAGGACTCACCACCGCCGCTGGCATATGGATGTCTGCCGCACTCGGCGTTGCTGCTGGTGCAGGGATGTATATCTTTGCGATTGCGGTGCAGCAATCGCAAAGATGATCCTCTCGGGGCTCCCTCGCAAACCCGAACCCGAGGAGCACGATGTTGTAACCGATTAGGACAACCACGAGTCATTCTTCGCAAGTAACATCGATACTTCATGACTACGACTCAGCCCCAACAACGGCCACCACTGAAACGCCCGCTCGCCGTTCACGTAATGGCGAAACCAAGTGGCGCCATCTGCAACATCGACTGCACCTACTGCTTCTATCTTGAGAAGGAAAAGCTGTACCCGGATAAGGCTCGTGGTTCTTGGAGAATGGGCGATGAAGAGCTTGAGTCGTACGTAAAGCAGTACATCGAAGCCAACGATATTCCAGTCGTGAACTTTGCCTGGCAGGGCGGCGAGCCGACCCTGTTGGGTCTCGATTTCTACAAAAAAGCCGTGGCTCTTCAACAGAAGTACGCGGGTCAGAAGCAGATCACAAACGCTTTTCAGACCAACGGCATTCTCATAGATGACGACTGGGCTGAGTTTCTCGCTAAAGAGAAATTCCTCGTTGGCGTTTCGATCGACGGACCGGAAGATATTCACAACAGATACCGCGTCAGCCGAGGTGGTGAGCCTTCGTGGGGCAAAGTGATGGAGGGGATCGAAGTGCTCAAGAAGCACAACGTCGAATTCAACACTCTCACAGTACTGCACAAACACAACGCCGATCATCCAAAAGAGGTCTACGAGTTCCTGTCGCAAGAAGTCGGCAGCCAATTCCTGCAGTTCATTCCGATTGTCGAACGCGTTGCCGACAAGCTTCCCGCACATATGCTGCAACTGGTCGGACCTGAATTCCGAGATGGAGCAACCATTACCGAATGGTCAGTGGGATCTGAACAGTATGGTCGGTTCCTCAACGGTGTTTTCGATCAATGGGTGCGAAAAGACATCGGGCAGGTATTCGTCCAAATATTCGACACGACGCTTGCTGGATGGATGGGTCAAAATCCGGGACTGTGCATCTTCGCCGAGACATGCGGCGATGCGATGATTATTGAGCACAACGGAGATGTGTATTCGTGCGACCACTTCGTATATCCGGAGTACAACATCGGTAATGTTGCCGACACCACGATCCGTGAAATGGCCGAAAGTCCTGCGCAGCGCAAGTTCGGAGCCGACAAACGAGACACGCTTCCCGAGTACTGCAGAACGTGCGAATTCCGGTTCGCCTGCAACGGTGGATGCCCGAAGCAACGGTTCGTTAAGGCTCCCGATGGTGAGGACGGTATGAACTATCTATGCAAAGGCTACAAAACGTTCTTCGGGCACACCGAACAGTACATGAAGGCGATGGTCGGCGAACTTCGCAGCGGTCAACCCGCAGCCAACATCATGGCAAAAACGAGCCAGATGCCGGAGTCGTCCGGCTCCGAAGATCCCTACGCCGGAGTAGGCCGCAACGACCTCTGCCCCTGCGATTCAGGTAAAAAGTTCAAGCGCTGCCACGGGGCTGCTGGATAGCCGACCACCTCGTTTTGACCCTGCCGGAGGGGCCCGAGACGTGCGGATTACCTACATCAGTAAATCATCACTCAACAATTTCTCGACCGTAGCAACAGCGAAGTGGAGGGCCTTCGGCGGGATTGCAGTGAAGCGTGCCCAAAACCCAACGATGATCGACAGGACACGGTACACCCACCTCTACGACCACTGTATCTTCGAACGCCCGTGTCACCTATGCCCCAACCCCTCCACAGATCCCTCGACCGCTGCTCGGGATGCGTGTGCGTGCTCTCCCCTCCAACCCCGAACACCCACATAGCGGGTAGAATTCCACGGGTTAATTCGATAAGCCCGTTTATTTCTCATCACATTTGGAGTGACTTCAGTGGAACTCAGGATCAACCACGCCAAGCAGAAGCTCGCCAACGGCGAGATCGTAACCATCGTCAGCGGTATCACCCACCCCGACGACATCGACGCAGTTGGTCCGATCGGTTTCGACGGCATCTGGCTCGAAGGTGAGCACGGTGCGACCGACGCCTCCGACCTCGGCAATCTGACACGGGCGTGCGACCTCTGGGGCATGACCTCGGTCGCGCGTATCAACCTGAACGAACAGGGCCTCATCTACCGAACGCTCGATCGCGGCGCCCAAGCGATCGTCGTTCCACACGTGAACAACGCCGCTGAAGCACGAAATGTTGTCGATGGCGGTAAATTCACACCCCGAGGTAAACGCGGCATGTTCACCAGCCGACAGGGCCTCGGCGTACCTAACTACTTCGACCAAGCCGACGACGAATCGATGCTAATCGTGCTAATCGAAGACATCGTTGCCTGGGAGAATCTCGATGAGATCATCGCAGTCGATGACATCGATGTTTTCTTCGTCGCCCCTTCCGATTTCGCAGCTTCCATGGGGCACATGGGCGATCTTCAACACCCCGACGTGCAGGAGAAAATCAACGATTCGCTATCTCGAATCATTGCAGCGGGCCGCAACGCAGGCGCTCTTGCGACAAACGAAAACGTCTCTACCTACGTAGAAATGGGTGTCAGGTTCTTCATGACAGGAGCCGGACCGTGGATTGCAAGCGGCTTCAACCAGTTCGTAGCCAACGCAAACTCTGGAAAAAAGTAGACAATTAGACGTTCGTCTTTTGCGAAGTGCACCGGCGAACGTTCAATATCCGGATCGAAAACGGGGATTCTTCGAATTGAAAAGCGTGATATCCAAGCGAATGTTGATTGTTGCGGGAATGCTCGTCTTAATCGTGCTGGCCGCGTGTCAGGCGGCTGGCAAGAATCCCGACAATATCGAAATCCCGGTGATTCAACCGACGACCGACGCTTCGTTGTGCCAGAACGATATCTACCCGCAAGGATCGCCAGTTTTTGAAGAAATTTCTCGAGACCAACTTGCCGGCGATCCTGCAGGTGTAAAAATTTTCGATCGCGTAGTGGGCAGCGGTGAATCGCCAACACTCGCCGACATGGTTACCGTGAAGTACACCGGCTGGCTCAACGATGGATGCATTTTCGACTCGTCGCACGCTCGTGGAGTGGATGCGGAGCTGCTGCTGGTGGCCCTGATCCCCGGCTGGCGAGAGGGCATGCTAACTATGGCTCCCGGTGGAATACGCCGAGTAGAAATCCCGCCAGCACTCGCATATCGAGATCTCGGAGCACCTCCGGTCATCCCGCCGAACGCTACTCTAACTTTTGAAATTGAACTGGTAAGCATTTTGACGCCCGAGCAGGCTATCGCCACGGCTACGGTCGTCGCTGCCAATGCAACCGCGACTCCAGTTCCTACAGGAACACCCGAAAAAGGGCCCATAATGTCTTGCGATAACCCCGGCTACCCGGATTCCGCTCCCCAATACGGTGACGTAACCGACGACCAGTACAGCGATGAGCCTTCAGGTATTCGAGTCTTCGATATCAAGGTCGGCGATGGTGCTACTCCAAACCAGAGCGACACAGTCGATGTTCACTACACCGGTTGGCTCGTTTCCGACGGTTGCGTGTTCGATTCTTCCTATTCACGTGGTCAATCGATTTCATTCCCGGTCGGCAACGTAATTCCTGGATTCCGTGACGCAATTCTAGGAATGAAAGTCGGCGGACAGCGCAGAGTCTACATTCCGTCCGAACAGGGCTACGGAGCACAGGGCGCAGGCGGAGCAATACCACCAAACGCCGATCTCGTATTCGACATCGTCCTCGACAACGCTCGCTAGTGCCTTAAGCACTTTTTCTCCGGCAGGCATGGTGTTGACTGGTTCGTGGATATTCAGCCGTGGTTCGCACGCGTGCTGCTCCAGAAAACCCTCTACTTCTGGGAGAGAGCTGGGGGAGGGGGGGGCGTCTCTCGACAACATCTACTTCTCTAACACCCGTCACAACGCAACCATGTAATTCTGAACTAGATTCAGAATCACGTTCGTTCGACTTGATCGACTCTACGAGCAGACACCGACCACAGGCTGGCGCCGACGATTCCTGCCATCACCAGAGATGCTGAATCAAGTTCAGCATGACAGTTTGAGCATTCGTTTCCGTCGCCAGGAAATGTGGAGTAAAGTGCCCCCAAACGTCCTGAAGCTCCGGCTACCCGATTCAGCCAACCAAATCCGATCTCTCAGAAAAAGTGGCTAGCCACCTTGCAAATTACTAAAGTTGAAACAATCCGCGTTGACGAGTTCTGGCAGATGTGCTGGGTTCGCATTCACACCAACTCCGGCGAAATCGGACTCGGCGAAACCTGGTATCTGCCTAAATCGGTCGCAGCAGTCGTTCACGAAATCTTCGGACCAAGGCTAATCGGCCGGGACCCGATGGACCGTGAAGGCATCTGGGACGAACTGTTCAAACTCGCCGGTATCTTCACCTACTCAGGAGCCGAACTGCGCGCCCTCTCGGCAATCGACATCGCTCTTTGGGACGTTGCCGGGCAGGCACTCGATCAGCCAATCTACAACCTGCTCGGTGGCAAATCCCGCGACAAGATCCGCATCTACAACACCATCGGCAGCTATGGTGACTGGCAGGACAACGAGTTCGAACAGCGCGATCCGGTCGGCTTACTCCAAAGCCTTATCGACGAAGGAATCACGGCAGTCAAGGCGTACTACATGGCTCCGTACGCCGCAGAATCGGGCGGCAACTTCGTCTCGGCAAAGCAGATCAAAGAGGGGCTGGCTCCGCTCGCTCAACAGCGCAAAGCGCTCGGCGATCAGATCGAAATCGCTCACGACGGCGGCGGACAGTGGGCGTTGGCTCCGGCAATTCGCATCACACAGGCGATGGACGAGTACGACTTGCTATGGCAGGAAGAGATGATTCATCCGGTGAACGTCGAAACGCATCTAAAGCTCGCGCAAGAAACAAAGGCGCCAATTTGCGCAGCCGAGCGACTCATGACCCGATACGAGTTCCGCGAATACATCGAAAAAGGCGCCGCCGAAATCGTGATGCCTGACCTGATCTGGACTGGCGGTATTGGAGAAACAAAAAAAATCGCCACGCTCGCTGATACTTATCAAACTCCGGTCGCTCCGCACGACTGGACGGGTCCGATAAATGTCTTCGCCTGCGCCCATATATCGATGAACTGCCAGAACGTGATGATTCAAGAAACCAACCGAGCCTACTATCGGGGCTGGTACGACAAGTTCATCGAGCCGAATATTGTAATCAAAGACGGCTACCTGCTAGCACCCGAAGGACCCGGACTTGGAACCCGTCTGAAAGCCGACGTCTTCGATCGTTCCGACGTACATGTTGAAGAAACTACGGAAGCTGCCTTCTGGGATGCCGTCGGCTTCACCGACCCCGGTCAACGTGTAAGCCACTTCTTCTCCCCAAACGTCCCCGAAGGACAAGGGGAGGATGAATAGTGGCGCAAGACAATCAATAAGCGTCATCTTGAGGCACTCAAAGGATGACGGGGGGGCGTGACAGTCAAATAAGCCCACCAAGATCCATAGCTCATCCCGACCGCCAGCGGAGGAATCTGAGACGTTGACAATGCCGAGAGCTATCGAACGCCAACAACCCCAGTTCGTTTGTATATGAAAAACCTACCTGATGTCCTCGAATCAGGTCTCGCCATTCCGCTCTGCTTCGGTTGAGACGACGATGTTTGAAATTGAAGCTAACCAACTCCATTGCCCAAAAGCTCCTCATGCCTACGCGCTCTTCGGCTTCACAAAAAACGTCGCCTGCAAATTCTCGTGGTCGACTAAGTAGCCATCCGCTCGATAGACTCTCTGGATGCCCACTCACTACCTAGCCATCGACATTGGGTCTTCGTCGGTTACGGCTCTGATTGTCGACATCGACTCGAAGTCGGTTGTCGGATCGTCGACCACAGCTAACACCACCGAAATCACGTCTAAGCATGACAAGAAGATCGGCCGCTCCGAGTGGGACCTCGAGCGCATGACCGATCTTGCGGTCACCAACGCTGCGAATTTGATCGAGCGAACCCAAGTGCAGCCGGCAGCCATCGGCATCACGGGCCAGCAGCAAGGTCTTCAACTCCTCGATAGCGATCTCAACACGATTGGCAAATACATCTCCTGGCAGGATCAGCGTTCGAAAGATCAGATCCCTGGCGAAAATCGCACGTATCTCGACGCGATGGGCGAACTTGGCGGCGCAGTCGTAGAAAAAAACGGGCTTCCGGCCTTCGAAAATACCGGCTGTCCGATCGTTACCGGATACACGACACCAAATCTCTACTGGCTAAAAGCCAACAACGAACTTCCAGCCAGCCTCTCGAACATTCATGGAGCCACCGCGCCCGAATTCGTCGTTTCGCGCCTGACTGGCACCCGACCCGTAACCGATCCGACCGACGCAGTTAGCTGGGGTGTTTACGATCTTTCAAAAATGGACTGGAATTACGATCTCATCGACTCGCTCGGGCTTGACCGCGAGCTATTCTCAAATCTCGCTCAATCCTGCACCACCGCTGGTCAACTCACTAACGCCAAGGCGGCGAAACTCGGCGCTCAAGCCGGCATTCCTGTTTCGGTCGCATCGGGCGATCACCAGTGCAGCTTCGCAGGAACAGTTTCCGACTATGAAAACACGGTTGCAATAAACATCGGAACCGGCGGGCAAGCGTCGATTTATGTCGATGACCCAACACCACGAGGCTGGCTCGAACTGCGACCCTACATCCAAAGCGGTTATCTTCTTGCCGGAGTCGGTGTGGTCGGTGGTCGCACGTTCCGCACGTTGAGAGATTTCTTCAACAACGCCAGTCGAGTCATCGTCGGATCCGAGCTCGATCCCGACGTGCTCTACGATCGACTAGTCGAATTAGCGGCCGAAGTGCCCACCGGCGCGGAAGGCGTGGTGGTAGACCCACTGTTCACCGGCTCCCGCAGCAACCCTCTGGCGAAAGCAGCGATACGAGAACTTACGCCGGGTACGTTCACACCTGGTCACATAGCACGAGCACTCTTTGAGGCGATGGCGGTGCAACTGGCCGATTCCTATCGAGAAGCGGTGAAAGTTGGTGCAGGTGAGCGTCCACAGCTGGTCGGTTCCGGCAACGGCCTAAAATTAAATCCCGTTCTACGCGAGTCCATCGAAGCTGAGTTCGGCATGCCGCTCCAACTCGGACGCAACAACGAAGAAGCCGCTATCGGAGCAGCACTGTGCGCGGCCGTCGCCGATGGATCGTTCAAGTCGATCAACGAAGCCAGCGCTTCGTTCGTTGGCTAGCCAACTCCGTCTTCCACAATCTGAGTGCAGCTCTTCGAGCGGGCTAGGGGACAATAACTCTCGCAATGCCCATTCCACCAGCACCAACACCCGCACACTTCGATCAAGTCGCAACGGCGATTGATCGAGACGCTACTGTTGTGTCATACAAGTCGCTGGCAGGCAGAGCATCATGTTGCATGGATGTGCTGGATATTGAGGAAACGGCTCGAGCCTAAGCGTAGTGGTCCGGTGTGGCGCTTTCGAGTACCTAAGGATGGCATTGCTGTGCGCCCACAAGGCTTTTCAGAATTGAAGTGTGGTAGATGCCCGGAAGCACAGCTCCACCGATTCAGCCATCACTGCCCCTGTCTCAGAAAAAGTGACTCCTCACCCGTAAGGCTTGATGACGAACTTCACGCCTTTACCTTCGCCCGAATCAACGATAGCTTGTGGCACATCTTGCAGTTCGTAACGACCTGAAATAACCTCATCGAGATTCAACGTGTCGATAACCGCAGGAGTCCGAGCGAACACATCTCCTCGACCAAACGCACCCCTCAATGTAATCTCACGATAGTGCAGATCGTACATATCGACCGGCAGGGCAGCACCTTCGGGATTCACACCAATCATCAGCACTTGACCCCGTGGGCGCACCACCTCTACGCACTTGGCAACCAGCTTAGGAAATCCGACCGCTTCGACAGCAACATTCGCGCCATAGCCGCCATTGTGATCCTTGATGAATTCAGTCAAGTCACCGCCTGCAGGATCGTGAAGCAGATCAGCACCAAACTGTGTTGCCATCTCACGACGAGAGGCTACTGGTTCCGACATGATCATCCGCTCAACACCGCGACGTTTTAAGAACGCCAATGTGAACAGACCCATAATTCCGCCACCGATCACGACACCGATACCGCTGTCGTCGATCCGAATCATCTCAGCGCCCGAAAGACAACACGACGCAGGTTCGCTCAAAGCCGCCTGCTCGAGATCGAGACTATCGGGGATTTTCACTGCCGCCTGCGAGGGAGCCGTGGCATATTCAGCGAACATGCCCGATGTCTGGTCGGCGTTTTCGCAACGAGATTCCGACCACGTGGTACAGGCAGAACAAACTCCGCAATGACTCGTCGTGTTCATCACAACACGATCACCTATACGGCTTTTGTCGACTCCCTCGCCAACATCAACAATCACACCTGAGCCTTCATGCCCGAGCACCTTTGGCGGGGTAGATGGAAACAATCCCTGGGTGATGTGCACGTCAGTGCCGCAAACGCCAATGGTGTCGACCTTCACGACTACCCGCCCCGGCCGGGCTTCGGGATCGGGAACCTGATCGAGCGTGAACTTGTCGCCACCGTGCCAGGTCATCAATCGCATCAAGAGGCTTGCCTCGTTTCATCTTGCCGATTTATCAAGGAGTACCAAGCGGATTTTAGGCGAGTGTCATCGTCTGTTCAACGAGCTTTCTCCAAAATTTCCGTGACAATAAGTAAACCTCCCTCGTCCCGACTCCCGATTTCCATCGGGATAGGCTGCGCGATAGCGGAGCAGAGGGATCTGAGACGTTGACACAAGCACACCACAACCATGAAGCCCACAACGATTTCTCGACCGGAGCGACACGGAGCGGAGAGCCTTCGGTGGGGTGACGCGGGTGAGTGCAGCTACGTCCCCACACCGCAAGACTGCAGCGCAGCGAGGATTTCGTCTGAAATCTCGGCAAGATCACCCGAGCTTGTCGCGATCACCGCGTTGGCAAGTGCTGCCGGATCGAGCTCGTTCGAAAGGCAGGTGAGTTGCTCGATAGTCAGTTCGCTGGCAGGAATAGGTGTTGCAGTAGGCTCTTCCGCCGGTTCCACAGGAATCGGACCTGCGCCATCGCCGATACCGCCATCCGGCTCGACTGGAATAACGAACTCTCCGCTGCCACATTGTGCAAAGGCTTCTTGAAGTTCGGCAGGCGGTTGACCACCCTGGCCTCGAAGTAGAGTAGATGCATCGTCGCCGAGTGCCTCGGCCATACACTCCCGGAAATCGTCGCCCAGAGTTATTCCATCACCACGTCCGCCTCGACCGCCGCCGAAGATGCCATCATCTCCTCCGGGTCTCTCGCCATCACCAAAACGGAATCCGCCACCGATCCCTCCAAAGTCCAAGCCGCACTTCTCGAATGCGGCAAGTGACTCTTCTTCAAGACCCAGTCCGCTACCCTGCCCAAGCTGGCCTATGCGATTTTCGCCGAGTTCTTCGGTCAGACATTCGCGAATCTCCGGATCGGCAAAACCGCCACCCGCGAGTCCGCCGCCTAAGGCTCCTCCGGGTCGAATGCCCTGCTCAACACCGCATGCCTCAAACGCAGCGGCTACGTCCGTTGGATCAGTAGACCGTAAAATCTCTCGATCAAACTCTCCTGATTCGCCCACAACGTCAATCCCAAGTTCGCCCGCGAGACACTCTTGTAGTTCAGGATCCGAGAAATCGGCCCTGGCTGGTGCAACGCCTCGGGTCGCTCCATCTGCGTCGACGCCACACGATTCGAGCATCGCTAATTCCTCAGCCCCAAGCCTGCCGAACAATTCAGGACCAACCGCGCCCGAATCAGGATCGAAGGCACCCCCCAGTTGCTCTGACAGGCACTCCAACACTTCGGGATCAGCGAGGGCTTCCCGTACGCTCAAACTAGATCCAGTATCGACGACCTGAGTCGCGACAGTAGGAATCGGAGTAGGTGGTTCGGCTGTGGGCTTTTCCGCGGCTGATTCGCACGCGATAGCAACCAGAGCGATCACGCTCGTTGCCGCGATAAGCAGCACGCCACGACCAATGGGAATTTTAGGCATATGAAAGATCAGGCTCCCGAACTAGAAATCGATCCTTCAGGCACGTCCCGTGCAGACGTCCGTGCAAGCATTTGGCTGCCTGATACAGATCGAATGGATACATCATATTCAGTATGTTTTCAGGAAATATGAAGATTCCGAGAAGCCCGCTTGGCTTATTGCACGACAGTAAGCAGATCGGCACACGCCTTGAGCGATCCGAGCGTGTCTTTGCCCTGGCACATCAGAACCATGTTCCCGGCAACCACATAGTCGAAGTACTTTGGGAACCCGCACCGACCCACGTGGTGACCACCGCTCGAGTCGCACCGTCTTCGCTGTGCTAGCCCTTCCTTCCACCGCTGATCATCCTCGTACAGCGATGCGGCGGCACCAGATGCTTCGTTGGCGAAGTCAACCCCGACAGATTTAGCTGCTTCATGTGAAAAGTAGAACCGTGCTTCGTACTCAAGCCGTTTGTAAGGATCGATCCCGTAGAACCCGTAGTGAGCCGAGCTCGCCTCTTCCAGCCCTTTTACATCGTAGGACTTTGACAGCTTGAACCCAATCGCCTCGAAATCAGCGACCGTGTATTTCCGCTCGGTGTCTTCAAGCCGAGAAATCAAACCTTCTGCGGAGAAATCGATTCCGCATGATTCAATTGCGTCTGTGAAGCCCAGAAGAAGGTCGCCACCGAGTAACTCGCCGTAACCATCGGCAAACGATTGACCCAGTTCGCCAACCATGCACAGTTCGTCTTTTGACGACGGACGACCGCTGGATCCGCTGCCACCGCCAGCATCCTCGCCTGCATTCACCCTCGCCAACGCCGCAAGTTCGTCGTTTGTCAGGCAGAGCGTGAACTCCTGAATAGCGATCTGGACGGGTTCACTCGGATCGTCGCCATCGCCCAAAACCAGTTCGGTCAGAATGCCCGTCGGAATGTCGGCAAGAAGCGACGCAACGCACGCCATCGAAGATCCGCTGAACGTTCCCAGTTCATTCCGAATCTGGCCAGCTAGGAACCCGGCCACGAATTCGTTGGAAAAGCATCCAGTCAGTATGTCGTTCTCTTTTTCGCTCAACTCCGTTGTACCGGTGGCGAGTTCTTTCAGTCGGCTTTCACCCAACTCGGCCATGATGCACGCAACATCAGCCTCGGGCATCTGGCCGATAAACGTATCGAAGTCCTGCTCCGGTGACATTGTGATCACCGAGATAGCCGGAGTTGCTGTAGGAGCGGGTGTAGGAGTCGGGGTCGGAGGGGCGGGAGTGGGTTCGGCCGCAGTGCTTCCGCACGCAACAAACACGACGGCAAAGATCAGTACAAGCGATATCAGCATCGAGCTGCGGTTCATAAAATTCTCAACAGGCGAACATTCAGCCCAAATGTATAGAGCAGGCTCAGAATTCTACAGCCGGTGGTTCTCGAAAATCAGAATTAATCCCGACTAATCGTTCGATTCGTTCCACTTCGAAATCGCAGCCCGAATAGAGTCGGGCACGCCGCCTCTAGGCACGTTCTCAGCGTCTGGTTCGGGCGTACCGAGCACGGTTTGGATCGAAATCACGCCTGCCCAGAAATCGGTTTCAAGATCTTCCGGCTCATCACCGGGTCCACCGGCACGGGTTTTCACCGAGGTTTCTTCAATCTCCATCCGAATCACCGACGTCTGAACGAATTCCGAGTCGTTTGGCTTGCGCGCCTCTTCCCACCGGCCGGGGGTGATGTGCTCAACGAGCAGCTCCATACCTCGCAATTTGGCTACGACATCAGAAATCTCGGTGCACCGACCGAATACTACGGCTGATCGGTAGTTGATCGAGTGATGAAAGTGCGACCTCGCAGCAACGATTCCGTCGAGATGTGTAACTTCTACCGTTAACGGATTTCCGGCGCGCACCGCACGCGTCATCCCGGCACCGGTCGAGCCGTGCAGGATGATCGAATCGCCGTCTCGAACGTAAAGCGTCGGAACTACAACGATGCCGTGATCGCTTTCGAAACCGACATGGCAGACATAGCCAGCATCGAGAACTGCGTTGACCGATTCACGGTCGTACGAGCCACGTTCCGTAACACGCCTTACTCGAGAGCGATCACTACGTGGTTCGCTGTCTGGAGTAGACGCACTCAATTCGCTGGCCTTACCACGATGTTCACGAGTCGACCTGGTACGTAGATTTCTTTGACAATCGCCATGCCTTCAAGATGACGAGCAACGTTCTCAGCTTTCTTCGCAGCAGCAATGGCATCATCCTGATCAATGCCAGCGGCAACCTCGATCTGGTCCCGCAACTTGCCTTGCACCTGTACTGCGAGCGTGATCCTGTCGGTTGTAGTGAACGCTTCGTCGAATTCAGGATTGAGTTCGAGATGAATCGATCCGGTGTGACCGGCCCGGTGCCAGAGTTCTTCCGTGATGTGAGGAGCCAGTGGAGCGGCGTGCAGCAGGAGTCGGTCAACCCCGTTTCGCCACGACGATGCCGAAATGGTTCCAGCGTCGAAACTCCTGATGAGCGCCGTTGTCAACTCCATCAGCGCGGCAATCGACGTGTTGAACTTGAACGCATCCATATCGCTCAGCACACGCTGGGTGGTCGAGTGCGAAATCCTCGCAAGCTCTCGTTCAGCACTTTCCTCACCACTGTCACCAAGTACAGATTCGTCACGCTGCGCCACGTCCCAGATACGCGAAAGCCAGCGAGTTATGCCATTGATACCTGAGTCCGACCAGTCACCACCCTGGTCCCACGGGCCAAGGAACATGAGATAAGACCGCAATGTGTCGGCACCGTAGCGCTTAACCACGGGGTCGGGCGCGAGTGGATTCGACCGCTTCGACATCTTCTTACCGTCTCTTTGGAGCATGCCTTGGTTGGTGAGCTTCGAGTACGGCTCATCGAAGTCGACATATCCTAGGTCTCGCAACGCCTTGTTGAAGAAACGAGAGTAGAGCAGGTGCATCACAGCATGCTCGGCTCCACCTTGATATGCAGTAACCGGGACCCACGCCCTAACCTGCTCGGCATCCAGCGGATCCTCAGCGGGATTCGGGCTAGCAAAGCGAAGGTGATACCAGGACGAGCACACGAACGTGTCGAGCGTGTCGGTTTCACGCTTAGCCGCCTTGCCGCAATCGGGGCAGGTCGTATTCAGGAAGCTCGAGTCTTTTGTGAGCGGTGATTTTCCGTCAGCATCGAAGGTCACACTGTCGGGCAGCAGAACAGGCAAGTCCTGCTCTGGCACCGGCACAGTTCCACAATCGTCGCAGTAGATAATCGGAATCGGTGTGCCCCAGTAGCGCTGGCGCGATATCAGCCAGTCTCGCAGGTGGAACGTAATCGTCCGCTTACCCCAGCCATTGGCTTCAATCTTGTCGGCGATGGTTTCAATGCCTTCTGCGCTCGACATTCCGTCGAATTCGCCCGAGTTGACCTGTGTACCGACTGAAAGCCACGCCTCTTCGAGTTCGTGGCCATCCCAGTTCGGTGGTGAAACGACGACTCTTATTTCGAGGTTGTATTTTTTTGCAAATATAAAGTCACGTGCATCGTGCGCCGGAACGCCCATCACGGCTCCAGTACCGTAGGTCGCCAACACGTAGTCACCGATCAAAACCGGAATTCGCTCGCCGTTCAACGGGTTAATGCAGTACGCACCGGTCTCGACACCGGTCTTCTCGCGTTCGGTAGACGTACGCTCGATCTCAGTTTCACGGGATGCGTTTTCGACGTACGCCCCAACTGCCGCTTTCTGCGCGGGCTGTGTCAGCTTCTCGACAAGCGGATGCTCGGGAGCCAGCACCACGAACGTAACTCCGTAAACAGTGTCGATTCGTGTGGTGAAGGTTTCGATCTTTTCGCCCGGCGCGAACTCACTGACGTCGAAACCGATCGTCGTTCCTGTCGATCGACCGATCCAGTTCCGCTGCATGATCTTAATCTTCTCGGGCCAATCGAGATCGTCCATCTCGAGAAGTTCATCGGCATATTTTGTGATCGCAAAGAACCACTGCGGAAGCGCTCGCTTGACCACGGTAGTGCCACATCGCTCACAGGCACCGTCCTTCACCTGCTCATTGGCAAGTGTAGTCTGGTCGGTCGGGCACCAGTTCGCCTGTCCCTTCTCCCGATACGCGAGCCCGTTCTTGTAGAACTGCAGGAAGAAATACTGGTTCCACTTGTAGTACTCGGGATCGGACGTGACCAACTCTCGTGACCAATCGTAAGACGCGCCCATTTCACGGAACTGTCGCCTTGAGTTATCGATATTCGAGTACGTCCACTCACGGGGATCGGCACCGCGTTCGATAGCTGCGTTTTCAGCGGGAAGCCCGAACGAATCAAAACCCTGTGGGTGCAATACGTTGAAGCCTTGCATACGTTTGAACCGTGCATAGGCGTCTGAACCGGTGTATTGAAACCAGTGACCCATGTGAAGATCGCCCGACGGGTACGGGAACATGGCTAGCGAGAAATAGTTTTCTTTGCCTTCAACGTGGTCGGCGGTCTCGTAAATGCCGTCAGCCTCCCATTTCCGTTGCCACTTATTCTCGATGTCAGCAGGCACGTAGCGATCGAGCTGACCACCCGATTTTCCACTCTCAGAACCTGATCGACTTTTACCCGTTGTAGTCAAAATTCGTATCCGGACTTGCTTGTGATCGCTGCGAAAACAGATGCGATCAAACCAACTTAGCGCGCTAACGCGTGCGCGTCACACGAAGCGAGTGGCGAATTTTATCAATCGTCACACTCAGTCGCATTGCTGCATCGTAGATATCCGACGTCCCGACCGTAGCAATAGCGGAGCGGAGAGGCCTTCGCGGTGCAGAGGGATCGGCTGTCGCCTGATACGCGAGAATATGCCAGTGAACCTGCTAACTCGTCGAACTAACAAGTGCCCACTTCCAGCGCACGTAGACGAGTGTGACGATAATCAGTGCGCCCCACGGCATACCGAATGTCGCAAGGGCCACGGGAATTAGCGGAAGCATGCAGATCACAAAAATGACCAGCGCCGTTTTTTTTACTCGAGAGGATGATCGCCCAATCAACTCGGTAAACCGCGTCAGCACAATTCCTGCCAGCGTTGCAATCAGCGCAAATCCGCCAACACGCAAAGTTGTTACCATACCCTCGCCTTTGAACGACGGATGAAATATGACGACTCCGACGGTAGTGACGAAAATAATTGCCCATCCGGTGATGATCAGATCGCGAATGCTAGTGCTCATGGCAGATCAGGCTATCCGACCGTCACCGAATCGCCAACACGAATAACCGATTTCGATTCCACCGGTTTGAGCAATACTGCGAACGTCGGTACTTCCCGTCCGTTCGCGCTCGTCAACGCCCTCATTACGTCGAGATCACGTTCGCCATTCACAGGATTTGCGTGGGTTGCCAGGCATCTCGGAACAAGCTTGCTTGCTTCGTATTCGGTTCCACCAATCGAGATGCGGCCTGTCCACGAAAGCTCTTCCCATGCTTCAACGCCTTCTACTACGACGTTCGTTCGGAACCTGCGACCATCTATCCTGATCCCCATGTGAGATGTCAGTGCGTTCACCGATTCCACGCTGTGAAGGGTCACACCGCCTTCCTCAAAATCATGGAATAGCCCCTGCCGGCCGTCTCCGATCAGGTTCAGCGGAAGCCGTTCGGGATGACCAACGAGTGGGTTTACGCTGAGTGACGATACGAATTCAGCTACTGCCTCGCTCAATTCGACTCGATCTTCTTCTGAATCGACCGATCCTTCTGCAAAAAACGCGCCCCTGTAGTTCAGCGTAAGAACGTGCGATTCATCATCATATTCAAGTTCAATTCGTGGAATCCCCGGCGAGTTCGAAAGCACTACATAGTTGTGCTTACGCCGCCACGACCAGTCGTCGGGGGCACCCTGATCGGCGAACCGGAATCCCAGCACACGATCACCTCGAACTTTGCCACCGACCACTTGCAGCTCATCGAGTCGTTCAGCAGTAAACGACTTCACCGGGTGTCTGTAAAGCTCAACGACTTTTGTCATGCCAGAAGATTACCCGACGATCTCATCCAGCGAATTAGGAAATTGTCATCAATCCCAGAAAAAAACGTGCCGCGGCGCCTAGAAGCGAGATGAACCTCTACCAAGGTCGAAATGCGTTTTTAGCTCTGGATTCGCAACGATGTAGTCCTTCGAATCCATCACTAGGTTTTCCTGGAGCTGAATTGTCAGGCCACCATCGACGGCAAGGACCTGGCCCGTAATGAACGATGCCTCGTTTGAACACAGGAATCCGACCGCATTGGCGATATCTTCCGGTTCACCAGTTCGGCGCACCGGGTAGTGCAGTTCAAAAAGCCTGAATCCGGCGTCGTCACCAATCTCGTTCCACATCGCGTTCCCTCGCTCGGTCACGATGTGACCCGGGGCGATTGCGTTCACCGTGATGCCGAGTGGCCCAAAATCGATAGCCATCTGCTTCGTAAGCCCAATCACGGCCGCTTTACCTGCGTTGTAAATCAACGAACGAGGCGCCTGATGCAATCCGTGGACCGAAGACATATTCACGATTCGTCCAATATTCCGTGCCGGCGGATTACCGTGTCGTCGACCCGCGCCGTTCCACGGAGCTGGCTCGTAGTTCGGATCGGTGCCCGACTCTTCCATCGCAGGCACGGCGTACTTGGCACCCAGATACAGTGCACCTACGAGCAGGCCCATACCGTTGTGCCAGTTTTCGGGCTCAACCTCGACTGCACTCCCCGAATTATCGGCACCGGCATAGGCGTTTTGAACGAGTAGATCGAGACGCCCAAACGACGAAACGGCCGTTTCGACCATCGCTTCCGCGGTCGATCGCTGGGAGACGTCTCCAGCCATGAATTCAGCCTTGCCGCCATATGCCCGAATCTCGTTGACGGTGTTGGCCCCGGCTTCCTCGTTTACATCGACGATCAGCACGTTTCCGCCATCGGCCGCTATCCGACGTGCGCACCCGGCGCCAATGCCGAGCGCACCACCAGTAACAATCGCGCCCCGGTCATCAAATCTGCCCATTAATTCGCCTCTGTTTGCTGTGTGATAACTAACTTCAAGTGAATCGCGCCATTGTTCCAGACTTGTAGAAGCTCTGTCGCATCGATTTCACAATGTCGCCCATCTTAGCTGAGCACTCTCAGTCACACCCTCGTTCCGACCAGAACGGAGGGATCTAGGACGCTGCCGTAGCTAACAACGATTTCTCGACCGAAGCAAAGTGAAGTGGAGAGACCTTCGGTAGGGTTGGCGTTGGCGATTGACTATCGCGAACACCTGAGTCATCGATGGCAAGCAAGTTGCACGCCGATTCGGCGAAAGCCAAGCTTCGGCGGTGATCCCTCCACCACGTCGGTATGAAGACAAGTTGGACAATCCCAACACTCGACCAATGCCCAATCACAGCGTAATCTGCGTCCGATCGTTTCAAATGGTGGCTGCACTGTTGCATCACCGGCGAAATCTTTGATCGCGCAGAGCAGGAGAAACCACTTGGCATTCGATGTAGTCATTCGCGGCGGAACGGTAGTCGATGGAACAGGCGCACCACCGATCAAAGCCGACATCGGCATCACCGGCGAGCGAATCACGGCAGTCGGCGACATCCCCGAAACCACCAGCGAATCCAGCAGGCTGGTCGATGCTACAGGCCTCCACATTTCACCTGGGTTCATAGATGTTCACTCCCACGCCGACGCTGCCCTTCTCAACGACGGTCAACACGCCAGCGGCATTCGCCAGGGCATCACGACCGAGATTATTTCTCCCGACGGTCTAACCCTCGCCCCGCTTTCGCCAAAGAATTACGAGATGTATCGCTGGTATCTGTCTGGAATCCTAGGATGGGCTCCCAAAGGTCTCGATATGTCATCGATCGCGGCGTCTCGAACGAACTACCACCACAAAACATCGTGCAACGTTGCGACGTTCGCCGGTCATGGCCCGATCCGACTCGAAGCAGCTGGCATGAACGATGTGCCACTCACTGGCGACAAACTCGAAGCTGCCAAAAAAATTGCTTCAAGAGTCGCTCGAACAGGGTGCGGC
>CAJXEJ010000019.1 GCA_913052475.1 uncultured Dehalococcoidia bacterium
AGTGAACTGGTAGAGGTGGTTCTGAGCGTCCTACGTGACGCAAACGCTTCCAATAGGGAACGCATGGACGCTGCTACGTGGCTAGCTGATAGAGACTTTGGTAAGCCAGTAGCGGACAAGTTCCCGGACACTCCGGGCATTGGTGACTTCACCATCATGAGTGGTGACCATGACGCAAGGGGCAACCCGAGCCCAGACTCCAGTTGGTCGCAAATCCGAGATAATAAGTGGTAACGCTATCGGGGGAGGTCAAATTAACCGGATTCTCCCAAATGACCACCACCCAAACCGAGTGCTGTGGATTTCATTTCGGTTCGACCTAATCTCCGAACTTCAAGACCTGACATTTGCGGACCTCTCATACGACCAACATCGAAGGCGAATCGTTCCTCAGATAGAGTGCCCGGCAGCTTGAACTTGCGGTTAGCTACTCTTGGAATTTTTCGATTGTGAGCAATTCGAGAAACTCGATCCGTTGGCTTTCGATTAACTTTCGGACCTCACCACCGAGCTTGAGAGCTTCGGATGGCAAGGTATGGCCTTCGCGAGTCGGGGTTTCGAGGGTCTTATCGGTCCATTCTAGGCAAACGACATCTTGGTCTCCCGGCAAGGTGTAGCTATTGTAGGACACACGAAATTCACCACGCTGCCCCGCCTCGTGGTAGGCCTGTGCCTGCCTATGCACAAGGGTTGCCACCCGGCGCGCCTCTCCGGGTTTCGTCTTGTACCAGCGTCTCACGACATACATTTCAATTGCCTTTCTATTCATGAAGGAATTTACGAAAGAATCAGATGCGGCGACTCTCACGTCGCGAAGATCAGCAAATCGCGCTGGATATTAGCAGCTTCGAGGACTCGCGATCGGCGGAATTTAACGAAACGCGCCAGTGGAGTGCGATCGGTTTGAGTGTAATGCATTGAAGGCGACAAACAAAAGCGATGTAAGACTTGGTTCGTCGAACCCTAGTGAGCAAAGCGCTGCGACGGTTAATTAGCAAAAAACAGTAGCGAAATCGCTCTGCGGGTTTAGTGCCCCCTGTGGGGATCGAACCCATGACCTGCGGATATAAGGCAGTTGATGTTCAATCCCTAGACTGCTCCAAGTTGGCTGTTATTCAGACCGGCGAAAATCGATGTAATGTTACTGGGTTCCTTCGGTCGATCAGATATCAGAATCATGGAGTTTTCTCTTTGCTACAAGCTGGAGTTGCGCGAGTAGATATTAGCCCGAAAACCGGTGTGGCCCACGCCGGCTGGGGTGCACAGACTCATCAGGTCTCGGTCGGCAATGATATGCCTTTGCTGGTCACTGCTCTAGTCGCATCGAATGAGGGTATTGAGATAGCAATCATCGACGTAGACATTTTGCTGTTCACACCCGAGCAAGATAAAGATATTCGTAAACTTGTATCGGCTGAGTCGGGCATCCCATTTGGGAACATCCGGCTTGCGTATACTCACACCCACTCAGGGCCCATCACATTTAGTCAGTGGATCAAGGAAGGGATCGATCTAGCCGAGGATTGGTGGGATGCGATACCCACTGCATGTGTAAAAGCTGTTACCGAAGCAAAAGCGACTGCCACAGGCGCAAGAACAGGTTTTGGGCGAGGTAGCTGTGACATAAACATTAACAGGCGCGCCGTCAGAAGCAATGGTGAGCTATTTACTGGGCGAAACTGGAATGGATTCGTCGACCATGACGTTGATGTTGTTAGCTTCGACGACATCGAGGGTCATCCGATCGCCACCATCGTCAATTACGCCATGCATCCAACGATAATGGCGCACGATAACCAATGGGTCACGCCCGACTTCCCCGGAACTTTACGCTCAGTTGTAGAGGACACAGTCGGAGGCATGTGTCTATTCTTGCAGGGAGCAAGCGGCAACCAGGGCCCGGTAGATGGATTCACCGGGGATTTACGCGTTTATCGGAAGGCGGGTTCCAAATTAGGCGCCGAGGCATCTCGCGTGAGGTTGAACATCGATCCATTGCAACGCGAAGAACGATTGGATCAAATCCTCGCTTCAGGCGCGGATCTTGGAATTTATACAGATGTTCCGACAAACGAATCTGACGGTACTCTTGCAGTAAGTAACATTTCGATCGATCTCCCGAGTCGGGACGTGCTCACACCAGAAGCTGCTCAAACAGCGTTTGATGAAGGTCAACGTCGACTTGATTCTGTGCGCGCTGCGGATGCTTCTGAAGCAGACGTTAGACAGGCCGTGTCGGAGGTGACGCGCGCTAACATCCAACTAAATGTTGCGCTACTTTCCCACCGTCTGACAGAGAACGGTCACATCAAAGTGAATGTGCAGTCTATGAGAATCGGGGAGAGCGTACTGGTTTCGCTACCAGTGGAGCCTTTTGCCGAGCTTGCTGACGAGGTCAAAAAGCGATCAACCGCCGTAAACACAATATTTTCAGGATTCAGCAACGGACACATCAACTACCTTCCAACCGATCTTGCCCATGAGGAAGGCGGCTATGAGGTCGGAGTCTGCGTGTTCGCGCCGGGTTCAGCGGAGTTGGCAGTGAGAGCTTCGCTCGAGGTGATTGACGATGTCAGCAGCAGGACTTGAGCGATATTGTTGGCACTCGGACGAGTTTGGGGGACAGGTCACAGATATCCAAGGTCGAATATCGCTAGATTTTGTAGCGTTTGAGTAGGTTTTTAGCGATGACGAGGCGCTGGATTTCGTTAGTGCCTTCACCAATGATCATGAGGGGTGCGTCGCGGTAATAGCGTTCGAGAGGGAGGTCTTTGACGTAGCCGACGCCGCCGTGAATTCGCATGGCGTCCATGGTCACTTCGGCACAGATTTCTGATGCGTAGAGTTTTGCCATCCCTGCTTCTTCGTCGACTCGATCACCGTTCTGTTTCTTTTCCGCGGCGTCGCGCACCATGAGGCGTGCGGCGTGGATCTTGGTCCCCATATCGGCAAGCATGTTCTGGATAGTCTGACGGCTGGCGATTGGCCTACCGAACGTTTCGCGGGATTGGGCGTAGGCGATCGCAGCTTCGAACGCGCCCTGCGCGACTCCGACCGCCCGAGATCCCACGTTGATTCGACCGGTTTCGAGGGCGTCCATCGCCTGATAGAAGCCTTTGCCTTCTTCGCCGAGGACTTCGGCGGTCGAGATTCGGTAGTCGTCGAAGATAAGTTCGGAGGTGTCGACGCCTCGATAGCCGAGTTTGTTGAAGTCTTTTCCGGCGGTGAAGCCGGGGCCTTTTTCGGCGATGAATCCGGTGATGCCTCGATAGGCGGGATCGGCGTCTATATCGGTCTTAGCGAGCAAGAGGAAGACATCGCCGTTGCGGCCGTTGGTGATGAACTGCTTGCTGCCGTTGATTACATATTCTTCGCCGACACGGACGGCATGTGTTCGCATGTTTGCGACGTCGGTACCACCGCCAGGTTCGGTGAGGGCGAGACCGGCTCGTTTCTTGCCGGTTGCTAGATCGGGAAGCCAGCGTTGTTTCTGTTCTTCAGATCCGTGTTTGTTGATCGCGAAGGTCAGCATCGAGTGGGAGCCGATGGGACCGGTGAGCGACATCCAGACTTTCGAGATTTCTTCGAACACCATTGCGAAGGTGAGCACGTCGACACCGAGTCCGCCGTACTCCTCGGGGACTGTCATACCGAAGAGGCCCATTTCAGCCATTTGATCGACGAGTTTTGCCGGGTAGGAGTCGTTTTCGTCGTGTTCCGCGGCTTGGGGTGCGGCTTCTCGTCGCACGAAATCGCGCACAGCTGAGAGTAGCTGTGTACGGAGTTCGAGCATCTGTTCCGTGGTCATTCGGGTCTCCGGGGGTGTCTTTCGTGCTGACGGCACGCTTGGCAGGACAAACTGTGATGATTTGGCACCAAATGGTACTCCGCGGAGTTAACCAGTATCACCCCGGAATTCGTTGGACACGCTGTAGCGGGTTATCCCTCTTTTAGTTGCTTGTGATTACTAAATCAGACCAATCGGGGGATACCTATGCGGCTGAGCTGTCCGTTTCGAGGCTGGTGGATTTATTCATTGCCGGGTAGATGACGAAGGCGACGAACATGAAGGCGATGCCAGTCCCGGCGGTAATCAGGATAGCGGTTGCGGGATCGAGGATGCTGGCGAGTGCGCCAATTCCGAGTTGTCCGAAGAATCCGGTTCCGATGAATACGGCCACCGATCCAAGTACGCGCCCTCGCATTTCGGGGGAAGCGACGTAAATCATGATTGCGCTTTGCATGGTTGCGAACGCCGACATGCCGATACCGCCGAAGAACAGGATTATCAGCGTTATCCAGTAGATTTCAGACTGCGAAAAGAGAACGATTGCGATCAGGAAAATGAGTGCACCCCACATGTAGATACGTGTGTAGTGGCGCGGTTTGGCAAATATGGCTATGAGTGCAGCGCCCAGGCACGCGCCGGCGCCTTCAACTGATTGCAGCACGCCGATGAGGACGTCGCTGACCATGAGGACCTGCTTGGCGACGACGGGTTGTTGGCTAATGTAGGAGAAGCCGAAGACGTTGAGGATGAGGGTGACACCGAGAGTGCCGATCATTACCTGGCTTTTTCGGATGTACCGGACGCCTTCGATGATCTGTGTTTTGGAACCGACAGGAGTTTCGCTGGTTTCTGGTCGCCTGTACTTCATTGAGAGGGAGATGACGACGCCAATCGAGTAAAGGACGACGCCGAGTAGGAAGCCGCCCTGAGCGCCAATGGTGGTGAGGAAGACGCCGCCGACGAAGGGTCCGAGGATACGGAAGAGGGAATTGGTTGATTGTTCGAGCGAAACGGCGCGTCCGGCCGAGCTTCTGCCGACTACTTCGCCGATCATGGTGCGCCTTACAGGGAATTCACTTGCCATTACAGCTCCGATGAGGAAGCTGCCGAATGCGAGATGCCAGTATTCGATGAGGTCGGCGATGATTAAGGTCGCGAGCACAGCGGAAACGGTTGCCTGTATCGCAAGGCCAGCGATCATCAGGTACTTGCGGTTGAGTCGTTCGGCGATGACGCCGATTCCGAAGCCGAAGAGCATCGGAAGGAATCGAAGGAAAAACGTGAGCGAGACGAGGAACGGTGAGTTGGTGAGCTCGAGGGTGACGAGTGCCACGACGAGCATTTCAAGCCACATCATGGTGCCGGTCATCCAGCCGACCGACCAGAGTCGGAGGAAGGCGCCGTTGCGGAGGAGTGTTGGTTGGGAGGGGGAGGTGGTCAACGGTAGGAGCGGTGGAGGCACTGGCGGTGGGCTGAGGAGTTGAAGTTGGCTGACGTGCCGCCCTTCGAGTACCTCATGATGACATTAAGTATGAGCGTGTGATGTCCAGAGGGCTTTTACAGTGCCGGTGTGGAGTTTTCGTTAGTCGCTATCGTGACTTTGTCACTTGGCTACGCTTTGTATCTACTATCTCCAGAGGGCTTTTACGGCATCGGTGCAGACTTCGATGGTTTCTTCGGCTGCGCCGGCTGCCATGGGGGTGGTGACGACTTCGTAGCCGCCTTCTTCGAAGTTGTCGGCCATTGGCATGTAGCCCAGGTAACCATTGGTGTAGCCGCTGAAGAGCGTTTGGGCTGCTGGTGAATCGCCTTTGACGGCGATACCAATTTCGCAAAACGCTTCGACCGGAATGGCGACGAGTGCAGCGGGTCCGATTCGCATTGCCTGAACGGGCATCGACATCGGGCCATCGGCGGTTCGCATGGTGTTTCCAAGTACGAATCCAGCTCGTTTTGCGTTCGATACTGCAAGTTTGATGTTGGCTTCGGTTTCGTTGAGGCGGGCATTATTCAACGTTTCGACGGCTTGATCGAAATCGACTTGCGCTTCTTCAATAGAGGGGAATTCGCCAACCGGGAGCGTTGCAGCGGTGTTGATGATTCGGAGGGTGTCGTCGGGTTCGCCAGCGGGATCGTCTTCGTACATGCCGAGGTCGGCTCCGGACTGGACTACTTCGACGAGTCGTTCTTTGCGGGGAACGGGGTCGATTTCGAGCCGGATACGTGCAGTTTCTAGTCCTAGTCGTTCACCGAGCCATTTAGCGACCGCTACTTCACCGATGAAACCGTGGGTGGGTCCGCAGTTTCCGGCAGCACCTTGCAGGAAGAGACAGAGTCCGCCACCGTATTGTTCGACTACTTTTCGAGCGTAGCCGGGGTAGTCGGGTGAGAGGAGTTTATTGGCCGGTCCGAGGATGGTCGGATGGCAGGCGAAATTGAGGATTGTTGCTAATGGGTTGCTATCAGTGTCGTTGATAGCGATAACTCCAACCTCCTGATCGACAACACCGTCCCACTGTCGCCCCGTGAAAAGTGTGCCATCGCTGAGGGCGGGTCGGCGGTTTACGTTGATAGTGCTGGAGCCTTTGCCGACTCCGACATGGGCGGGTTTTGCCTTGTGGCGCGCCGTGTTTACGGCGTTGGCAACTCGCTCGGGCAGGGAATCCCAGTAAGGGCCGACTAGTTCCATGCCTTCGTTGAGCCATGATTGTCGGTTGACGGGACCGGAGTGGGTATGAGTTGCGGAGAGTCGGAGGTTTTCTGGCTTGATACCGGCTACTTTTGCTACTTCGGCTCGGATTTCGGCGTCATCCTGGTTGGTGAGGACACCGATATCGAGATCGACGATAGCGATTTCGAGTTCGCCATCGGTGACGTAGAGGGCAGTGGCATAGAAGGGCATATCGACGCCCTCGGCGCGCTGGTGGATTGCGGCACCCCAACCGGCATGCGCGATGCCTACTGGTGGGGTGATGTCGGAACGTCCGGCGCCTGCTGTGAGCATTTTAGATTGGGTCTTTCGTGGTGGGGTAGAAGTTGTTGGTGGTGGGAATTTACCACCGGGGGCGTTGGTGTGGTTGTTTTGTTGGTTTCAGTTTTGAGGACAGATACTTCGTAGTGCTTTGATATCCTGAATCGAGTTCAGGATGACGGTGCCGGACGGGTTGGGTCGGTGATACATAGCTTTTTTTAGTCGTGACAACATGCTCATATTTGTCGTGTTGTTAATGTGAATATCTTGGGTGAGATGCTCCAAGTGGTTGTGTTGAGCCGGTAGGCGAACTAGCGTGTATAGCACGGGCTGGTGATGTAATTGCAGCGCTAATAAGGATTTACATGGCTACTGAAACCGCAATTCTTGCCGAAGGTTTGACCAAGCACTACGGTGACGTTCACGCTCTGGTCGATCTCGACCTCGATGTAAAGCGGGGTGAGGTGTTCGGTTTTCTTGGTCCAAACGGGGCCGGGAAGACGACCGCTATTCGGACTCTGTTGGACGAGATTCGTCCGACTGCGGGCAGGGCTTCGATCGTTGGGCTTGACACGCACGCAGATTCGGTGGAGATCCGGCATCACATCGGCTACGTGCCGGGTGATCTGGCGATGTATCCGGGTCTTACAGGGCGCGACACGATCAACTATTTTGCCAATTTGCGTGGCGGTGTCGACTGGTCGTACGTCGACGAACTTGCGGAGCGGCTTAACGCTGATTTATCGCCAAAAGTCGGAAATCTTTCTTCCGGTAACAGGCAGAAGGTCGGGCTTATCCAGGCGTTCATGAGCTGCCCGGAAGTGCTGATTATGGATGAGCCTAGTTCGGGTTTGGACCCTCTGGTGCAACGGGAATTTCAGACGATATTGCGTGAACTGGCGGCCGAAGGGAACACGGTTTTTCTTTCGAGTCACACATTGTCTGAGGTACAGCGAGTTGCCGATAGGGTTGGGATTATTCGACAGGGTCGATTGATTACGGTCGAAACGGTTTCGAGCTTGCGTTCGAAGGCGATTCGTCGCGTTGAGTTCGAGTTTGGATCGGCTGTTGAGCCGACGTTATTTGAAGGAATTGACGGCGTTCGAGACGTTGTTGTCGAGGATCGCAGGATCACGATGTCGTACGACGGCACAATGGACGTGCTGCTCAAGGTGGCAATGGATCATAACGACGCAGTGGTTGATATCAACACTCACGAGGCTGATCTCGAAGATATTTTTCTCACTTACTACCGAGTTGATGGGGAGAGTAGTGAGTGATGAGCACCAGCGTAGTTGCCATGACGGTTCGCGAGCGCTGGCGGGGAATGGCGATCGGCGCAGTGACGCTTGGGGTTTTCTTCCTGTTTGGGATGGCCATTTACAAGGATGTTGACCTCAGTTTTTACGAGGAATTTCCTGAAGCCGTTCAGGTGATGATGAATATCCCTGAAGGCGCGGGTGTTGGCAGCCTTGCGTATGGCGCTATTTACGGACTTTATGGCGCGCTGGCTATGGGAATTCTGGCTGTGCTGGCTGGAGCGTCGCTGATCGCTGGTGAGGAGAGGAACGGGACGCTGGGTTTGCTGCTTGCGAATCCTAAAAGCCGAGTGCAGGTGCTTGTTTCAAAGATTGTGGCACTACTACTTTTGCTTGCGATTTCGACGGTAGTGCTTGATGTCGTAGGCCGACTGGTTCCGGTTGTCCTCGATGTAGAAATTGGTGGGATGCAGGTTGAGGCGCAGCTGTTCCACATTTTTATCAACTCAGTTTTCTACGGAATGCTTGCTGTGTTCATAGGAGCTTGGACCGGAAACGGTGGACTCGCCTCGGGAGTGAGTATCGGGTTGATGATCGTTTCGATGCTTGCTGCGGGGCTGCTTCCGCTCGTCGAGGGGCTTGAGAACTACGCCAAGATATTTCCGTGGTACTACTTCGACGGGAGCAATCCGGTTACGGATGGCGTGGAGTGGGGGCACATAGCCGTTCTCGGTGTTGCGTCGGTTGTGTTCGTTGTTGCAGCTCTAGTTGGAGTTTCGCGTCGTGATCTGAAGGCGCAGGCAATTGGTCTGACGATGATCGACCGCCTGCGAGCGAATCCGATGACGCAGAAGATGGTCGATCGGGTCGCCGGGACTGCGAAGGCATCTTACATCTGGGTCAAGATCACTTCTGAGCACCAGATACTGCTGATAGCGGCTGCGTATTACATGTTTTTGGTTGGCGGTGTGGTGATCGGTCTGTTCTACAGTCTGCTCGATGACAGTCTTCTGAAGTTATCGGAGCAGCTTCCCGAAACGTTGATGGCGCTGGCGGGTGGGGGTGATATGAGCACCCCAGAGGGCTACTACACGGTCGAGAATTTCGGGTTGATGGCACCGTTTATTTTCATGATGGTGACGGTCGTCGTGGGTGCTCGGGCGCTCGCCGGTGAGGAGTCGAAGCGGACGATGGGGCTGTTGCTAGCCAACCCGATTTCTCGATCTCGAATCGTGTACGAGACGATGGCTGCGATGGTCGTTTTGACGGCCATACTCGGATTCGCGACGTTTGCAGGAACTTCTCTTGGATCGCTGCTAAGCGGGCTCGATATGAGCTACGGCAACATCGCTGCGATCTCACTCCACTTGTCGTTGCTCGGGTTGGTGTTCGGCGGGCTGGCGCTGGCGCTGAGTGCTGCGACGGGGCAGGTGAAAATTGCGGTGTTCGGAAGCGTGGGGCCGGCGGTGATTCTCTACCTGCTGGATGCGTTTTTACCATTGAACGACAATCTTGCCGGATACGCAAAATGGTCGCCTTTTTACTACTACTCAGGTAGCGATCCGCTGGTGAACGGGATGCACTGGGGTCACGGCGGAGTGCTGGCTGCTATCGCAGTGGTGCTGGTGGTGGTTGCGGTGGTTTTGTTTGGCCGACGGGATTTGCGACAGACGGGCTGAACCGGGCTTAGCTGAGTTCCGTTTGATCGTCGATAACGACGATTCCTTTTCGGACTCCCCGGGCAACGGCTTCGGTTCTGCGACTGACTCCCTGCTTCATGCGATGACAGGCGTGGGTTACGAGAGTGGGCTGAAGGGAAAGGGTAAGTAGAGGGTGTTTGATTGGGTTCGGGGGCTTGGTGCGTCTTTTGGTGGCCATACATCGGCTCTGATTGCTTCTTTGCGGACCTGGGAGCGTTCTTCGAGCGATTTGTATGCCCATATGTGCGCCCATTTGTTTAGATCGCCAAGTTCTGTGTACCAGCAACCATGAACGGAGAGAGTTTTCTTCGCTCGTCGATCGCTTTACCCCATCTGTCGATGACTTTCGGTATTTCGCCGGTTCTGTAGGTGTACGTCCGAAGTTCGTAGAAGGGACCTCGAGCACCGGTTATCGAGGAGTCGTTGAACGGGGCCGGGAAGTAGATTTCGGCTGATTGGTCAGCGAGTAAATCGCCTGTGGGCGGTGGCCAACCGGTGATGCCGGTGGGTTTTGTCGCGAATGGCGAGGCGTTCGTCCATGCTTTCGTATGGCCAAATGTGGAGTGCCCGGTTGAGGGGCCGAATTCGGAGTAGAAGTAACCGAAGAGATCGGAGTGGTCGAGTCGTCCTCCAGCGAGTGAGTTGGTGAGGATTTCCTGATATTTGGGCAGGTTGTGGGGGAAGAGGTCGTATGTCCGGAATTCGTAGATCATGTTTGGGTTGTGGGGTGAAGTGATTGGGTGGGCGGTTGGTCAATTGACCCCGATTTTCATCGGGGTGTCAGTGTTTGGTTTGGTTGGCTAATCCGAAGTTTTTCGACTCAGCCAACCGTATTCTATCTGGCAGAAAAATTGCCAATGGCACCTAGCTAGTGGTGGCGCCAGTTGAGGCGGGGTTTACTAGTTTGATGTACTTGCTGAGGACGCCTTTGGTGTAGGGCGGAGGCTTTGGTTGCCACTTTTCGAGGCGGGATGCCATTTCTTTGTCGCTGATCTTAACGTTGAGTTCGAAATCGTCGAGGTTTACTTCGATGAGATCGCCATCTTGCACAACCGCGATAGGGCCACCAACGGCGGCTTCGGGTCCGATGTGACCGATCATTGACCCGTGGGATGCGCCCGAGAATCGACCGTCGGTCATGAGCAGAACTTTTTCGCCAAGCCCCTGTCCGACAAGAGCGGCTGTCACCGAAAGCATTTCTCGCATTCCGGGTCCGCCTTTGGGACCTTCGTAGCGGATGACGATGGCATCGCCTTCGTTGATAGACCGCTTCTGGAGAGCTTCCATTACACCTTCTTCACCGTCGAACACTTTGGCTGGACCACCGAAGGTCTGACCGAACTGGTGTCCGGCGACTTTCAGTACACAGCCGTCTGGGGCGAGGTTTCCGAAGAGAGTGACGAGTCCACCGGTTTCAGAGATGGGTTCTTCTACCGAGTGGAGAACTTTGGTTGGCTCGGGGACTGTTACATCAGCGAGATTTTCGGCGACGGTCTTTCCAGTGACAGTCAGGCAGTCACCATGAAGGAGACCAGCGTCGAGGAGTCGCTTCATTACGACCGGGATGCCGCCGAGTCGATCGATATCGAGCATCACGTAGTCGCCACCGGGTTTCATATTGGCGATGAGTGGGGTTTTCATCGAGATGTCGTGGATGTCTTTGAGGGTTAACTCGACGCCGATTTCGTCTGCGATCGCCGGGAGGTGGAGGGTGGTGTTTGTTGAACCGCCCATAGCAACGACCACCGTTACAGCGTTCTCGAACGCTTCGAGTGTGAGAATATCGGAGGGTCGGATGTTCTTGTGGAGCAGGTTCATCACGGCGTGACCGGCTTCACGTGACGAGGCGATTTTTCGCTGGTCGACGTTGGGCTCGGAGGCCGATCCGGGGAGGGAGAGACCGAGGGCTTCACCAATAGACGACATGGTGTTGGCTGTGAACATTCCGCCACATGATCCCGAGCCGGGGCATGCGTGATTTTCGATTGCGTAGAGTTCGTCGGCGTCGATCTGGCCGGTCTGGAACTGTCCTACTGCTTCGAAAACGTTCTGGATCTGGATATCTTCGCCATGAAGTGAGCCAGGAAGGATCGAACCGCCGTAGATGAAAACGGAGGGTACGTTGAGGCGCGCCATCGACATCATTCCACCGGGGAGTGACTTGTCGCAACCGGCTACGACGACCAGCCCGTCGTAGCGTTCGGCGAACACGACCGTTTCAATGGAATCGGCGATGACTTCTCTAGAAACAAGGGAGCCTCGCATTCCTTCTGTTCCCATTGAAATAGCATCGGAAACGGTGATGGTTCCGAAGGTGAAGGGTGTTCCTTCGGCGGCGAATACTCCGCGTTTTACTTCTTCAACAAGCGGCTCGATTCCTGAGTTGCAGGGGGTGACTTCGTTATGGGTGGAAGCGATTCCGACGAAGGGGGCAAGGATGTCTTTGTCGCTGAGCCCCATCGCTTTCATCATCGAGCGGTGAGGTGCTCGAATGGCGCCTTCGGTGGTTTCCCATGATCGCCATTTTCCGGGTGCCCTCTTGGCTGAGCGTGCGGAGTCGAGTTTTTCTTGTGGATCGCTTGTTGTGGTCATTTTGGTGTTTTTGACTTGTTGTTTCTGGTTTTACTCGTGCTTCAACGTTTGTTGTTGAACTTGAATCACGGTGTTTTGCGATCCGTAATGGTACATGGGGAAGAGGAGATTTTCTTTGGAGGTTTTTGGTTAGGTGGCGGGTGTTGTAGGGTAGCGTGCACTACGGCACTTCGTGGCCCTTCGACGAGGCCCAGGATGATGCTGATTGATCGCACTTATTAGGGAGTAATGCATGGTTTCGGATTCGATTGAGTTGATTGCTGATGATCTGTTTTTTCCGGAGGGTCCTAGATGGCGCGCTGAGGAGCAGAAGCTGTATTTCAGTGATGTGATGGCGGGCAAGGTTTCTCGTGTCGATGATGCTAGCGCGGTTGAGACGGTATTCGAACCGGGAGAGTTTCCGAATGGGCTAGGGTTTCTGGACAACGGCGATCTGTTGGTTGTTGCGACAGAGAGTAGGACAATTGTTCGATTGGCTGCATACCAGGTGGTGGTGGGTAGTGCGAGGCGGTCGGATTCTTCGCACCATGCTGATATTTCGACGGCGTACGGAACTAGGAACAACGACATGGTGGTTGCTCAGAACGGGAACGCTTACGCGGGGGCATATCTTCCAGGATTGAGCGAGGAGGTTCCACCGGGTCCAGCGAATCCACCGCAGTTTGGAAATTTGGTTTTGGTGCGTCCTGATGGGTCATCGCAAGTGGTGGCAGATCGTGTGTGCTTTCCGAACGGTGGGGCGGTAACTCCAGATGGGAAGACGCTGATCGTTGCGGAGACTTTTGCGTTTACGTTAACGGCCTGGGACATCGAGGACGACGGAACGTTGTCAGGCCGGAGACCGTTCGCGAATCTGGCGGCTCCGACGGATGGGATTTCGTTAGACGCTGAAGGCTGTATCTGGGTGGCGTGTCCATATTTCTCTTATGGCGATTCCGGTGGTTGGGTTCGGGTTGCTGATGGCGGTGAGATTAAGCAGGTGATTGCGCTTGAGGATCGGGACAAGAGTGCTTATGCGTGCATGCTCGGTGGAGCCGATGGTCGAGATTTGTGGCTGTGCGAGTCGACCGTTTTTGGCCAAGAACGTTTTCAGGGTGATGGTCGAGTGCGCAAGGTGCGAGTGGATGTGCCTATGGCTGAGGGGCAGTGTTAGGACGCCGGTGACGTGGCAATTGTGTTAGGGCGTGGTTTGCGTAGTTGCGTTCCCCCCCTGGTCTAGCCTCCTCCCTCAGGGAGAAGGCTAGACCAGGGATTAAAAAATCCTGAAATGAATTCAGGGTGACAGTGCTGGCTATGGGGGCTAACTGATCTCGTTTACGCTTGGAAGGCTCCGTGTTGGGTTCGACCGAGGACGTGGTCTTGGAGTCCGGGTGGGAGGTCGACGAATACGGCGGAGAAGCCCCAGACTCGAACGATTAGGCTGCGGTATTCCGGGTTGTCGGGGTTGTCGCGTGCCTTTAGCAGGGTGTCTCGATCGATGATGTTGACCTGCAGAGTTATGACCGAAGGCATCTTCAGGAAGACGGTTAGAAGCGCCACGAATTTTTCGAATGCGTCGTCGCCTCGGACTATCGCTGAGTGAAGGGCGATGTCGAGAACGGAGCCGTGACCGGCGCGGTCGAGATCGACTTTCGCAACTGATCGCAGGACAGCGGTGGGACCGCTGGTGTCCATTCCGACGGCGGGCGAGAAGCTATTGGCGGTGAGTTCACCCATTTTTCGTCCGTCGGGAGAGGCACCATATGCGCTCTTCTTGTGGATACCGAATGACATGAAGCCGGGCGCCCATTTGCCGCCGGGACCTTCAGTGTTGTGGGATCGGTCGTGGACTCCGTCACAGAAGAATTCAGAGACTTCCTTGGCGATAAGATCGACGTAATCGTTGTCGTTGCCGAACTTGGCGGTTTTGTTCTTGAGTATTTGGTAGAGCGATTCGTAGCCTTCGAAATCGGCTTCCATCGCATTGCGGAGCCGAGTCCAAGTCAGGCTGCGCTCGTCGAAGATGAGCTGCTTGATAGCTGCGAGCCCGTCGGCAGCGTTTCCAACTTGAGCCAGAATCTTGCCGTTGATGGCGTATCGCGCTGCTGTCGGAGATGCTTCTTCCAGGCAGTCTTCGATTGCTGCTGCAAAGAACGGGAACGTTATTGGACGTGCCGGACCGGGAGCATCGGGCATAACCTCGACGAGCCGTGACTTGTAGTCGGCCATCACCTCATCGAACGTTGCAAACTCTTTGTTGGCTGTGCTGTATACGAGTTCGTTGAGAACTGGAAGCGCATCGGTGACTTTGAACTTGATGGTTCCCTTGCCCCCCATGATGAGTTCGGAGCAGCCGTCGTTGCAGTAGTCACGTGCTTCTTCGATCGGGATACCGATCTGTACGAGCGAAGGTACGGCGACTTCATCGTTGAAAACGGCGAGGTTGTTAGAACCTTTGGCGAGTGCTTGGGCGGATGCTCGGAGTAGGGATGCTGGTGTGCCTTCGAAGAATCGGACGTTTGTTTTGGGTTCGGCGAGCATCAGTTTTCCTGACGCCTCGACGCACATGAAAGTGACTTCATTCGAGGCGTCGCGACCGTCGGCTGTTTGACCGGCGATAGAGATGTTGCGCAGGGTGTCGTTGTCGGCGAGATTGGCGTGCGGGAAGTGGGCGGTTTTGATGAACAGGCACTCGAGAAGCTCTTGCGCCTCGGAGTGGGTGAGTCGACCGGAGTCGATGTCGTCACGGTAGTACGGGTACATCCACTGGTCGAAACGTCCGATGCAGCCACGGCCGCCCAGCACTCGGGTGAACTGTATGAGTTGGAGGGCAGAGTAGAACGAGGTTGGTTTGCCGGTCGCCAGTTCATCGCAAATTGCTGAGATGTTGTTGAGTTCTTGTGCCCTGACGGGATCGGATTCGTTGGCGGCCTTGTTTTCGGCGTTACGTCCGAATTTTGCTACATATTTGCAGGCGGCTTCGAATGAAATTACGACGCCTTTGAGAAAGTCACGACTTTCTGGGTCGGTGACGGTCTGGAGTTTCTCTTGGGCCTTGTCTCGCATTCCCGGAAAGCCGCGGGAGAGGAGCATGGCGTGACCGGGTGGGTAGTGAGGATCGTATTCGCCGAGGTTGATTGATTCGGCGTCTTCGGGAGTTGCGAGTAGCGAGCCGACGATGAGTTCGTCGTCCTGAATGAACGGATCACTGGCTTCGAGGAGAGAGGCGAAATCTTTAGCGTGACCGACGAGGGTGTCTTCCCCAGAACCGACGATCGGCTTCGTTGCCACCGCAGCATCGTGGGTCTTCTCCCAGTGCATGTTCCGGAGGCGGCTAATGCGGCTATTGGGATCGAGTTCCATGTTCAAGCGGTCTGACGCATCGCGCACAGGGGTCAGCATGATCAATCTCTCCGTATCGAGTCACGTTTATTAGGCAGTTCCCGTCCGTATTCAGGGAAGGATAAGCTATCTGGCGACTAGATAGCTAGTTTGGCTAAAATGTTGGCAAAGTGAGAACGGTCACTGAATTTTGATCGTTCGCAAGAGTTTGGGTGATTCCGTATGTGGATCACGGAGAGCATTTTGTATGGCCCCTTCTGAGATTGAGACATCGGTGCGAATCGGACGTGTTTTCGATATTCAGCGATTTTCTATCCATGACGGTCCGGGCATTCGGACGACGGTATTCCTGAAGGGATGCCCGCTGCGGTGTTTGTGGTGTCACAACCCGGAGAGTATTGACCCTCGTCCGTTGCTTTCTTTCGTTGCCGACAAGTGCATCAACTGTGGAGCGTGCGCAGAGGTGTGCCCGAATCAGGCTCACGTGATGGACGAGTCGCTCGGGCATGTGTTTTTGAGAAAGAAGTGCGATGCGGTCGGGGCGTGTGCTGACGTTTGCCCGTCGAAGGCGCTGGAGATCGTTGGGCGTGCTATGTCGCATGAAGAGGTGCTCGAGAGAGTGCTTCGAGACGTGCCGTTTTACGAGGCCTCGGGCGGTGGCGTGACGTTCTCGGGTGGCGAACCATTGCTACAGGTCGATTTTGCCGAGGCGTTGCTGCGTGATGTGAAGGCTGCGGGTGTTCATACCGCTGTCGAGACGGCGGGGCATGTGATGTTCGATCGTCTTGAGAGAGTGGTTCCTTATACGGATCTGTTTTTGTTCGATGTGAAAGAAACGGACGACTCTCTACACCAGAAGTTCACGGGTGTTTCGGGCGATCGAATTCGAGAGAATTTGGTGAAGCTTCACGATACCGGTGCTTCGATTCTGATGCGGATGCCGATCGTTCCAGGCTTGAACGATCGTGAGGAGCATTTCCTTGAGGTGGCTCGTTTTGTTGCGCCACTTACGGATCTGCTGGGTGTTGAAGTGATGCCGTATCATAGCCTTGGTTTGAGCAAGCGTGATCGTCTGGGTTTGGATCTGGAGGATGGGACGGAGTCGTCTCCACCGAGTAACGAGAAGATTGTGGAGTGGGTGAGTTTGCTGCGTGGCGAGGGTGTGAACGTGGTGAACGAGGTACCGTAGGGTATTTGATGATCGTCGTGTCACACAGTTAACTTCCCTGCGACGACAGATGGCGATTACTCAGGATTTTGTTTGTTCAGCCGGGGGTGATTCGCCATGAGGAGAGGTGCTGGGCGGAGTGTTCGGTGGTGTCGAGACGGATCATTAGCGGGACCATGTGGTCGAGGGCGACAGCTTCGGCGAGGGTGCCGCATTCGATTGGTGTGAATCCGATTCCACGAATGAGTTCGGCGACTACTTCCATTGCTGCTTCATCGTCACCAGCGTAGTGAACTTCGCGGGGCTTGCCAGTTGAATCAACTGGATTTTCGAATGTGGCGGCGAAGTTGGTTTTGAAGGCGGCGATCACGCGTGCGCCTTCTCCAATTATCGAGGCGGTTACTTGAGCACCGGAATCGCCATTGTTTGGCTGGGCTGCGAACGGGTTGGTGATGTCGATGACGATCTTGGTTCGAAGCGATTCAGCGAATTTTCGTGCGGTTGCGGCGACATCTTTGTAGGGCACAGTGATGATTACGATTTCGCCGGCGTCGATGGCTGCCTGATATCCCCAGATCCGAGATTCGTGCCCCACTGAGTCGTGGAAGTCGTTTTTCGTTTCGGGTCGGCGTGATCCGAAGGCGACGAAGTGTCCGGCGGCCATGAATGATTTACCGAGAGCTAGTGCCATGTTTCCGGTGCCGAGTATGCCAATGCGGGGTTTTCGTGCCACGAGTGACTGTTCCTGAGAGGTTGAGGGTGGTTGGTTTGTTTCGGCGAAGTGAAGAGATTGTACGTGGCGTTCGTCCCACACCCTCCCCTCTCCCTCCAAGGGAGAGGGGAGAACCGCGCGCGCCCCTGCATCAGGTTCCGGCTCGTTTGGCTCCGGGCGTCGTCGGACGACTTGGTCGTGCGTCGCAATCTACCCTCCCTCTAACCCCTTCTAGAGGAGAGAGGACTAGTGGTTCCACTAGGGAAATTCGGTCAGCTACCATCGAAGATTTGTGTGGCGGATGTATACCGTTCGGAGCTTTGCGGGAGTAGGCTTCGTTGTTGGGCCGCCGAGCGACGCTTTTTACCGAGTTAGCAGTCCTTTTGGACGATGAGAATTTACGTAAATGACTGAATATCTTCCTTTGCCAGGCACTCCCATTGAGGAGTTGGATACGCCGTGCATAGTGGTCGATCTCGATGTGGCTGAAGCCAATATCAAGAAACTACAGGCGGCAGCCAACGAGATGGGCGTCCATGTTCGGCCTCACTCGAAAACGAATAAGAGCCCTTACTGGGTTCACAAACAGCTTGAGGCCGGAGCGATTGGCGTTTGCTGTGCGAAAGTCGGCGAGGCCGAGGTGATGGTCGAGGCCGGTGTGCCGGAAGTGATGATTCCGAACCAAGTGATTGGCGCACGCAAGATCGCTCGATTGGTGGCTCTGGCACGTTCGGCGAAGATCATCGTGGCGGTTGAGGATTCGGGCAATGTTGATGATCTTTCGGGTGCGGCGAGTTCGGCTGGCGCTGAACTTGGTGTGATTGTCGAAGTAAACGTCGGCATGAATCGCTGTGGTGTCGATGGTGACGGT
Source organism: uncultured Dehalococcoidia bacterium (assembly GCA_913052475.1). Lineage (GTDB taxonomy): Bacteria > Chloroflexota > Dehalococcoidia > Lucifugimonadales > Lucifugimonadaceae > Lucifugimonas. The sequence continues at coordinate 18,385 of CAJXEJ010000019.1, forward strand.
GCGGTGGAGTTGGCGAAGCAGATCGAAGCGGCTCCTGGGCTGCGGTTCGATGGTCTTATGGGTTACGAGGGTCATACGGTAGCGGAGCGGGACTACGAGGTTCGTAAGACCGAGGCCGAGAAGGCGATGGCGATTTTGACGGGGGCTGCCGACCAGATTCGTGATGCGGGTATAGATGTGAAGCTGGTTTCGGCTGCGGGAACTGGTACTTACAACATCACGGGGCGGGTTGAGGGTGTGACGGAGTTGCAGTGTGGTTCGTACATTTTCATGGATGGGGACTATCTCGAGGTGTTCAACGATTTCGAGCCGGCGCTTTCGGTGCTAGCTACGGTGATTTCACGCCAGAAGCAGGACGTTGCGATTGTCGATATGGGATTGAAGTCGATTTCGATTGATCGTGGATTGGCCGAGGTTCTTTCGCCAGCCTCGGCTTCGATAATCAAGCATTCCGAAGAGCACACCACGGTGAATTTGCCAGATGCTGCGTCGCAGGCGTTGAAGGTTGGCGACAAGGTGCAGAGTCGTCCAACTCACGGTGATACGACGATCAATTTGCATGAGTACTACTTCGGTATCCGCGACGGCAAGCTTGAGCAGGCTATTCCGATTCCTGGTCGCGGCAAGTTTCGTTAGTCGCGCTCGTGACGTTCACACTCGGCTCCGCGTCGCAGTCTCCTACCCTCTAGCACCTCCCACTTTGGCAGGAAGCTAGAGGCACGGATCAGGGAGCTCGTACCGCAGCATGTCGCTTGGTGCGCCAGCGGTTCGTTCCCTTCGGTGCTTCGAGTGCAAAACCCGTCTCGTTATTCGGATACGAGGTGGGTTTTGCTGTGATGTTGATACTCGTCCCAAGTGGAGGCTACGGAACCGAGGAATCTGAGGTGTGGGTCCCGTCGGTGGCAGGGAGAGAATTGTGGGCGCTAGTATTCACAGTTGACTTACCTGTCGTCCGTGAACCTGGGCGTGCATTCGAACTTGGGATCAAGGCTGGCGAGTGCCTCAGGATGACTTTTAGGGTTGTTGCCGGTTGGGTGTTAGGGACTTGATAGGCGCTTCTTCCTCACCCACCCTTTCCCGCTGGGAGAGGGGGGCGTAATTTGGCACGCCGGTGTAGTCCCGCACCGCCGAAGGTCTCTCTACTTCGCTTTGCTACGGTCGAGAAATCGGATATCAGACCTAATAGAGGATGTGTTGGTCGGAGAGGTCTTTGCCGCCGGTTGAGCGGGTTAGGCCGCCACCGAGGATTTCTTTTACTTCGAGATCGGCGAAGGCGTTTACGACCTGATAAAACGTTGGGAGGTCTTCCCATCGCGCCGGGTTCCAGCTGATTGCACCGTCACCAACGAGATCTTCATGCACGACTGCGTTCGAGCCTTCGGCGGGAGTGATGACGGCGTATTGCGTATCGGCGGTTCCCCATTCGCCGGTTCGGGGCATGTATTTGTAGTGGAGTTGGCCGTCGACTTTAGCTGGGGCGACGGGTTCTGTACGGGGCTTGAGGTTGGTTACTTCCATATCGAGGAAGTTGAAGCCGAGCCACGACGCCTGCGTACCGGCGGCGTCTCCAACTACTCGGATGTCGGGTAGTTCGCAGTAGATTTTTGAGAAGCCGAGTTCTTCGCGCCCTGTGATTATGGGATCGGCTAGGTTCTCCCAGAGAACGGTTAGGAACGGCCCGACTGCAGTGTCTTTTTCTCCGCTGAATTTTGCCGGGATGGTCACGCCGAGGACGGAGTAGCCGCGTCCGGCGAGCCATTCGATTTCGGTCATGTTGGTTTCACTGACGGTGACGATGGGCTCGCCATGGAGTGAGAATCCGGGTGGAAGAAGATTTTCTAGTTGGCTTGCGTTTGAAAGGAATGAGACTCGAAGCGATACCGATTTCGGGCTGTTGATGCCATCGAACTTGCGACCGTTGTGTCCGCGTCGTGGGCCGGTTGCAGGACCGAAGTGAGTCGGCATTCGGTACATTTCACCGGGCTTGAATGTGTATGACATTTTTTACCTGTTCGTTTGGTGCGGATTGGGTTAGATGGCGTCGACGAAGTTCCACTACGTTGCGTTCACGACGGGCTTGTAGCCGATTTGTTGATATATCGAGTTTGAGGTTGGGTTGTCGAGTTCGGTGTAGAGCACGACGTACTTTTTACCTGCATTGAGAGCTTTTTGCGTAATCGTGGCAGTGACAGCGGTGGCGTAGTCGTGATTGCGATGTTCGGGCGGAGTGTAGACGGCCCCGACCGTGGTGCCATTGTAGGTGTATCGTCCAAGAACGGCGACGCTGACAGGTACGTTAGTTACCCAGAGATAGACCTGCCCATTTTCGAGTTAAAACCGCATATGTTCGTCGCTGGTCATCACAATTCCGTGGACCTATTCACGAAATGCGCATCACCATGTCGGGTCCTTCGGTTAAGAGAGGCCCGACTTCGGGCGTGAACATTACCGGAAGGAGCGGTTTGTCGTCTTCAGTAACCGCGCAGAACTTGGTCGACATCGTCGATTCGATGCCCTGTATTTGCTGGTAGGCGTAGCCCAGTAGGATTGGATTACCGGCTTCGTTTTTCGTGAGCAGGCCGCGGTTCGCTTCGAGGAATTCTTTAGCGGTTATAGATTCGATGACATGCATGATTGATTACGGGTGTCGACGGTTCGGGAGCTAGACATATTCGTAGTCGTCGATGATGTTGTTGAGAAGGCTTTGGGGTCCGGCTGCCATGAGTCCGGCATCGACGGGGAGTAGCACACCGGTTATCCAGCGTGATTCGTCGCTGGCGAGGAAGGTCGCTGCCATTGCGATATCGTTGGCTTCGCCTTCGGTTCCGAGTGGTGCGAGATCACGTCGGAGTTGGCGTTTTCGATCATCGACGGCTTCGGTCATTGACGTGTAGAGCAAGCCGGGGGCGATGCAGTTGACCCGGATATTGTCACGCCCGTGATGGACCGCCATCGCTTTGGTTACAGTGATCATGCCACCTTTGGCGGCGGCGTACGGGATGTTCTTGGTCATGGCGGCGCGGATGCCGTCGACTGACGACACGTTGATGATCGATCCGCCACCGTTGTTGATCATTTCTGGAACTGCGTATTTCGAGATGAAGACAGCACTTTTGAGATCGACATCTAGCACACGATTCCAGTGTTCTTCGGTTACATCGGTGACCATGCCGATCCCGCCGATGCCGACGCTGTTCATCAGGATGTCGAGCTTGCCGTAGCGTTCGATTGCTGCTTTGACGAGGGCTTTGCACCCGGCTTCCTGAGCGACATCGGCGATGAAGAGTGAGGCTATACCTCCGGTAGCGGTTATCGCCTCTTGCGTGGTTTGAGCGGCCGTTTCGTCCATATCGACGATCAGTACTTTTGCGCCGTGTGAAGCGAATACTTTAGCGGTCGCAACGCCTACGCCCGCGACGTTTGCGGAGCGGGTGCCAGCTCCGGTGACGATGGCGACCTTATTTGCTAGTCGAGTGATTTCGCACCTCTTGGTGGATATTTTCTTTGACTGAACGGGTATACCAGTGGATAATCCCCCGCCGGGATTGTGGCACAGTTGCGTTCGATTTTCACTACGCTTTTTAGCTACGGCTTCGAGTCGTTGTGAGTTTTGGTGACACAGGCAATAAACGGCACGTTAGCAATACAGCCCGAGACGGAATAAGGAATCGACGATGAAAGCTGCTGTGATGCGTGGGAAGCAGAATTTGGTTATTGAGGATATTCCGACTCCGGAGCCGGGACCGAACCAAGTGCTGGTGAAGATTGGGTATTCAGCGTTGTGCGGTTCGGATGTTCATCGATTTCAGTACGGAATGGCTAACGATGGATCGGTGCTTGGGCACGAGTACATCGGTGAGGTTGTGCAGACCGGCAGTGATGTGACCCGGTTGAAGGAGGGCGACCGGATCGTCGGTGGTGGTGGCGCACCGCCGGTTGGGGCGGTGGTGCCGTCGTACCCGAACGATAGATATAGTGCTCGGACGATCGGGATTGAGACGACTCGAATTGGTGGATTCGCGGAGTACATCACCATGGACGAATGGCGTCCGTTGTTGCTTCCAGAGGGCGTGAGCGATGAGCTTGCTGTTTTGGCGGAACCGGCGTCGATTGCTGTTCATGCCGTTCGAACTTCGAAGTTTAAGGTTGGTGACACCGCGGTCGTAATGGGAGCAGGTCCGATCGGGTTGCTTGTGATGCAGGTACTGAAGGCTGCGGGCGCCGCCCAGGTGATCGTTTCGGAACCGGCTGAGGCCCGGGCTGAGGCGGCTCGGTCGTTGGGAGCTGATCTGGTGCTGAATCCTCTTGAGGAGGATGTTATTGCGCGGGTGTTGGAGCTTTCGGGTGGTCCAGGCGTGCCGGTGGCATTCGATGCTGCTGCTGCGAAACCGACGTTCCAGCAGGGGCTGGAAATGGTCCAGCGGGGCGGTCAACTTCTTGTGGTTTCGATGGCATGGGAAGACGTGGACTTGCGGACGGTCGATTGGATCGGCCGAGAGGTCGAGATGAAGGCGTCGTACGGGGCGCAGCCGATCGACTGGCAAACCGTGCTGAATTTGATGAAGAGGGGTCAGCTTTCGGAGAAATCGATGGTGACTGCCGAGAGTTTTATCGGGTGGGACGATATGCAGTCGTCGATGGAGCGGTTGATGAAGCCCGATGAGCACGTGCAGCTGGTTTTGGTGTGCTAGGTGCCATTGGCACTGTTTCTGAGAGATTGTTTGCTGTGGACTGAGTTGAGGCGATGAAGCTTTGGGGGCTGCGGCACTCCGTGCCCCTTCGGCGGGGCTCAGTGATGTGTGGATGGAGTCGGCGTGGGTTTGCGATAGGGCGTAGTATGCCGTGGAAATTTGTTTGGACTGGATGCGGGTTTGAGATTTCCCGTCGTTTTAGTCTTGTGGAGTATCTAGATGGCATCTCGTTCTTTTACTGGAAATCCTTCTCAAGTTATCGTCGAACAGCTGGTGGCTTCGGGCATCAAGCATTTGTTTTACAACCCTGGTTCGCGTGAAGCTAGATTTTTCGATTCGCTCCACAGCAATCCGAACATTCATGGTGTGATCGGATTGCATGAGGGGACAGTTACGGCAATGGCTGGCGGATACGCTCAGGTGGCGACTCAGCCAGCGGTGATGTCGGTTCACCTCGGTGCTGGACTGGCGCAGAGCCTTGGACAGATGCTGAACGTTTGGGCGGCAATGCTCCCCGTAGTGACGATCACTTTTGTTGGTGACACCGGTAGTTACGCCGATCGGATTTCACTTGATCTGGGTCACGACGCAGGTCCGACTTCGATCGGTGCGCCGTTCATGAAGGCGAACTGGACGGTGATCGAGCCAGAAGGATTGCCTGCTGTTGTTGAGCGTGCGATCAAGGTGGCGATGACGCCCCCGGTGGGGCCGGTTCATGTTGCGGTTTACGACCGGATTCTAGGTCCAGAGCAGATCACGACGAACATTATCGATGGGCCGCCAGCGCAGGCCGTTGCCGGGTATCCGTCAGACAGTGATGTTGAAGAATTGGCGCGTATTTTGCACGAGGCAAAGCGTCCGATTATCTACGTTGGCGACGGGATCAACAAAAGCGGTGGTGAAAAACTACTGGCTGTAGTCGCCGAGCATTTTGGTGCAAATATCGCTTCGATGTGGGGCGATTTGCGGGGTGTTCCACCGGCGCATCCGTTGCACTGCGGTTACTTCCGGCAACCGGTGATTGATTTGGAAGCGGACGCAATCGTTGGTATTGGTGTGCGGCATGGTGGAAGTGGAACTCCGAACGATTACAAAATATTTGAGGGTGTAAAGAAGATCGCTGCAGTAGGACCGGATGTGGAGATATTTGAGAATATTCCGGGTCTTGATCTGGCTGTGATGGCCGACGAATCACGCACGCTCGAACGGCTGCTGGAACTGGCGACGCGTGAGTACGAATCGGAGGGTTACGACGATCGGCGCGAGGCGTCTTTGCGCATCGCTCGTCGATTGAGGAGCGAACGTCGGGTTGCTCTGCAGCCTGCAACGGAAATACCGGGGCGAGTCCGTCCTCTGACGCTACTTGATACGGTCGATTCTGAGCTTGAGAACCTGGGTGGAGGCGTGATTACCACCGAGCAATTCGCCGTTCCGTTGGAAGATGTTCTTGAGAAGTCTAGTGGCGGAAACAACACATACATTCGCCCCGCTGGGGGATCGGAAGGCTACGGCATGGGTGCGGTACTCGGTGCCAAGCTGGCTGTACCTGACAGGCCTGTTGTTGGGATTGTTGGCGATGGCTCGGTGTACTACTCAGATTCTGCTTTCTGGTCGGCGGCTCAACATGAAATTCCGGTTCTGTACGTAGTGCCGAACAACGGTGCTTACGGGATCGTTGCGGGTGCGTTTGGCAGAGCCAACGGTGTGATGAAGGACACGGGCGTTTACGCGGGCGTGGTTCTTGACGGTGCCGATATTGTTCAACTGGCGGGATCGTTCGGGGTCGAGGGTCGACGTGTCGACGACGAATCGAAGATGGCCGAGGCGGTGAAGGAAGGGCTCGAAACGGTCGAGCGAGAAGGTCGTCCGATGCTTCTCGACGTGCAACTTCCACTTGGTCTGCCTGAAGGCGGCAAAGCGTCGAGACAGGTCAAATTTAGCGACATGACTTAATAAAGATTTTTCAGAGGACCGCCTGAGATTTACCGCACCGATTGGAGCGGATCGCGTACCGGGGTTGCCTGAAAGTAATCCCGAGGAGTTGTTCGAGATGTTCCATCGTGCCGACAACGAAATGACGCGCCGTGTTCCGGGGACGGGTATTGGCCTTCACGTTTCGAAGCGGATCGTCGAGGAACACGGTGGTGAGATCTCGTTTGTCGAGCGTGAAGATGGCGGTGCGGTAGCTTCGCTCCGGACCCCACTGGGTCTGAACGCACTGAACTAGTCGCGATGTGCCTTGGCTGTGCAAGAGCCATCCATCGCTACAGGCTCAGTAATTTTGCAAGCTCTTCACCCTGACGCTTGCAGAAATCGTAGACCGTGCGGGTATCCCATCCTATGCAGAAGTCGATCACACCGGCATCCATGTAGGGTTTTGCTTCTTCGAAGTGAAAGATCTCCGCTCGGGGTCGTACTCCCAGTTTGATGGCAGTATCGTTCACATACCTTCGAACTCGTTCGATTTCCGGCTGGCCAGGATCGCCCTGCATGCCTCTGGTGACCGAGTAATCGCTAGGTCCGAATTGAATCATGTCGACGCCATCGACTTCGAGGATTTCTTCAAGATTTTCGACGGCATCGACTTTTTCGATCATGAGGGCTACGACGCCTTGCTGCCGTTGCTGGACAGCCTCGGCGAGAGTGGCGCCGATTCCGTATCCAGCTTCACGTTTCCAGCCAGCACCTGCCTTGCCGCCAGAGCCGGGCGTTTCGGGTCGAGCTGCGGCGACAGCGCTTCGGGCGTCTTCGGCGGATCGTGTATCGGCGAATAGCAAGTTTTGAATTCCTGCGCCGTTAGCCCGCCCCGCAAGAAATTCCTTCGGGATCTGCTCGATTTTCATCATTGAGCTCATGTGGTCGAAAAGGTCGATGGCACGGGTAAAATTGTCAAGCGATGCGAGGTCATATGGGGCGTCTTCTCCCGAGAATTCAATGTAGTCCATAACCCCGGTGTAGCCGATGATTTCGACCATTGCGGGCCAGACCGACATCAGGTGAGTTCCGATGGTCGGTTTACCGTCGTTGAGTCGATCGCGGAGGACGTTTGTGGTTTTTTTCATCGGGGATGGATTCATCTTGATAGGCCGGGTGAGGCGTTGCTGGATGGGAGCCGTCGGTGGTGGTCGATCAGTTTTTGGTGAAAACTTCGGTTTGTGGGTTGAACTCGGTGTCGGGTTCGAGTGGGTAGATGGGGCGTGAGCAGACGGTGTGCCCGAGCGATTTGAGGTTAGCGCTGGTTGCTCCGGGGGCATCGACGTTGAAGTTGGCTTCAACCCAGTCGTCATAGAAAGCTGGTTCGCAGTGCGGTGATTTTACGATTATTGAGTGGAAATCTTTGGGATCGAGACCGACTTTGAAGAAGAGGCCGCGGTCGACAAGCATCACGGTTGCGGTGGTTACTACGAGCGTGAGGTTTCGAGACTTGAGTACTGCCGATGGGCCGATGGTGGGTTCGTATTTCCACGTTTCGCACTTGAACGCGCCGTCAGTTAGCGATTCAACGCTCCATTCGAGTTCGAGTGCCGTGAACTGTGGATCGTGGGCACCGCCAACTCCCATTGTGAATTTAGCGCCGACGCCGAGTTCGTGGGCTTTTGCCGCAGCGGCAGGATCGGCGATTGGAGCGAGAATTGAGTGAGGGTAGTTCGTTCGGATCATCTCGGAAATGATTGAGTTGGAGTCGCCGGACGAGCCGGAGCTTGGAGCGTCGGCTGCATCGGTGAACGCAATTGGACCTGCCATTGCGGCAGCTTTGGCGACCGACTCTTCAAGCCCGATGAACTGACCTTGCATGATGTGCCGATTTGGCCAGAAATCGTTTGCCATTTGTAAGGCGTGTTGCTCGGCCAGCTGGGGATCGTCGTCGGTAAAGACGTACGCCTGACTGCTGAGTTCGGGAACATCGGTGAATGGATTACAGATGAAGAATCCTGCTGAGAGGATTTTTGGGTTTTCGTGTAACTTTTTGGCGTATCGAATCTGTGCCCCGAACGCACCGCTTTCGGTGAGGAGTTCGTTACCTCTGACGATTGCCGGGACGCGAACGCGAGCAGCAACAGGTTTTACTCCGTCTTTGAGGATATGAGTGAGGAGTTGTGCGGCACGCTTACCGGTGTCACCAAAGTCGACGTGAGGATAGGTGTGGAACGATGTGAGGCCGTTGATATTTTCGAGCATTTTGGCGGTGAGAATGCCGTGGAGGTCCATCGTGATGACAATGGGGACGTCGTTGCCGAGAATTTTTCTAGCTTCCTCGAGCAGATATCCCTCGGGATCGAGCAACTCGGTTGTGCCCATGGCGCCGTGCATTGAGAAGTAGACGCCATCAATTTTTCCGGTGTGCGGCTTTAGCGAATCGAGGAATTCTTCGGCGATACGCAGAAACGCGTTGTGGCGGAGCGGGCCTGCAGCAGTGCCTTCAGCATCGAAGGTGTAGACGACTTCGAGATCGTCACCGAACGCCGACTGGAGTTCGGCGAGTGCGCCGCCGATTTGCGAATCGGTGCCTTCGTGGGTGGTCCTGATTTCGTCGCCACGCAGATAGTCGAAAAATTCGTACTCGCAAGGCACCGGGTTGAACGTCGATATCTCTTGCTGACATCCACCGATCAGAATTCGCATCGTTCTAGCACTCCCCCTTGTCCCCTTTATTTCTGGTTATCAGTACCAGAAGAATGTACCAGCGCGTGGCGGGTTGTAGGGGATTGGATCCAGTGGGTTAGTATTCAGCTTCAGAATTCTTCTGGTCGAATCACCCCGACCGTGATTGATGAGGAACAAATTGCGCTGTACTTGGACAGACACTGCATAGACGGTATCGACGAAAAAGTGGTTGTTATCGCGCACGAGCAGGACCTGAGCATGCAGGAAGAGTTGGTGCCAAGATCATAACTTACTGGTTCGATGAGGGTCGCCATCCGACTTTCTTCCGACGTTATTGGAACTGTTGGGGCAGTCGATTCCGGAGTATTTATAGGGTGAGAGTCGCGTAGGAGTTTTGACTGGTGAGGACGACCTGCTGGGGCACTCGGTGGAAGCTGAATTTGTGCGCTGTGGATCAGGGCGAATTGTATGACCTGAACAGCGATCCAAGTGAGACCAAGAATTTGTTCGACTTGGCTGAGTATCGAGATCGGATTCGCGGAATGGCTGTCAGGTTGCATCTCTGGCAAGCCGAGAACGGGGATACGGCTCCGTTACCTGCGATCCAGTAACGGATTTGCAGTGGTGTAGGTTCGGTAAACGTTGCGCATCACCTCGTGGTCGTTGAGTCGGCTGACGTCTACGTAGCGTCCGATACGACCGGTTGCGTTTTGATACTTTTTCGGTTTCTCGCGAAATTCAGAAATGATTGTTTGCCGGATTGGATGGGTGTAGAGTTCCCTGCGGTCTGTCTATTTGTATCTACCGGTGAATCTCTGAAAGCTGTTGGCCTAATTTGAAAGCCGCACAACTCGTTGCCCCACGTACCTTTGATTTTGTTGAACTAGATGAACCAACCCCGGTTGATGGGGAAGCCAAGATTAGGGTTGAGGTTGTTTCGGTTTGCGGTAGCGACATTCACTCAAATTTCGCCGCTGAGCATCCTGAAGAGGCGTATCCACTGGCTCCAGGCGTTCCATGTCACGAGATTGCTGGAACGATCATTGAGTCGAAGACAGACGAACTCAAAGAAGGCCAACGTGCAATTGTTCTTCCAACTCGTGGACTTGGCGGGCTTGCTGAGTACCTGACTCAAACACCTGAGCGGGTTTTGCCGATTCCGGATTGGGGTCCGATCGATGAGTGGGTGATGTGTCAGCACACTGGAACCGTTTTGTATTCGGTGAAGCAGATGGGCAATGTGGCTGGTAAGCGCGTCGCAGTGCTAGGTCAAGGTGGTATCGGTCTTTCGTTCTCGATGCTCACTGAGAAGATGGGTGCTCAGCAGGTGATCGGTATCGATCCCGTTGAGGCTCGGCGTGAGAAGGCGTTGACGGTCGGGGCGACTAACACGGTAAATCCTGCTGAAGATGATATGTACGAGGCGATCGATGAGCTTACCGGTGGTGAGGGCATCGACATTGTGGTCGATGCGACCGGTGACCCTGAAGGTTTTGGTCAGTGCTTGAAGATCGTGAAGCGCTGGGGCACGTTCGTTAGTTTTAGCCTGACGGGTACGGGAGACAAGATATCCGAGTTCTCACACCGGGAATTCATGTTCAAGGCGGCGACGATTATTCCGACACAGGTTGCTGCTACTTCGCAGCCGACGAAGGAAATTCGAGAGATGATTGCGCTCAAGGAACGTGGATGGGCGGATCCGGGTGTGTTGAAGAGCCACAATCTCGATTTTTCGGACGTTCAACAGGGCTACGACATGTACACGAATCAAGACGATGGCGTGATCAAGGTGGCGATGTTGGTGAACGGTGGCGGCAAGTAAGGCGCCGGTGGCACTTTTTTCGAGAATGTAAATTGGCCGTCTCATCGATCAGATGAGACGGCTTTTTCTTTTGGCGGCCATGATGTGGTGTGTTGGCTTTCCAGGGGTCGTTTTAGCGAGTGCCCAGGACGGTGTTTTTGTTCTTGTTGGAAGGTGTGCGGTCTGTACGTGAGCACCGAGGATTAGGACGCGGCTATGTAGATGCCGGCCCTCTGGCGAGATACTGAATCAAGTTCAGCATGACAGCTTTTGGGGACCGGATAGCCTGCCACGGTGGATATTAATCAGGTCGCAACTAGCTCCAGATGGTGACGTCGTTGACGGGGATTCGTTTGGCTTCGGACCGGCGGTCCCTGGTTTCTGAGGGGTAGCCGATGTAGAGGGCGCCGACAATGTCCCAGTCGGGTTCGGCTCCGATGGTTGTATCGATGGGAGCAAGGCAGGGCCTGCCTGTGCTCCAGCCGACTCCTATGCCCATTGAGTGTGCGGCGAGCATGAGGTTCTGAACTGCGCAGGCGGTGGCGGCGTAGTTTTCTTTTGTGGCTCCTTCGTTACGCCCTTGGACGGAGTAGACGTAGATGAATGCCGGGGCGTCGAGAATTTCTCGCTGCGTATCGTTCGCGCTTGCGACGCGCGATTCCTCGTTAGGATTTTTTGCGTTTTCGTAGGTCCAGTTGTGGACGATTTTGGCGATTTTCTCGCGCATTTCGCCGTCTTTGGAGAGGACGATGAATCGCCAGGGCTCGGCGTTACGGTGGTTGGGTGCCCACGTTGCTGCTTCGAGTGCCTGTTCGAGAGTAGTGTTGGGAATCGGCGCGTCGGTGAATTCTCGTATGGTGCGGCGATTTCGGATGGTGTCGAGAACCAAGGCGGGTGCTCCGGGTGTGTGTTTGGGATTGATGGTGAAGGGTACAGGGGTTGGTTGGCTTCGGAGACGTTGTCGGCTTACCTGCCGTCTTTCGAGTACCTCAGGATGACCCTAAACAGAGCGCCGTAAATCGACGGTTTAACTATTCAATCCATTTATCCAGTCGTTCTGGGAGGGGAGAGTGGCTGGATTTTCGGCGCGCTGGAGGTAGTAGGGGTGCATTTCGGCGTAGGTTTTGTACGCAGAGTGGAGTTCGGGGATGGCGTCGGTTGAGACGTCGATTCGGATGTCGATCGGGAATCGCTCGCCGGGTGTGCCGATGAGGAGGCAGGCTGATCGTTCGGGGAGATGGCTTCCGTCGGAGCCCGATTGACCACCCGCTTGTTTACCAGCTTCGAGTGCGGAGAGCAGTTTTTCAGCGAGCGGTGTGCCTTCAAGATCGACATTCGTAAATGCTTTGGTTGTCGCACTGAGTACGTTTTCGTTCGTTAGAAAATTGCCGACTGCGATGCAGTTCTCGCCATTTACGTGACCACTGGCTGGCTTGATGTTTGCACCTGAATGGACCAGGGGTTTGTCTTTAGGTCCGAGAAACGCTACCTGGCGGAACTCGGGATGTTCGTCGTTGGCTAAGGCTTCCATGAAGGCTTCAACGGGTGAAGCGCCGTCTTCGAGTAGCTCCATGAGTTCTTCGGCGATAGCGGGATTTGTTGATGCCTGGGAGGTTGCTACGCCGATGCCTGGGAGGATTTTCGGGCAGGTGGCTCCGACGGCCAGCGAGTATGTGGCGATGGCTATTCCGAGTTCGCCGGTTGAGGGATCGCGGCCGAAGATGGTGAATGTCATGTGGGTAGTTTAGTTGGTGGTGTGGGTATTTTTTGAGTGTGAGCGACTGATTTCTTTGGTAGTCTCAGCTTCTATCGTGCAGTCATCGGGGCTTTGGTGTGCTGGTGTTCGCCGCATTTCAAGTTGGGGACTATTGCCACGTGAGAATGCGAGCAGGCTCTACGGTCTAACTCAGGTGCTATTACGGTTCCGAGTAAGGAAAAAGGCATCGATTGATCGATTTTGCCTTTCCGCAATCACAATTTGGCGCGATTAGCTACTGGTTACGCTTGATCGGCGGCAGTGTAGATATCACAAGCATTAGAACGGATAGATCGGCCTTGAAACTGAGTAGTGACGATGTCCTTTTTACCGAGGAGAGGCATCTCGCGATCATTACGCTAAATCGACCAGAGGTGATGAACTCGATGAACCCGCCGTTGCACGACGCGCTCCGAGAAGCACTCGAAGAGGTGCGTGATAACGATTCGATCTGGGTAGCGATTTTGACCGGAACTGGTGATCGGGCGTTTTCTGCGGGAGCCGATTTGAAGTGGCGTTTCGAGAACGAAGACACGATTCGAGAGATGGCTAAAAGGCCACGCGAGAAGATTCTTTCCTCGGAGTTTGGCTGCTGGAAACCGGTCATTGCGGCCGTCAATGGCTACGCAGTTGGGGGTGGGTTGGAATTGGCGATCGCCTGTGATTTGATTGTTGCGGCTGAACGGGCGCAATTTGGTCTACCTGAACCTCGTCGGGGGCTAATGGCAGACGCTGGTGGAGTTCACGGATTGCCCCGCCAGATTCCTTCGAAGCTGGCGATGGAACTGATTTTGACGGGTCGGTTCATAACTGCGCAGCGCGCTGCTGAAATCGGACTTGTAAACCGGGTTGTTCGCAACGATGAATTGCTGGCAGCTGCAAGAGAACTTGCGACCGAGATCATGGAGTGTTCGCCTAAGGCGGTGCAGGCGGCTAAGCAGGCTGTTGTGCTCGGCAGCGGACTCACGTTCGAGGATGCGATGTTCACGGAGTTTTCGCTGTTTGATCGGCTGAAAAATTCGGCCGATTTCACTGAGGGTCCAAGGGCTTTTTCCGAGAAACGTGCACCGAAATGGGAAGGTGCGTAGGCATGACCGGTGAATTAAGCGCGAGGCGTGCGCTGAACGGCATCAGGATTGTCGATTTCACTCAGGTGATTTTTGGCCCTTCCTGTACCGCCCAGCTTGCAGATCACGGTGCCGAGGTGATCAAGATCGAACGTCCCGGAGCGGGTGATCTTTCGCGGCAGTTTGGCCCCTATGTCGATGGCGAGAGCATGCCGTATGCCAGCATCAATCGGAATAAGAAGAGTCTGGCGATAAATCTCAAAGCGCCGGAGGGTTTGGAGGCTGTTTTCAAGCTGATCGACTCCGCAGATGTGATCGTGAGCAACTTCCGTCAAGGTGTGATGGACTCGCTTGGTCTGGGCTGGGACGAAGTTCATGCCCGGAATCCCAGAGTGATTTACGCCAGTGGATCGGGTTATGGCCCCGACGGCCCGATTGGTTCAACCCGCAAGATGGGGCACGATTCGATGGCGCAGGCGATGACGGGTGTGATGCACGCCAACGCTGATTCGAACGGTGTTCCAAGACGAGTTCCTCTTGCTATTGCTGATATTTCGGCTGGAAGCCTGTTGATGGAAGGTATTTTACTGGCACTGATCGAGCGCGGAATTTCGGGGGTTGGACAGAAGGTTGAAGTGGCGTTGATCGACGCTGTGCTATGGATGGAGGCGTGGGGTATTGCCACTGTCGCGAATTCGACGTCTGAAGCCGATCATCTTGGAAATCCGCTTGACGGAGGCGTGTACTTGGCAGCTGACGGCTACATGGTTTTGACCGGGTTGTTCAAGCCGAATCCGTTGCAGTCGATCTGCGAGGTTCTCGAGATCGAGGATTTGTCGACGAACCAACGTTTTTCAACGGTTGATCTGATGACTGAGAATGCGCCTGAATTGGAGGCGATTATTCAGGCTGAGATCGAGAAGCGCCCGAGCGATTACTGGGTTCCTAAATTCGATGCTGTCGATATTCTCTGTATGCCGGTGATGAGTCTCGACCAGACGATTGAGCAACCTCAGGTGATCCACAACGAGATGGTGGTTGAAGTTGCCGGTAACGGGCAGTCAAAGAAGGTTCAGCGTCACGTTGGGATACCGGTGAAGCTCGGATCGACCCCGGGTGAGATTACGAGTGCCGCACCGGGTGTTGGCGATAACTCTCGGGAGATACTGGCTTCGGTAGGATTCTCCGACAAGGAAATCAACGAAATGATTGCTTCGGGAGTCATTGGTATCGGCTAGAATTTTGCGTTGTAATTGAGACACGGGGCTGGGGTTTCCTCTGTCCGCATGACAGGTGTTGTGTACAGCATTTTCATTTGTGATTGGTTCTGATCTAGCTTGTTGATTTTCTGCCGGCGTTTGCGCGCTGATTCCTACCAGATGCTTGCCCTTGCAGTGGGCGTGCTGGTGATGACTGCTATCCTCGCTGGTGCTCCGATGTATCTCAGCACGGTCGAATCGCTCGGATTGCGTTCGACGCTCGACACTCTTTCGGCTTCGCATCGAAATATGCAGGTGGTTGTCGACGAACTTCCGCTTACGGATATTTCTGTTTCCGCTGCGACTGACCGGGTGGATACGGTACTCGACGAACTTGGCGACCTGGTGGTCAACGTTAACCAGGCATCAAATACGCGAGGTCACTTCTGGGCGATCGATCCCGAAACGATTAGGGGTGGTCCCAAATCCGATATCGCCGTGTTGCACCGATTCGATGGATTCCTTGATGAAGTCGAGATGGTGGAGGGACGAGCACCCCTTTCGATCGTTAGCGAGGAAGATACTCATCGAGTTGCTGAAGTTGTTGTACCTGCGGAACGGGCGGCGCGACTCGAGATAGAAGTTGGCAGCGAGATCTGGCTGACACCGAATCCGGTTGACCCTCCGTATCTGATGGTTCGTGTGGTCGGACTGTTCAGCCCTAAAGACATCGACGCAGAATTCTGGGTGGGACTTGGACCGGAAGTCACGGAGCCGGGTCGACCGGCACCGACTGCCCGGTACATGCTGCCTTTGTTTTTCACTCGTGACGGGTTGTTTAGGTCGGTAACAGGTGGTGCGGCATCGATCGGAAAAAGCCGGTGGCTTGTGTACCTCGATCCTGGATTACTCGAGCGACAGAGTCCGGCGTTTACTGCAGAGCAGGTCGATTCGGTTGGGTATGAGCTTCGGCGAGGATTGCCGGAGTCAAAGGCGATTTGGGCGCTTGAGAATCCGCTCAGATCGCTTGCACAGAAGATCAGTTTCGCCCGAATTCCCACTTTGATGATGGGAGGAGTGCTACTTCTTGCAGCCGGTTATTACTCGATCATGGCGGCGGGAGTACTAACGGCGCGCCGGCGTGTGGGTACTGCTCGGATGTGGGCGCGAGGTTCGGGTAGGCGACAGGTCGCAGTCTTATTTTTCTTCGAGTCGTTACTACTGGTTGTTGCGCCTGCTGTGATAGCGCCGTTCTTGGCGTTTGGGGTGATCAACGCGATCGGGCTGATGCCGGAATACGAGTCGATCAGGTATGGACTGGATATGCCTGTATTTCTGACGTGGCAAGCGTTTGGCTGGGCGTTGATTGGTGCGTTGACCGTACTTCTCTACATGCAATGGATTGTATGGAAGGGCGGAGGAAGAGCGATTGGCTCCGAGCAGATTTCGAGTCGGCGGGTCGAGGGAAAGCCCTTCTTCCAGCGTCAGTATCTCGATTTGTTGTTTTTCATATTCGGCGGCGTGATTTTGTGGGACCTTTCGACAGAATCGTCGGTGGTAACAGCGAAAGGGGGCAGTGAGCAGATCGTCTCGGTAAATCCGTTGCTGGTATTCGCACCTGCGATTTTCCTTGGCGTTGCGGTGATGTTCTCGTTGCGGGTGATGCCGCCGGCTGCCCGGCTTCTTTCGAGCGGATTAACACGGCGAGGACCGGCGTGGGCACACCTGATTTCAGCGTTGTTTGCCCGGGTTCCCCTGACATACGCGTGGCCAGTGGCGATTCTCGGTATGGCAGCAGGTACGGCGATGCTTTCGGCGACTGTCGCTGCGACTTTGCAGCAGGGTTCGGTCGATCAATCGGGGTACGAGGTGGGGGCTGATCTGCGGTTGTTCCCGGTCGATCTGGGGAGTGGTCCAAGAACTAAGATTCTTGAGAATGTTCGAGCACTCGACGGCGTTCAGGGAGTCTCGGGGGGATTGCGTACCACTGGTGACATTCGACTTGGTGGGCAAGGTGCGCCGTTCGAACTTCTGGCGATAGAGCCTTCGGAATTTCGCGAGATCGGCCTGTTTAGGGGCGATTATGCGGAGGATGACGTTGCGGAGCTAGTTGTGGAGTTGGAATCGACTTCAAACCTGGAGCCGTTGGGCGTACCAGACATAGCGTCGCGCGTTGGTTTCAGAATGAGGTCGGACGTTATAGAGAGAAGGATTCGTGCGAGCGTTCGATTGCTCGATGCGGACGGTCTGTCGTATTCGGTTGATCTGGGGCCGGTGACGAGTCACGACTGGCAGGTGCGGTTGGGTGCGATTCCGAGTGTTGCTTCACGTCCGGTCGAGATTGTTGGGATTACCTTTTTCGAGCTGTCACCTGACGAGCTTGGAACTCAGGCGAGTGTTCAGGTCGACGATTTGATGTTTGAAACGTCTGGCGGTTCTTCGGAGCTTGTAGTTATCGACGGGTTCGACAGCAATGTCGATTTGTGGAACCCGTTGGCATCTTCCAAGGGTGTCGATACCGGTACGACTGGATTTGTCTACAACCGACGAATCGGCGACGAGTCACGATCGGACAATGGTTTACAAGTTGATCTTGGGATCGGTACAGATCTCGGGATTCGTGGAGCGGTTCGTTCCAGTTCGGCAGTTGTGCCGATCCTGTTTAGCCAGTTGGCATTGGAGTCGAATAACGTCGCAGTTGGCGACATGACTGTAGTCCATGCGTTTGGTCGCTCGATTCCTGTCGAGATTGTTAGTGTGACCGATTTGTTCCCGACGCTAAATCCAGAAGCCGGCGGATTTGGTGTGGTCGACCTAGCGCAGTTGTGGGCGCACCTCACGCTGAGCAGTGCGAACTCGGCAGGTGTTGCTCAGGAGATGTTTATTGGACTGGATGATGAGGCTACAGCGGATGTGGTCGATTCGATTTCCTCGACTGTTGGTGGGTTGCATAGCGTGGTTGATCGAGAAGAGATGCGGCAGTCATCGGTGGTGACTCCGCTGGCGGTGGCAGGCTGGCGAGGTGCTTCGGTAGTCACTGCGGTGTTGGCGATTGGTCTGGCAGTTCTGGGATTCCTTACGTTCGCACCTATGCGACCGGCTGGTGATCATTTCAATCTGGCTGTGCTGCGTTCCCTCGGAGCGAGGAAGCGCGGATTGATGGTCGTTAGCGTCGTTGAGCAGCTGGTTGTGCTGGTGGTCGGAGTTGCCGCAGGTATCGGAACGGGACTCATCATGGCTCGGATAGCCGTTGATACCGCCTCACAGACCGATTCGAAGGTGAGCCAGTTGCCACCGATGGTGTTCTCGACAAACTGGAACTACGTCGGCGGTCTTACGGTGGCCCTCGTTACTGTATTTATTGCGTTGATGGTTTTTGATTCGATCGCGGTGCGCCGGATCAACGTTGCCAACACGGTGCGCGATTCAGGAAAGAGTGGTTGATATGGGACCACGATCATTCCTTGCATTTGTAGGTCGGCGAACTCGCTCGCACTGGCCGATGTTAACTGTCGTTTCTGTGGGTGTTGTTTCGGCAGTTGTGACGATCGCTGCGAGTGTTATCTACTTCGACTCACTGGGCGATATCGCACTGAAGCGTGAGATCTCTGCCGGCGGTGGGGCAAACCACGACATCGTCATATCGGGTCGGGAAACCGATGTTGATGCGGCGAGCAATCAAGAGCTTTTGGGATTGGTCGAATCAGCTGTCGACGAGATCGCGTCGTCGGTGGCGACAGACATGACGTTGACGTACGGCTCGCCAACATTGTTGGTGGAGCCACCTGAGAACGCTGATCCCGATCCAGAAGCCGTAGTTCCCGAAACCGATGGTTCATGGCGCGCCGTGCTGGTGAACGCGCCTGATTTGCAGGTGAACTCGCTACTGACTGAGGGTGATTGGCCATCGTCTGAAGTAGGCGAGGGTGAGCTGAGCCAGTTGCTCATCGATGTTGCGCTGGAGGAAACGGCGGCGCAGGCTTACGGGGTTGCGGTGGGCGACGTCGTTGATGTTTCGCCGTTCTGGGACGACGTGAACGATTCGATTGCGGTTCGAATCTCGGGAACGTTTGCTCAAGGGCAGCAGGATCCGGAATTTTGGACTGAACTAGACAGCCAGTTCGGGTTCGACGATACCGATCTGAATTTCCTTCCGTTTGTTCCCGAGCCCGGTGTTTTTGAGTCGCAGGTCGGACCGTATTTGCCGGGGATGACCGTTCGGTATTTCTGGCGATTCCATGTCGATTCGTCTAAGGTCAAGGCATCGGGTGCGAACAAGCTGCTTTTGGGGTTTGATGAACTAAAAGCGCAGCTTCAACCCAAGATCGACAGCTATTCGCAAAATATTCCACTTCAGGATGTACTTGCTCGAAACCAGCAGCAGACATTTTTCAGTCGTTTACCGATGACGGTCGTGTTCTCAGTAATTGCAGTGGTGGTTCTCTACTTCGTCGGTACTATGTCAATATTGATGGTCGAGACCCAGACGAGTGATATTGCTCGACTTCGAACTCGTGCTGCAACGGTACGGCAGGTGACCGGTGCGTTCGTGATCGAGGGTGCGATCGTTGCATTGCTGGCAGTGGCCATCGCTCCGCCCCTTGCTGCGCTACTGGTGAAATGGCTCGGCGTGATTCCGCTGTTTAGCGGCCTGAACGACGGAAATCCGTTGCCATCGAGTCTGGGGCAGACGGCTTACTTTGTTTCTATTCTGACGGGTATTGTCGGGTTCTTGGCTATGGTGATCCCGGCTTCACTTGCTGCAAAACGCACCGTGGTTACGAGCGTGCGGGAATCGACTAGACCCTCGGCACAGGGTGCGATGCAGAAGTACTACCTCGATGTGGCACTTTTTGGCTTGCTGCTTGCGTTTGCTTCGCAGCTTGCCAGCGAGGGTTCATTTGTTGATGTTCCAGGCGTTGGAGCAGCACAGGTCGACAAGATCAACGTTGCCATGCCTGCGCTGGTTCTGGCGTTTGGCGGGTTCGTCGCTCTTCGGGCGTTTCCGGCACTTGTTGAGGTGGTAGCGAGGCTGACTGCACTGCCTCGAATATCGGGTCTTGTCTCTCCGGCGATTACGTTGGTGTTGTGGCAGATGGCGCGGAATCCGAGGCACTATTCACGGTTGTCGCTTCTAATGATTCTGACGGCTGGTCTGGGTGTGTTCGCTTCAAGTTTTGCGGGGACTCTCGACGTTAGTGCTGCCGATAGGGCTCGCTATCAGTCGGGTGCTGATCTTCGTGTGAACGGCGTTTCGTACACGAATCGTGTGCAGGCAGGGGAGACGTTCAGGCGGATCGCTGGCACGCCTGGTGTGGAGTCGGCTGCTCCTGCTTTCCGGACTGTCGGAGTCGATCTGGCAGCAGACGTTGGCAGCACATTTACCTATCTCGGGATTGATCCCGATCCGATGACAGAGATCGCGTGGTCGAGGCCTGATTTTTCTTCGGTTTCGCTGGACGATCAGATGGATCGACTCACCGACTCGCGGACGGGTATTCCGATTCCACCGGAGTCTCGCTGGGTGACGCTGAAGGTTCGCCCTACGGTGAGACGCGCTGATTCGCGAATCGCAGCAAGAGTGAGTGATTCGACCGGTAGGTTGTTCACTCTGAATCTCGGATCGTTGCTGCCGAGACCTGCGGCAGGGCGTCCGTTTAAGTGCGACGTTGCGCAGGTTCATCTACCGCCAAATTGGTGCACGATTGCTGGTTCGCTCAGTCAGATCGATTACACGGGTGTAAATCCGATTCCCCCGTTGACGCTAGAGTTTATTGGTGTGGGTTTGCCGAACGTTGAGCGTGGCAGGTTTAGCCGAACAGAGCCGCCATTCCTCGATGCTGGATCGGTTGAGATTGATGAGCTTGGATTTGTTTTGGAGAGCGGTGAGGTTCGGATTGTCGAGGAGTTCAATGAGGACTCTTCGTGGATGACGGTTGAACCGGGGTTGAATCAATACCGGGCGCGGCTTGAGCCTTTGTACGTGGTGCCAAATGTGACGGATGATGAAGAAGATGCGGAATCGACTGAGGACGTCGACCCGGTGGATCAGGGTTTGGCGGTGATGACGTGGAACCCGGTGGTTGTTACGCAGCTGCGGGGAGTTACGGTGGGATCGGTCAATGCGCCGATTCCGGTGATCGCAAGCACTGGGTTTATGGATCGTGGCGGATACAACGAGGGCGAGCGGATAAATGTCGATGTTCAGGGCAACAGCGTGCCGGTTCGGTTGACCGGAACTGCCGACTATTTCCCGACGCTTGATCCCGAATTTTCGACTTTTATCGTTGCTGATATACGATCCACGTGGATGGCCCTGAACGCTAACAAAATGCGGAATGCTGAGCAGGCTAACGAGGTGTGGATCAGTACGGGCGAGGCGTCTCCTTCGGAGGTTGGCAATGAGATGAGGAAGCGTAGTGTAACCCCGCCTTCATTGATTGCGCAGGACCAGCTGCTTCAGGATGCGGCTGTCGATCCTTTGATTTCGGCTGGTTGGCGTGCGTTGCTGGCGATTGCCTTTGCGACGGTGCTTGCTGCGAGCGCGGTTGGCTTCCTTGTTTATTCACAGGTGACATTCGCTTCTCGAATGACGGAGTATGCCGTTGTTAGAACGCTGGGCTTAACGACCCGGCAGGTGCTTGGGCTGGTGGCGTTCGAGCTGCTGATGGTGCTTGTGCCAGCGGTGCTTGTCGGTGGATTGCTCGGCATGCGAATGGGTGCGACGATCATTCCTTTCCTGGTTACATCGGGTGAGGGAGTACGGGTTGTGCCACCGGTTATACTTGATGTCGACTGGCAATCGGTTGGCGTGCTGGTTGGCGTGATCGGCGCGATATTCTTGGCGATCTCGATTGGTTTGATCTCATCGGTGCGCAAAATATCCCCCCCAAGGGTTATGCGTATGGGTCAAAATTAGCGAATTCTGTATAGGGTCGATGGAATGCCGACGTCCTATCTGATCTAAGATTTGTTTCCGTATACAGTTCATCCAGCCCTTGCTCGTAAGATTCGTTTTTCGTTGGGAATCAGCCTAAGTTCAGTCCGTTTCCAGAGAGTGATATTCGTGAGTGATAGATGTGTCGT
>CAJXEJ010000020.1 GCA_913052475.1 uncultured Dehalococcoidia bacterium
GATCAATGCAGGCGGTACCCACACCACTCATGGCGGATCGAAGATGCGCCCCGAAGTTCGAGAGGCAATGAGCCTCGCAGCCGAATCGTTTATCGATCTCGTTGAACTAAAACGTGCGACAGGCAAATTTGTCGCAGAAATTACCGGAGCGGAAGCCGGATTAATTTGTTCCGGTGCAGCCGGTGGGCTTGTTCTCGCTACCGCGGCGGTGATGACCGGTACCGATGAGGGGAAGATTGCGCAGCTTCCTGACACCACGGGACTGAAAAACGAAATTCTCACACAAGGATCGAATCCGTCTGGCTACATGAAAGTGCATGAATACGCCGGTGCTCGAGTCGTTCTCGCTGGCAATACCGACGGTGCAAATGAAACAGAAATGTCGGCGGCTATTACCGACAAAACTGCTGCTATTTTGTTCACATTCGCCTACGGCGATCCTCCTGGAGGACTCACCCTTCCAGAAGTAGTAAAAATCGCCAGAGCAGGGGGCATTCCTGTGATCGTAGACGGAGCGGCGATGCTACCTCCAAAAACTAACCTCACTAAGTACATTGATGAAGGTGCAGATCTCGTCACCTATTCGGGAGGTAAGTACATCGGTGGTCCCCAATCGACTGGATTACTCGCAGGCCGAGCTGATCTGATCGAGGCAGCGTTGATGAACAGTGGTCCACACATGGCGGTAGGCAGGCCCCAAAAGGTCGGTCGTGAAGACATGATCGGCATGGCAACAGCGTTACAACTGTTCGTCGAATCTGACGATGAGAGCCGCCAGGTTTCTATGAGAAAGAAAGCCGAGTACATCAACGAACGTCTTCAGGGAATCGACGGAATAAGCTCAAGCATCGAGCAAGATTTCATGAAATTCCACGTTCCAAACTGTGTGATTAAATTTGAGCAAAATCAGGATCGGATTGACGAAGCTTGGCAAGCTTTACACGACGGTACCCCGAGAATTTACATCGCCCGAAACCGCGATGGATTGGCGGCAAACATGGCCAATTTGCAAGACGGGGAAGAGAAATTAGTTACTCAGCGTTTAATTGAGGTTTTGAGCAAATGATTCGCTTTCAGTTGTAACTATTCAGTTCTATAACCGCTATATGGAGAAATTATAAAAAGGTAATAAATCATCACTAGCTAAAAGGTGACACAACGAGCATGACCAATCCGAAACACAAGCCTTGCGATCACCCAACCGTATGCTAGGCCAATCGATTCAGCAGGATTAGCTTTCCATTGATCATCACTTCTAAAATTGTCAAAATCGACCTGCATTGCGTTTCCACTCTTAATCGTCTTCACAACAGCCTGAGGTTCGAAAAAACTATCCGACCAATACGATATCTAAGAAGTCGATATCCGAAGCGATACTCCGTACGCTGAGCAAAGCTTACGGTTCTTTCAGAATCACTGCAATTGGCCAGGGCTAACAATCGACTATCAGGCGACTATTTGATCGGCGAATCCCAGTTGAGATTTGTTCTTTTCGGATGACCCATCTCCTAAAACAATCATTTCATGCGCTGATGCAACCACATAAAATGACCCAATCTGATACTGCTAAAGCATTCATGCATTAGAGTTTTGGATCAATCTGCCGATTTCAAACTTGCGGAATGTAGTCTCAGTATGAACATCACCCCCAAGCTTGTTAAGAGCTTGATCGCTCAACAGTTCCCTTGCTGGGTGGATCTGGCTGTCACAGAAGTTCTACCCAACGGATGGGACAATAGAACGTTCCGGCTCGGTGATGAAATGTCAGTGCGACTCCCGAGTGCTGCGCGATATATTCATCAGATTCAGAAAGAACACGATTGGCTACCGAAATTAGCGCCATTTCTTCCATTGCCTATACCTACTCCAATTGCAATCGGTGAACCGGCCTTAGGCTTCCCATGGCAGTGGTCAGTAAACGGCTGGATTGAGGGAGAAACTGCCGCAGCTGGACACATCGCTCATCTTCCAGAATTTGCGCGATCACTTGCCAAATTCCTAATGGCACTACAGCAAATCGACTCGACTCATGCCCCTGTCCCCGGTCCAGGTAAACGAGGTGGCGAGCTTGCATTCTACGATGATGAAACCCGTCAGGCGATTGAACTCCTTAAACGAGGAAGGCGGGGGGATAATCTTGATACCGAAGCAATCACGAATGTCTGGAATACCGCCCTCGAATCAAAATGGACTAAATTTCCGATTTGGATCCACGGCGATATCGCCCTTGGAAATTTGCTTGTAAAAAATGGTGAATTATCTGCGGTAATCGACTTTGGCGGAATCTCTGTCGGTGATCCTGCGTGCGACCTCGCAATCGCATGGACAGCCTTTAGCGGCGAAAGTAGAAAAGCGTTTCGCAGTGCCCTTAACCTTGACGAGGCAACATGGGCACGGGCTCGCGGCTGGACCTTATGGAAGGCCCTAATAACCCACACCGGATTATCTGAAACCAACACGATCGAATCGCAAACATCCTACCGAACAATTACACGGATCCTGACAGAGCATAGTCAGATTTAGTACATGTGCGAAGCCTTGCGGCAGTGGAATGACATGCCGAGAAGCTTCTATATTTGCAGTCTAAGGCGCGGTGGAACATAGATCGGGACAACGGTTTACCTGTTCTTATCACCCAAGAATCAGAGAGCAACCGCAGCATAGATCTGTCCCATAAACCTGTACCCTCGCTATGTTAGTCCGACCCCATAGCTCACTTGGGTATCGTCCGCCAGCGTCCGAGGCATTCATGCCAAGGCTTCAGATAGTCGCAAATCGGAGATAATGAATGGTAACGCTATCGGGTGCAGGTCATGGGCAGCATCGCATATGCCCCTATAGTGAAGTCAGAATTTCACCGGTCTCCCCACCAATTCTTGATTTGCTTCTTCTTTATCAAAGCCGATTCAACATCGCTCGGCTCGTCGAACCAAACTAGGTCGACAATTCCATGTTTCGAGGTGTACTCCAAGCCAAACTCAGTTCTGTCTTGTCATATTCGTTGGCGCAATTCGCCCGTTACACCTGTGTCGAGCATCTTGGTTCGGTTCGCGAACATGTATACGAAGTAACGATTTGAGCTTTGCCTCACGGTAGATTCCGCCGGAAGTTTGACCTCGATCTTCATCAGGGTGACAAATAATCAATTTCAGAGCGCCCTAACCCAGCCGATATTCACCTCGAACTATCGAAGTCGCTCGCTCGCCACTACAATCCACCGCACCATGACAACAACAAAGATCCTCACGCCCAACGAACTTCAAGCTCACATCGACAGGCTCCCTCGGATGGAGATCGCACATCTGCCGACTCCGCTCGAAGAGATGCCGCGACTCACCGAACGGCTGGGTGGCCCTAAGATATGGATCAAGCGTGAAGACATGACGGGTCTGGCGTACGGCGGAAACAAGGCGCGCCACTACGAGTTCGAGATGCCGCATGTTGCCGATGAAGGCTACGACGTGATGATCAACATCATGGACTACCACTCGAACAACGCCAGAATGACCGCTGCAGCTGCCAACAAGATCGGCATGCGCTACATCCTCGTTCTCAGGAACGCGGCGAACCGGAACGTTCAAGGCAACTTGTTGATTGACAAGATTCTTGGCGCAGAACTCCACCTACTCGACGAATACCAGTCGGGCGATGCCGAGGGTTACGCAACCAAACTCAAAGAAGAACTCGAAGCCGAAGGGCACAAGCCTTATCTCATTCAGAACTATCTGTTTCCTCGCATCGTTGGAATGGTCGGGTTCGTTCAGGCCGGCATCGAAATACTCGAGCAAATCGAGGAAAACAGTCTCAAAAACGTCCATATCATCGGAGTAGCAGGTCGTTCGCTCTGCGGTCTGATTATTGCTGCGAAGGCGATGGGACTCGATTGGAAATTCACGGGCGTTACGGTCAACTACGACGTGCCGCTCAAAGGCTACATCTTCGAACACAACAAGGACATCCAGGAGCTTCTCGATCTGCCCGTTACGTTTGAGCAGAGCGACATGCGGGTATTCGACCAGTACGTCGGCGAAGGCTATGGCGTGATGACTGCGCAAGTTGCCGAGGCGATTCACATTGCGGCGCAGACCGATGCGATCATCTGCGATCCGAACTACACGGGCACTGCAATGGCGGCTTTGATTGATCAGGTCGAAGAAGGCGGGTTCGGCAAAGACGAAACGGTCATCTTCCTGCACACTGGCGGACTTCCTGCCGTTTTCACATTCGCCGAGCAGCTGGCTGCTTTCAAAGGTGAAGTTTAGAAACTTCTACCCGCAGGAGGTGTTCACGTGAATATGTGGAACAGAGGTGGCGGAGATCGCGATCCCGATGGTCGCCGTAGTGTTACCGTTCGCCAACTGATAATACGAGCGGTTTTCTACGTCGCAATTTTCGCCGCGATCATCTGGTGGGCGAATAGCTGATTCACTGATCGCACTTGCGATCTTACTGCCAACCCTCGACGCCGTAGATCTTTGTCTGTGGTTGAGCAACTAGAAAACTCAGTGCTATTGTCACCCTAAATTCATTTTCAGGATATAACGTTCACCCGTACCAGCCACTCGACAAATCCACCCACTCTGGATTTTCAAACTCAATCAGATTCATTTTCCACCGCCGGCGCCACGTCTCGATCTGCTGCTCTCTGGTTATCGCGGCAGATACGCCGGCTGTTTCCTCGAATCAAACTAGATCACTAATTCAATACTTCGATTTATGAATCGAACCAGCCTGATTCTTGTGTTGCCAAATGCGCCTCTCCAGATCGCGGGTAACGCGGTTGTGCAGCATTTTCCATCTGTTGCGAGGATATAAACGAAGTAGCGGTTTGGCGCTTTGGGCATGATTGTAGAGTATCGTGGACTGAGATCCTGAAAATGAATTCAGGATGACATAGCCTCGGGAAATTCGAATCAATCCGTCTCTGCCGTACTTCCCAATATCACATCCCACAATACAAAAAGACCGGCTCCAAATGAATGGACCGGTCTTTTCATTTTCGTACTTGAAGTGCTACGAAGTTACAGAGCTAATTCTGTCGGCAACTCGTGCAACGCTTCGTGAGAAACGAGGTGTGAGGTAACCCTCGAGGATTCCGGCGCCAAATGCAAAAGCGAACAGCGCTAGCTGGCCCGCCATAATTCCGGATCCGCCCTGACCTGCCAGAAATGCCACTCGCGTGGTTGATTCCTGATCAGAAACCAGCGGTAGTGAGATGATTCCAGCACCGAACAGTGCGAACACTGCCAGAGCCAGCACACCACCAACAAGCGGTCGTGCCAATCCAACCATAAACAGCGCCACTTTTTCGGTGTACTCAAGCTGCATCGTGACCGTTCGCAGAAGAACTGCAAACGCACTACCAGCAATACCGAAAATCACTGCCGCAAATACGATCTCAAGCGGTGTGGAGAGGAACAACGCCTCAACACCCGACACTGTGACCGTCGCCGCTGCAAGTGCTCCAGCAAGTACAGTGAGTCCAACCATCGGTGAGACGATTCGCCGAAGCATTGTTCGAGAATGAATCATTTCACCAACGTTGGCACTCAACGTACCCAGGATCTGGTCGCCGTCCCGAAGAACGTCGATGCCGCCTGCCATTGCGCGGTCAATCCAAGCCTGGAGATTATCGATCATCTGTGTGTGATCATTGAGCTTCGCGCTGCGAACCCTGATCACCAATCGTTCAACTGAAGCCACGAACGTTGCCGCCTCGGCAACCATTCCGCGTCCGCCCTCTTGCGGACTAACGTCTTCGGCCTCAAATCGTACTGGTTCCGTCATATCGTGCTCCTATTTAGTAAAACCGAGCCTTGAACTCAATTCCACCTTTTTGGGTGTGCTGATGACGCACCGGGAATGCCGGTTCCTCATTGGTTGACGCGCACCGCGGAAAGATGCTGCAAACGTAGCACTGAGAAGGTGAAAAATCAAGAATATTGACTCATTTTGAACTCAAAACCGACCGATTTCGTCGCGAGCGAAAAATACCTGTTTCCGGCTATTTCTGCTGGTCTCGGCACTTGAGCACCTTCCTCGGTGAAGACCTAGATCGCCAGCTAATTGACCAAATTGAAGTATTCAAATCTGGATCAACACCGCGGGGACTGGTAATTCACGAACACCAGCTTGAAATTAGTGAATAAACTGCACTCAATTCTGCTGCATGAATCTCCATATAGGTTCACAGGGTTCAGGAAAACTCAAATGACTTGGAGTTTGGTTTGGGTAACTACGATCTCCTAATTCAAAATGGCCGTGTGCTCGACGCTGATACAGATTTCGATCAGATTTCCGACTTGGCGATCTCAAACGGCAGGATCGAACGAATCGACCCAGCGATCAATCCCGCCCTGGCCGACGACTTAATCGACGCAACCGGTCAGTGGGTTATTCCGGGGATGATTGACACCCACGTCCACGTGTCAAATGCTGCCGGCCTTGGTCGAATACGAGGTCTTGGTTTGCAGATGGTCGCAGCATCGGGAGCGACCACTGTGATCGACCTCGGTGGAAGCATGGATGCCCTGCGGGCTGGCATCGTCGCACGTGGCTCAGGGGTAAACGTGGGCAGTCTCGGTTACCTCAAACCGGGCGAGACCGTTCCTGAGGGTCGGCTGAGTGCCGATTCAATCCTCGAAATTGTTGGCGAAGCACTTGATGTTGGTTCGCTTGGCATCAAGCTCTGGGGCGGTTATTACCCGTTCACCCCGGAAGAAACATCACGATTCATCGCAGCTGCAAATCAACTCGTGGGTTATGTCGCCTACCACGTCGGAACCACAGAAACGGGATCACGTCTCGACGGTCTGCGAGAAGTTCCGTCGCTTCTCGGCAGAACTGGCAAAGTGCACCTCGCCCATATCAACGCATACTGCCGTGGCTCGATACTCCCGGTCGAAGAAGAGATTCTAGAGGCGCTTCAAATCGTTGAATCCCTGCGGCAGCAAGTCGTTTCCGAGGTCCATCTTGCTCGACCCAACTTCACGCTCGGCAAGTGCGATGAAAACGGCAACGTTCTTGCCGATGTCGTTGGAAACTGTCTGCGCCTGAGGAATTACGATCCAACCGACAACGGTATTCGCGCAGCGTTACGAGATGGTTATGCATCTACGGTCGAAGAAACTAGCACAGGGCTAGTGCTGGTCTCAGGCGAACGTGGGGTTGAGCTTTTCGACGCTGGCAACACCGATCTGCCTATGAGTTTTCCGGTAAACAGTGCCGAATCGGCATTCCAACTCACAGCTGCAAAAGACTCCGAGGGTGAATTCATCATCGACGCGGTTGGAAGCGACGCTGGAGCGCTGCCAAGAAACGTGAACATCGAACAGTCGATGCGACTGGTGATATTCGGTGCGCTAGAACCACTCGAATTGGTGCAGAAACTCAGCCTGAATCCGGCAAAAATGATTGGTCTCGAATCGAAGGGTCGACTGACGGAAGGGCTCGACGCCGATATCACCATCATCGATCCCGATCTCGGCAAGGCAAGCTACGGCTTCGTTGGCGGAGAACTAATCATGATAAGGGGACGAGTCGTTGGCCGAGGCGGAACGATCCTCACCACACCACGTGGCGAACGTGCGATGGAAGCGACCGGGCTGCCGTTCGAAACGATCGACATCACAAAGGCAATGATGTACTCAGGACGCGGGTGATCGATGCACCAAAGAACCCCTCGACTCCGCTCTACTACACCCTAGAAATCGATACTTGCTTTCTCGACATCACCATTCCAAAAGAACCACCCGAGTCAATCAACATCCTCGGGTACCTCAACGTTCCTGAACGAGAAGTAAATGGCGAAGTTGTACGCCAGCTTCAAGCCACCACCAACTAACCAGGGTGCAACCGTGTACGCCCCTGCCCATAGGAATCCGGTAACGGTCGAACTGGGCATTCGACCCAGTCCTCGACCCAGGTTCGCCGATCCCGCCATGACCGTCCGTTCTTCGGGCGAGACGAGAGCCATCATGTACGACTGCCTTGTCGGGACGTCCATCTCGTCGAAAATCCCGCGAAGCATCCAGATGCCAGCCGCCAGAGCGGCACTCGGCGCGAGCGCAAACGAAATGAGACATATATTCGAAGCAACCTGGGTCCAAACGAACGTGTTGAGCAACCCGATTCTTTTAGCGACCGACGGTGCAAGCCAGATCGAGACAAGATTGAGCCCTTGCGTGGCGATCATAATGGCAGCGATCGTGCCTTCATTCATACCGTATTTATCGACCATCCACAGCGCGAAGAACGCATCGAAAATCATCCCTCCCGAGAACGAATCGACCGCAAACAGGCTCGATATTTTCAGGATCGGCTTTCGTGACGGTGTTTTGAACGGATTGACGAGTAGCTGACCGACACTTGCTCGTGATTCAATGGCCGCCGATAGCGCTAGGTAGATAACCGCATTGAGCAGGTTGATACCGAGATAGATCACCAGCAACACCTTGTAGGCGTCGACGATCTCCCAATCTCGAACTCCGATCAAATACGTGGCAATTCCGACCAGAGCACTGCCGATCGCTCGGCCACCAGCCGAAGAAACAGAAAGATTCGAAAAGGCTCGAGTGCGGGTTTGAGCGTTCGTAATTTCGGTGAGGGACGCTTGCTCAAGCTGGAGATTCGGTCCCCAGTGCATCCCGCTGCCGGCATACGAACCGAAGAACGAAGCGAGCCCTATCAGCCACACATTTTCAGTGAAGAACAACATCACGATGGTGAGAGCGGTAATCACGGCGATGATCACGAACCACGCACGGCGTGAGATCGAATTCGCCGTGAACATAACCACCAGCGAAAACAGGAATCCGCCAACGAGACTGGCGCCCAGCACAAGTCCGATCTGCGGAATGGAAAGACCGATTTCAGCAAGATAGATCGCGAGAATGACCGCGATCAACCCGCGCCCCATGTCGCGCAGGCCACGCCCGGCATAGACGATCAGCGCGTCAAACCCCGGTCGACCGACCGAGACATTCGAAACAGGCGCTGCGGAATCCTGAATATTCATTGGCACTTACAAGACCCAGAGTGTAGCCATGCCCAGCGTCGGATGTCGGGATTCAAACGCCATATGAAAATACCCAGACGCGAAAACGTGCCGGGGAGATTCATTCGCAACATGCGGCAGGCAACCATTTAGTTAGTTATGAATCTCCCCGGCACGCCGTCTATATAAATATAATCTGGGCACTCAAATTGCGTCAGGGTTACCTTCAAATTACCGTTTCCATTACGGCGCGATTAC
Source organism: uncultured Dehalococcoidia bacterium (assembly GCA_913052475.1). Classification (GTDB taxonomy): domain Bacteria; phylum Chloroflexota; class Dehalococcoidia; order Lucifugimonadales; family Lucifugimonadaceae; genus Lucifugimonas. The sequence goes on from CAJXEJ010000020.1 coordinate 9,254, forward strand.
CGCACCCACTTTCACGAGAATGGCACTCCAAATGTCCACGCAACTGTAGAATCGCCGTAAAACCACACTGTGTGCTCGATCCATTTCAGGAAAAATCTCAAATTGGGTAATTCACAGCGATTCGATACCGTGCTGAAAAACGGTCGCGTGGTCGATCCAACTAACCAAATCGATGGCCAGTTCGATGTCGGGATTCGCCTCGGCAAGATCGCCACTGTAGTCGAGACGATCCCGCCGGAATCAGCCGACGATATCATCGATGTTTCCAACCAAATCGTGATGCCGGGACACATCGACACCCACGCCCACCTGTCAAGTCCGTTCCAGGGAAGCGTCGACAGGGCGTTCGGGCACGCCATGTTGGTCGAATCGGGCACAACGACCGCACTCGACCTCGCTGGCGATCCGACGATGATGTCGGAAGGCATGATAAAGCGGGGTGCCGGTCTCAACGTCGCTTCACTTATGGGACTCGTCCCTCACCAAACGGTCTCCGAAGACGATCCACGACCTTCGGTTTTACGTGATGCAATATCCGAGGTAAAAAAGCGTGGCGGTTTCGGCGTAAAGATGCTCGGCGGCTACCACCCGTTCACCCCTGAGGCTTCTGCCGATGTGGTGAAAGAGGCAAACGAGCAGCTCGCATGGGTTGCTTTCCACGTTGGGACAAAAGACTCCGGTAGCGATATGATCGGTCTACGTGAAGTACCCGAAATTACCGGTAAAGGTCGACTACACGTCGCTCACATTAATTCGTACACGCGGGGCATGATCGACCAACCGCATGAAGAAGTTCAAGAAGCCCTCGGAATGATTGAGCGTATGCGATCACACTGGATCACTGAGGCGTATCTCGCTCAAATCAACGGCACAAATGGCAAATGCGACGAGAACGGCGATGTCATCTACAACGTGATGCAGAACTGCCTGAAAGCACGCGGATACCCGACCAACGAAGACGGCGTGCGTGCATCGCTGCGAGACGGATATGGGTCAGCACTGGTTGAGCGTGGCGGTCGGGTCATTCGCGTCACCGGACAGGAAGCGGTGGATATTTGGGAATCGGTGGCTACCGACGCATCACTCAGCTACCCGGTGAACCCACCAACGAGCGCATTCAGTCTCACTACAGCGAAATACGACGATGGAACTTTCCGGGTTAACGCTATTTCAACTGATGGCGGCTCGCTGCCTCGCAACGTGGCTATCGAACGAACGATGGCGTTGGTCGCTTTCGGGGCACTCAGCATGGACGAAGCCGTTACAAAGCTCAGCTACACACCGTCTCGAATGATGGGTTTGCTAAACAAGGGGCACTTCTTCGAGGGTGCCGACGCCGATGTGACGATAGTAAATCCTGGAACAGGCAAGGCATCGATGTCACTGGTGGCTGGCGAATTAATCATGCTCAACGGTCGTGCGATCGGCCGAGGCGGTACCTGGTTGGTACTCGAAGAGGGCAGGCAGGCCGCCGCTGCGATTGGTCTACCGTATGAAGTTATCGATCTCGAAAACAGCCGACTCTACGAAAATTGGAACTAAGGCCCCCAGAGCCGAAAACTACCCAAAGAAAACGTGGCCATACCACATAAAGGATCAACTGAATGTCGCTGAAAGATCGTATTGGTGTCGACGCTGGCAAAACCCGTTTGGAAGACGCGGTTCAGTGGGCTATCGACAACGAGTTCTACTTCCTAGATTTCAACGCCGACGCAGGATCCAACCACATGGCCACGTGGACACCTGATCGAGCGCGTGAAGTTCGGAGCATGTGCGAATCGCACGGAATTTCAATCGGGCTTCACACTCTTTCGGCAGTGAACGTTGCAGAGTTTTCACCCTACGTTTCACGAGCGGTCGAGGAGTACATGCGTGCGAGCGTCGATCTTGCCAATTCGCTCGATTGCGCATGGACGGTCGTACACGCCGGATTCCACTTCTCGGGCGACGTTCCTGAACGTAAGAAATCGTCGATGGATCGACTGAAACGTATCTGCAAGTACGGAGCCGATACCGGTCAGAAAATCCTGCTCGAAAACCTGAACTTCGAACCCGACAAAGCCGAAGTTCACTATATGGCTCACACAGTCGAAGAAACTCGAGAATATTTTGATGAAATCCCACCAGAGCAGCTAGGGTGGGCGTTCACAGCAAACCATTCACATCTCGTGCCCGATGGCGTCGATGGATTCCTCGATGCGTTCGGTATCGACCGAATCGGTGAAGTCAGGCTCGCCGACAACCATGGCGACTACGAGGTCCACCTCATCCCAGGCGAAGGCAACCTCGACTTCTCCAACCTGTTCACCCGACTCGAAACCACCGGATACAAAGGCCACTACTCGATGGCGTACGGTTCGGATGAACAGCGAATCGAATCACGCAACCACCTGGCCACGCTGGCTTAGAACCGAAAGGCGAATCCTGTGTACCACGTCGACGATATCGACCCAGATGCCCTCTTCCCTAAGGGTGCAACCACACACGGTCGTTCGACACGTGCCCCGGCAACCGGAACGAAGGGCATGGTCGCTTCGGCGCACCCGTACGCATCCCGGGCGGGTTTCGATGTGTTGCGAGACGGCGGTAACGCAATGGATGCGGCCGTAGCCGTAGCATCCACGCTCAACATCGCCGAGCCTTACATGTCGGGTGTCGGTGGCATTGGCATAGCACTGGTCTACATTGCGAAAGAAAATCGCACTCGAGTGCTGAATTTCTCAGGCCACGCTCCAAACGCAGCTCAGCCCGACATGTACGACCATCTCAACGCGGAGACGGGTCCGATCTCGCCGTTGGTGCCTGGCAATGTCTCAGGTTGGATGACGATGCACGACACATACGGATTGCTACCGCTAACGAGAGTGATGCGAGATGCAATTCAATATGCCGACGAGGGTGTCGCTCTCACGCCCTTCAATGCCAGCATGATCGAAGAGAACCTCGTGCGAATCGATCGGTTCGAATCGTCCCAGAAAGCCGTAGTAGTCGAACGAACCGGCCTAAGCGCAGGTTCCGTTTTCCGCCTACCGCAACTCGCCGAGTCACTGACCGCAATCGCCGAAGGTGGACAAAAAGAGTTCTATGAAGGCGCACTTGGCGATCGAATTCAGGCAGGGCTCGAAGCTGCTGGTGGAATCATCAGTCGAGAAGAGTTGGCGGCCTATCGGGCGTACTGGCAAGAACCGCTGAGCACCGACTACCGAGGATTCGAAGTGCGCGTTGCGCCACCGAATTCGTCGGGATTCCAGATTCTCGAAACGCTGAATATTTTGAACAATTTCGACGAACTCCCCTATGGATCGAGCGATTCTCTACACAGGCTCGTCGAGGCTGTCTACATCGCTGCTGACGATCGTGCAAAGTACGCCGGTGATCCTGCACAGGTCGAGATTCCTTTGGATCGGTTGCTCTCCGCCGAATATGCAGCCGATCGCGCCGCTGAAATAAGCATGCTCGAAACCTCGGGACCTCCTGCTGAACGCTGGGATCGTTCTCGCGTTGACCACGCTCCCGTGGGCATTAAGCCCGAGTACGCCAGCGGTCTGACAACTCACTTTGCGACCGCCGATTCCGAAGGCAACGTCGTCACAATCACACAGACCCTTGGTGGAGCGTTTGGTTCAGCAGTTGTCGCAGGAGATACTGGCATCTTCATGAACAACATGTGCAAGTGGTTCGACATTGATCCCGGTTCCGATAGTCCGAACCTGATAGGACCCGGAAAGCAACAGGACTTCTGCATCGCTCCGGCACAGATTTTCTATGGAGCGGGCGACAAGAAAATAAAAATGTCGATCTCGACTCCAGGTAGCTGGGGCATCCTTCATACGACTGCCCAGATGATGTATGCCCACATCGATGCTGGGATGAACGTTCAAGAGGCTATCGAGGCACCTCGCTTCCGGCACTATGACAGCGGAATGCTGCTTCTTGAAAACCGCTTCCCTCGCCACATGCGAGAGGACCTCGCACGGCGCGGCCACCGGGTACACGTGGCTCCCGATTGGCACAACGCAGTAGGAGGCGGTCAAGGCATCCAGTTCACAGAGCATGGAACCATGCTCGGAGGAGCCGACCCCCGCCGTGATGGCGTAGCAATGGGCTACTAGGTGGTGCTATTGGCACGTTTTCATGATGGCGAGTGCATCCCCACAGAAAGTGTCCTCCTGAGGCACTCGAAGGACGACAGGTTGGCATGATGAGTAAAATTCACTCAAATTCATGCCCAACCCAAACAAAATAACCGCCAGTTACGATGGCCTCTCCGTATTCCCAAAGATGGTGTGCGAGGTAATGGGCTCCGCCGATGGCGAGGTGCCCAAATCAGCTCGCGAAAAATCTACGAACTTGGTGCGGAAGTCGGAAAACGCAGCTACACACTCGTTACGGGCATCGCCCTCGGGCTCCCGCACGGCTCGGTGCTCGGAGCAAAATCGTAAGACGGGCTCGTGCTCGGTATCTCCCGACGTAAAGTTTCACCGAGCACATCGAGCGGTACAACTCACACACTCGAGGCTACGAAATCATCGTCTACACCGGCTGCGGTCTGAAGGATCGTGAAGTCGATAACATCCAGACCGGCGACGCCACTGTAATAGCTGGAGGCCGTTCTGGCACACTTGGTGAATTTTCGATCGCCTACGATCAGGCCAAGATCATCAATGTCCTCGAAGGGACGGGTGGCATAGCCGATCACATCGACGAGTTGGTCGAGGCAATCAACAAAGAAACCGGTGCCAGAGTCATCGGCCACTCTGCCCCGATAAAACTCGTCGAACTACTCGAACAGGTGCACATCGATGACGTCTTACCCGGCTACCTCGACCTAGTAGAAAACCACGAAACCGACGGCGAACTGGAATGACCGGCGATTCGTAGTTCCACAGCTAACCAAACGCAAGCCATCCTGCAGCTCACCGATCTCGAAGAAAACGTGGCTTTGTCACCGTTGGACCCGGCCTGAGGTGTCACCGCCGGCTACTGCCATTACCTCTTTCACGCTGACGAGGTTGAAGTCGCCGTGGAAAGTGTGCGACATCGCTGACGAGGCGACCGCAAAGTCGAGAACCTTTCGAGAATTCCAACCGCCTTGGTTGAGTCCATAGATCATCGCTGCGCAGAACGAATCGCCACCGCCAACGCGGTCGACAATTCGAACGGGGTACTTCGCACCAACGAGAATCTCATCGCCATCAAAGTAGATCGCGCTCCAGTCATTGTCATCAGCCGAAATGCTCTCTCGCAGAGTAATTGCGACCTTCTTGAACCAGAATTTGTCGACAAGCTCCTGAACAACAGGGCGGTAGGCGTTGGGATCGATCTCCCCGGTCGTTACATCTACACCTTCTGCCGCAACGCCAAGGCACTTTTCCGCGTCCTCTTCGTTTCCGATCGAAACATCAACATGCTTCATCATCGGAATCATCGTCTCCTGCGCCTCTTCAGCACTCCACAGATTTCCTCGGTAGTTCATATCGGCGCTGACGGTTAAGCCCATCTGCTTGGCTGCTGCTGCCGCCTCGTCGCACGCCGCCGCTGCGGTTTTTGAGATCGCCGGAGTGATTCCAGTGAAATGGAACCAATCCTTACCCTCAAACACCTGCTCCCAGTCGACATCGCCAGGCTTTATCTCGGCTATTGCTGAAGCTGCCCGGTCGTAAACAACCTTCGAAGCCCGCATTGCCGCACCGGATTCGAGGTAGTAGGTACCCAGCCGCTTGCCCTGTCGGAGAATTTCAGAGGTGTCGACTCCGAACTGGCGAATGTAGTTAACACATGCCTGCCCGATGTCGTTATCGGGTATCGCTGTTACGAATGTTGCATCGACACCGAACTGCGCTAGCGATACTGCGACGTTGCACTCGCCACCACCGTAGGTGACTTCGAACTCACGAGCCTGGGTAAAACGCTCTCGTCGCATCGTGGCGAGTCGGAGCATCACCTCTCCAAAAGTAACTACCTTGACCATGGGGGTCTTGATCCTTTTTTCTGTGTGAATTGGTTGGTTGATGAATTGATATCGGTCAGTGTGTGATCAGTTGCCGATCAGTCGAATCACGCCGAAAAAGAGTGGCAATGCCGCCTACAACCCCCGGATGGATTTGATGAGGGTGACCGTGTCCTTGCTGCGCTGTTCGAGTTTGTCCCACGCCCTGTCCTTGATGATGTCGGCAGACACCAGCTTCGAACCCATACCCACCGCGACAACACCAGCTTCGAACCACGGTCGAAGCGACTCCTCGGTGATATCAACACCACCGGTCGGCATGATCGACGACCACGGCATCGGTGCGAGAACGTCCTTTACGAATCCGGGTCCTCCAACCGCGCTACCCGGGAAGATTTTTACGATATCGGCCCCGAGTTCTTCGGCTGCTGAAATTTCAGAAGCGGTTCCGCATCCTGGAACGTAGCCAACTTTTCGCCTATTGCAGACCTTCGCGACGTCGGGGTTGGTTACCGGTCCGACAATAAAGCTGGCACCTGCACCAATGTACATTGAAGCGGTTCCCGCATCGAGAACTGAACCAGCACCGAGAATGGCGTCGGGAAGTTCGGCTGCGCAGAACTTATCGAGTGCCGAGAACACTTCCCAGGCGTGATCGCCACGATTTGTGAACTCAAGAACCTTGATCCCACCGTTTACGCAAGCCTTTGCAATATTTTGAGCGATAGCGAGATCTCCGTTGTAAAAGACCGGCACAACACCGATTTCGTTGACTGCGTTTAGTGCCTGTAGCCGTGAATATCTGGCCAAATCGGGTTCTCCTTAGCGAGATGTTTCAAATTTATCCACAGGCTAGTTTATCGCTCTCGGCGCGAGTAGTAACCTCTCAGTCCACATATGTTGAACAACCCTTATAGGAACTCCACTCGTAGTTGCGTTTTGCCAATAAGAGAAAGACATCCAAATGGACTCGAATCCAATAAAAGACAAGCTAATCCGGGGCGAAGCGTCAGTCGGCACATGGTCGACTACCGGTGATCCTTCGGTAATCGAAATACTCGCACACATGTCTGACCTCGACTGGATCACGGTCGACTTCGAGCACAACGCTATCGATGTCTCTACCGCAGTCAACTGCCTGCGAGCGGCTCAAGGAAGCGGCAAGGTGATGTTCGCCCGTGTTCCATACGTCGACAAAGTTTGGATCAAGCGCATTCTCGATATTGGCTTCATGGGGATCGTGGTCCCCGACGTTAAAAACGCCGAACAAGCGGCCGAGGCGGTAAGGGCAGCCAAGTACGCCCCCGAAGGACTGCGCGGTATCGGTAGCGCACGCGGGCAGATCGCCTACGGTCCAGACTTTTACCAAAAGGCGAACGACATGACGATGGTCGTGATCATGATCGAAGATCCGGTTGCGGTCGATCAAATCAACGAAATCATGGCGGTCGAGGGTGTCGATGTCTGTTTCGTCGGTCCAAACGATCTCGCGCAAACCCTCGGGGTCCCGATCGGACTGGATAACAAGCATCCCGATCACATCGCTGCGGTGCAGAAAGTTGTCGATGCGGGTAAACGCAACGGTATCGCAACGGGCGCTCACACTGCATCCGGTGAGGAAGCGTCACGCCGCATCAAGCAGGGCATGCAGTGGTTTCCGATTAGTTCAGACGCAGGAATGCTCAGATTCGGCGTTGATGGACAGCTAGCTGCCATGGAAGAAGGACTTAAAAACGACGCCACCGACGATAACTCCGAGGACGGCGGGACGTTTTACTAAGACGGGTCGTTGCCAGTCACGGTTGTTCTGAGCGCTATTTAGAATCACGTCCTATGCGGACCAACTTGAGCGGAAGAGCGCCACTGCCTAAATCGTAAATCGGCTGCAACAAGAAAGTGATACTGAATCAAGTTCAGCATGGCAATTGGCAGCTAGTAACGACATCAAACATCGGCGCCGAACCACCATCTACACCTACAACCGGTCGATTTCGTGGAGTAGCTCGATCGCGGCCGGAATCGAATCGGTGTAGACGTTCGACCAGCGGATCATACCCTCGCCATCAACTATGAAAACCGACCGCTTCGAAATTCCGCGGCTCTCGTTGAACACGTCATACGCTTTCGACACCTCACCATGCGGCCAAAAATCGCTAGCAATCGGAAACGGAACACCGCACTCACCCTTGTATTCACCCAGACTCTCAGCCCACGCCTTCTGAACAGCTACTTGATCGCAGCTGATCTCGATAACTTCGGTGTTTCGAGTTTGGAATTCATCGTAGTTTGCGCGGAACCCGCGCACCTGATTCTGTCAGCCACCGGTGAAGCTTGCAGGATGAAAGGCAATCACGACCTTTTTACCGCGTAGGTCGGAAAGTATTACAGTGCCGGAGTGTGAACTAAGTGCGAAATCTGGTGCCTGGGCGCCGGTTCTAAGTGCCATGTGAAGTTACTGCTCCATTGAGAAGATCGAATGCCGATTGGGCTTGCAACCCGCAATACTACAAGCAATCCCAGTTCCAAATACGCATTGCGTTCAGACCAAGGTATTTATCACGCTCATTTGAACTCAGCCAATCGAAGCCTTCTTGGGCGAGTTTGAGTTCGTTTTTCAGTGAAATCCAGCCGTACTCGATCCTGTGATATCCGGGGTAGCCAGTACCCCACATAACGCGGTCGATCCCAAAAGTATCAATCGCCATTTTGATCACATCGTGCATGTCGGCGAAAGGATGCTCGTCGCTCTCTGATCGATTGTGAATATCGGAGATTTTCATGTGAATGTTGTCGTGATTCGCGAGCGCGAGTACCGGCTTATATTCATCCCAATCGGGAGCCATATTTGGCTCCGGGTACATCATGTGATCGATCAGCCAAATGATACCCGCGTATTTTTTAGCAACGTAGTCGAGTTGATGCGCATGCTCAGGTCGGTTGTGGATTTGAACGATACCTGCCCGCTGCTCGATTGCTTTGAACATGGCATCGTTCTCAGGACGCTTCAAAATATCGACTTCCGAGTAATATTGCGGATGAAAGCGAAATCCCTGCATCTCGCGCTCGTCCATCCAGTAGACAGCTTGCTCAGCGTTTTGATCGTCCATCGGATCGACCAAGCCCATCGAAACGAATCGATCCGGATACTTGATCGCCGATGCCGCGATGTACTCGTTGTCCCAAGTCGAAAACGATGTCTGCACAAGAACCGTCTTATCGACGCCATTCGCATCCATATCGGCAAGTTGCAGTTCGGCGTTACCGTGCGCCGTGGGCTTAGAAGTGAAACTGGGCGCACTCGGCCCAATGGGCGCGATCGGTGGCATCTCCCATATATGAACGTGGGTATCAACAATCATTAGGCACGAAAACTCCCGAAAACCAGCGAACAATAAGTGTTAGGAAATTCGAGCCCGCTTACCCCTCGCCGCGTACTCCGTAGTAGGAATCTCACGCGAAATCGGTTAGAAACGCCGAGTGTTCGATAAGTTACTTGCGAGCCCTGTCGATTAGCGCTCTTGATAGGAACAAAAGCATTGACAGTGAACCGAGTACGAGCAATCCGAAGCCGAACCCGGCTTTCACGCCCGACCCACTCGTCGTGTAGGCATGAACCGGCTCCTCCGTCGAAGCGTGCACTGTCGCTGACGCTCCAGCGACCGATGCGACGACGATCAAGGCGATAACGATTTGTTTATACGTGTATTTAGCCATAGCAACATTATGCACGACGCTGTCAAGGTGCTATTTCATCGCTATTTGCCCAAGTGTTACGGATTTCCAGGGGCCGGTCGGCCCGTCGCATATTCCAGCATTCGCAACTTCCATACCGGTCAGTTGCGAACAACCGTCTGGAACTCGAAGCCAACTTGAAGCGTACCCTGCGCAGCTTCGGACTGTTATGAGGGGTAGGCAGTAACGAACTCGCCACGCTGAAGCATAGACCGGACCGTCGAGGGGATGTAGTGGTTGTACGCGCCTGCTCTCAACAATGGAATAAATCCGCTCGAAGACGACGCGTTTTCAGCAACCATCGATCCGAACTCACCTGCCAGTTCCTGCTCGGAAAGGCCGGTTGTAAGGTTCAGGTGCGGGTAACGGTGTTCAGCGAGAATATCGCCGAGAAGGCCATCGAGAGAATCGACACCGGTCACACTGAGCATTTCTTTTCGCTCGGAGTCAGTTGTTGGGATGTACGGATGGTTGGCCAGAGTCTTAGGAGTATTTCCGGAGGAAGCTTGTGAAGCCATATGAAGTGGGCGTTACTCCAATGTTGCCTGATAGCTGGCTGCGTCCATCAACTCGTCGAGCTGCGCGGTATCCGAGAGTTCGACCTTGATCAGCCAGCCGACACCATAGGGCTCGGCATTGACCGACTCAGGATTGTCGACGGCTTTGGAATTGACCTCGATGATCTTGCCTCCAACCGGTGAAAACAGATCGCTTACCGCTTTCACCGACTCGATTTCACCGAACTTCGCGTGCTGTATAACGTCGGTACCAGCTTCCGGAAGATCAACGAACACGACATCACCGAGGGATTCTTGTGCAAACATGGTCACGCCCACTTCAGCGACTTTCCCGTTCATCCGCACCCATGTGTGTGTTTTTGAATATTGGAGATCGCCCGGATACATCGGTAGTTCACGTTCCTTCAGCTAGACCTGCCTGATGGCTCGCACGGCCGCAACTTCAGCGATGATTCCGTCGGAGTATTGCACCGGCATGTCCCAACCACCAAACTGCACCAGCTTGGCGATCGAATCGACATGGACGGAGTGGAGTGCTGTTTCCTTGAGCGCCTGACATTCCGACTGGGTCTGAGATACGTCGCTCAACATCTACTCTTGGTAAAACATTCACGCCAAGGTCGAAGCCGCAATTTCTCAGTGCAACTCGCCTGATGACCGATTCGTCACACTCAATCGTAACCCGAATCAGACCAGATTGCCGAGCAATTCTTCGATGACAGAATCCACCTCGGGCAAACCCTTCTCGATAGACCATCCTGATCCCTCGCTTCGATGACTTCGTTCGGGAAATCCACTGAGGACTATCGGAAGTGACCACTCCCACTCTTCACACCGCCTACGGCTTGTCGCCGAACAACTCGTCCCAGGTCGGCATCGTCCCCGACTGATCCTGCGAGAACGGATTACTCGCTCGAAGCAGCCGCGCATGCTCGACTGAAGCCCCATCCAGTGTCGGCGCACTGTGCTCGGCGGTAAGCGGCGACCCGCCAACGATGCCGGTAATCGCCTGCGAACGCCCTCCGTCACTTTCGACCCCTCTCGAATGCGCCGCAACCTTGAAGCGACCAAGTCCACCGGGATCGATCAAAGAGCCAATCCCGGCGAGATCCTCCTGCGACTCACTTCTCGAGAGCTGACCGTTCATCGTTCGCGCACCGATATCGCTCAGGAAACCGCCGATACCGATGTTCGTCAAGAACTGCCGCTGTGCCACGTATGAACGTTTGCCAATGCGCTCGAATCCGTTGACCAGCAGCATATGATCGACAGTGGTGAAGTCGACGTGCGCTGTAATGTCCTGTCTGCCGATGCGGGCAAGAGCGTTCTGGCTAAGCGTGTGCTGGTAGTAGCAACGTAGGGAGCCACCGAGCCGGGCAGGTGTGTAAAGCTCAGGGCGCTCATAGCCGTAATCAATCGTGATCACATATCCACGCTCAAGCGTCGCCGAAACGGAATCAGCCCAGTTCCTGAGTCTGAGATTCGCCTCACCGCGGTATCCCTCGGGTAGCGATCCGAGAAACGGCTCGACTCGGGCGGAGATTTCCGGGTCGCTCACATCGTTAATTACTTCGACAAACTTACCGCCCTGATGGTCAACGTAGATTTCTCGGACTTCACCCGCCTGGACGATGAATCGATTCACGGGCATTGCATCGAGCAGTTCGTTCGAGATCACACAACCCTTAACGCCGAGCGGCAGTAACGAAAGTTGACCGATCACGGTCGATTCGGCAGGCGGAACGAGGTCGGTCGCGATGTACGAGATAACCTCGCGTATCGCGGGCAACTCTCGCTCGATGTATTCGTAAACATCCGAACCAAGCACACCATCGCCTGCGCCCATTTCGACAACGGTGAATTCGTCGGGCGATCCCAGGTTCCGCCACATCTCGTCGAGCTGTAGTGCCAGCAAAGCGCCAAAAGCAGGGTGACTTGAAGGACTCGTGAAATAGTCACCGTCTGTCCCTACAGGAGTTGAGCCAATTTGGCGACGGCGGCTCGGATAGTAGCCGTGCCGATCGTCGTACAACGCGGCGTCCATAAACGCCTCGAACGTGATCGGTCCATGCTCATCGATGCGGTCGATCAGCCGTTGTTCAAGATCGCTATGTGACATTGTCTCGGTCATACGGGGAACGATACCAGCGCGCCAGCACTCTGGGAGCCAACCTGTTCTCCAGCGGACCGGGGGAGTTAGAAGGAGAGAATTGCGACGCGGAACCGAGTGATCATGTCACGAGCGCGACCAACGCCTAGCGATCACCGATCGGGACGTACTCGAGCTCACGACCACCTGTGTACTGCAGAAGCGGTCGGATCAGGATGTTGTGCTTGAACTGCTCGACGACCTGAATCGTCCAGCCAGGAATTCGGCCGACCGCGAATATCGGAACAAACAGGTCCTGCGGAACGCCATTCAGGTAGTAGATAACCCCGGCAAAGAAGTCGACGTTCACGTGGATGCCACGTCGGGCGTACGGCTTCATGGCGTCGACCACAGCTTCGAGGATCTGGTACCACTCGGGCTGGCCCATCTCTTCACTGAGGTTCTTTACACCTTTACGAAGATGCCCGGCTCGTGGGTCTTCGGCTTTGTAAACCCGGTGACCGAATCCCATGACGCGTTCACGGTTAGAAAGAAGATTTTGAACGTAGTTGGCGGCGTTATCGGCTGTGCCGATCTCTTTCGCCATCTGCATCACGTTCTCAGCGGCTCCGCCGTGGGAAGGACCCGATAGCGCTGCGATTCCGGCGGTAATTGCTCCGTGAATGTCGGCGGCGGTGCCTGCAACGACACGTGCGGTAAATGCTGATGCGTTCGATCCGTGGTCGGCATGGAGGACGAAATCTTTATCCATCAATCTCATTGCCTCTACACTCGGCTCGTCGCCTTTGAGCATGTAGAGGAAGTTACCGGCGTGGTTGAGCGTCGAGCTCGGTTTGATCGGATCTTTGCCCTGACGAATATTGTGGTGCGCCATTACGATCGACGGCACCTGCGACGTCAGTCGGTTGCCCTTGCGGATCGTGGCTTCAGCTGAATTATCGTTACGATCTTCATCGAATGATGCGAGTGCTGAAACTGCAGTCCGGAGTGCGTCCATCGGGTGAGAGTCTTTGACGAGCTCAATGACATCGAAGATCTGCTCGGGAAGCTCACGAGCAGCCTTTAGCTCGGCGTCAAACTCGTCTAGCTCGGCCTGAGTCGGAAGCTTACCTTGAATGAGCAGGTAGCCGGTCTCTTCGAACGTCGAGTGCTCAGCGAGATCATTGATGTTGTAACCCCTGTATTCGAGGACACCCTCTTTACCGTCGATGAAGGTGGTAGCACTCCGATCGAAATAAACGCCGGTCAGCCCTCGATGGACTGTGATGTCTTCTGATGTCATGTGGGGTTACTGATCCATCGCAGCGTCAGCGAAGGCGTCGCGCTCTGCAAAATAATGCTCGATAAAAAGTGCGAAGGTACGGTTCCAGCAGCATCATTCCATATGGTGCGCAGGACGCGTAACTAGCGATTCGAGGCTACACCGCAAGCAATAGACCGTCAAATTGACGTCCTATTGCTTTTTGTTAGGTTTTTATGAGGTATTTCTTCGCCTCAAATCACCCGATTACGACTTGTCGGCGATCTGTTCCAAGAATTTGGCTACGGCTTCGTCGACGGACATCGGATCGAGATTCTCTCCGGTGCGGGTGCGGACTGCCAGTGTTCCGGCTTCGACTTCACGATCGCCAACGACAAGCATATAAGGAATTTTCTGAAGTTGTGCCTGCCTGATTTTGGCGTTCATCCTGTCGTTCGAGTCATCAACTTTAATCCTGATACCTGCGGCCTTGAATTTTACACCGACTTCGTGGCAAAAATCGTTGTGACGATCGGCGATCGGAACGACAACAGCCTGAACCGGAGCCAGCCACAGAGGGAATACTCCCGAAAGGTGTTCGATCAACACACCGAGAAAGCGCTCAAGCGATCCGTACATGGCGCGGTGAACCACAACAGGCCGCTGGCGACTACCGTCCTCGGCTGCATACTCAAGATCGAACCGCTCGGGTAACGAAAAGTCGAGTTGAACAGTACCGCACTGCCAGTCGCGTCCGAGCGCGTCCGGAATGAAGACATCAATCTTCGGCCCATAGAAAGCGCCTTCGCCAGCTTCAGCCGTGTATTCCATGCCCGAACTATCTAGGAGTTCGGTGAGAACGACCTCGGCCTTGTCCCACATCTCGTCCGAGCCAACGCGCTTGTCGGGTCGCAACGATAATTCGAATCGATAGTTGTCGAAACCGAATGCGGCGTACGCCTCGTTGAGCATCTTCAAGAACGAACTGATCTCCTGTCCGATCTGTTCGAAAGTACAGAAAATGTGAGCGTCGTCCTGAACCAGTGAGCGCACTCGCGTTAGGCCTGCGGTCACGCCCGATCGCTCGTTACGGTGCAGACGCCCAAAATCTGCCCATCGCAATGGGAGCTCGCGATAGCTTCGGGAGTTGGATTGGTACATCATCGCGTGCGCCGGACAGTTCATTGGCTTCACGCCGAACTGCCGCTCGTCAACATCGATAAAGAACATATTTTCTGAGTATGCCTGCAAGTGACCAGACTTCTCCCACAGATCGGTATTGAAGATCTGGGGAGTCATCACTTCGTCGTAGTCGTACTTTTCGTACAGTTCTTTCACGTAAGTGATCAGACTGTTGAGGACCACAGTCCCTTTTGGCATGAAGAACGGGCTCGCAGGTGCGATCGGATCGAAAAAGAAGAGATCCAGCGCTCGGCCTAGCTTGCGATGGTCGCGCTTCTCTGCTTCCTCGATTTTTTTCAGATACGTCTTCTGCGCGTCGCGTGATTCCCACGCCGTGCCGTAGATGCGCTGCAGCATGGCGTTCTCCTCATCGCCACGCCAGTAGGCGCCAGCCGCCGAAAGCAGCTTGTACGCCTTTATGTCGCCAGTTCGTGTCATATGCCCACCACGACAAAGGTCCTCGAACGCTCCTTCGGAATGGCTGCAAAAGGTCACGCGTTCGTCTGCGGGGATTCCTTCAAGGATTTCGACCTTGTACGGGTTGTCTATAACGATATCGAGAGCTTCGTCCCGTGAAGTTTCACGTTCAACGAACTCGGTGTTTGCCCTGATCGAATCTCGCATTTCGAGTTCGATCTTCATCAGGTCGTCGGGCGTAAACGGCTCGGTATTGGCAAAGTCGTAGTAAAAACCGTCCTCGATCGGAGGGCCGATTGTTAGCTGCGCGTCAGGAAATATCTTGGTAACGGCCTCGGCGAGGACGTGCGCCGCTGAGTGACGCATTCGATCGCGATGATCCTGCTGCTCTTCAGGTGAAAGGTCTTTGAACTTAACACGGTCTGCCATAGCGACTGACTCCAAATTTACGAAACGCTAGAAAAAAGACGCTTCGCTGTGCTCATCATGAAACGCGTAGACAAACGGGGCTCAGGATGAATTGAATGGTCTACGTGGAGCGGGGCACGTCACCAGAAATTTGGCGGCGTGCCTACGTAGTGGCGGTACTGCGCCCGTACAACGGGCTGCACTCCGAGGTGTCGCGAGGAACCAGTATGGTTCGAAACTGTATTTGCGACTTACTGCACATGTTTATCAACTTATTCGCCGCTGTCGGCAGAATGAATTGTGGTGGGCGGTACAGGACTTGAACCTGTGACCTCGTCGATGTCAACGACGCGCTCTAGCCACCTGAGCTAACCGCCCCAACGAATTCGGAACTTTAATTTTATATGAAATCTTTCACTCTGCCGTTATAGCTAGAAACACGCATTTCGAACGAGGCCCAACACCAGTCTCATACACGCGATTTCCGGATCGAGGCAACGACGGAACAGAAGGACCTCGACTCCGAGGATCTCGTTCAGGAAATTCACTGTGAGCAGCGTCGCATACCGATAAACAGTTGAATCGCTTAATCTCGTAGCCCTCGACCACAAGGCCGAGGGCTACGAGATTATCGTTCTAGAACGAAGCTAAGCGTTACTCTTTCGACTTTTCGCCTTCGCTATCGTCACCTTCATCAACGAACTGCGGCGCAGGTTCAACGTTCTCTTCTGAAGTCGATGTCGAAGCACGGAGCGCCTCGGCTGCTCTCGCAGCATCATCGTCACCAGAATCAGACGAATCGTCGTCGCCAGTTGTAGCAGCGTCGGTCAGTGCCGTTACTGCTGCAAGCAGGCCACCATCGTCACTTAAAACCTCCGACGACGCAACTGCAGCTGCGGCGGCCGCGGCTGCATCTCCACCGTCAAGAGCACTTGGCTCGGCACCAACGCCAACCAGATCGCCACCACCGATAACTGCCAGAGCTTCTTCGAACGTTGCAGGCGCCTTCGTGAAGCCGGTAAGTCGACCTGCTTCTCGCTCGCCCTCTTCGACACCGAGCCGCTTGCGACCTTCTTCGGTTTGATCCAGTCGAGCTGGAATCAGTCGCCCAATGATCACGTTTTCCTTCAAACCGTTCAGGCGGTCGACAGATCCGTTTACGGCGGCCTCTGTCAGTACCCGGGCGGTTTCCTGGAACGATGCTGCCGCCAGGAAGCTCGGTGTGTTGAGGGATGCCCTCGTCACACCGAGCAGAACCGGGCTTGCCGTTGCGGGTTCGCCGCCTTTGGCCAGGATGTTGTTATTCGCGAACTCGTAATCGTGTCGGTCGACCAACTCGCCCGGCAGCAGATCACTATCACCAGGGTTGTCGACTCGAACCTTGCGCATCATCTGTCGAACAATCACTTCGATGTGCTTATCATGCAACTGCACACCTTGTGATCGGTAAACAGCCTGAACTTCGTCAACCAGATATCGCTGAACTGCGCCTTGACCCTCGATTCGCAGGATGTCCTGCGGATTCTTCGGGCCATCTGTCAGTGCCACACCAGGCTCGACCAATTCTCCGTCAGACACCAGAATTTCCGATGCTGCCGGAATAACGTATTCCCGCTCGTCAGTTTCCTGCCATGTGATTCGAACAACAGCCTTGGTGACCTGAACCGTACCGGCAACGGGAGCGAAAATCTCCTCATCCAGCTCTTCAGAGGCTCCAATCTTTTTGGCTGCTGCCATCGCGGTCTTCTTCACAGAAAGAACCGCCTGCCCAGCGTCGACCCAGTCACCCGTCTTTACGCTCTGACGGTATGCTCCAGGAATGTCCACCTCTTCTGAGAATTCCTCAATCGAGATAACACGAACTACACGACCTTCAGGCAACTGAGCAAGTTCGATCTTACCGGCGATTTCTGAAAGCACCGACATACCCTTGGGCTGCCGTGCTTCGAACAATTCAACGACACGAGGTAGACCGGAAGTGATGTCCTTTCCAGCGATACCACCGGTGTGGAACGTTCTCATTGTCAACTGCGTGCCCGGCTCACCAATCGACTGGGCAGCAATAATTCCAACCGCCTCACCCATGAGTGCTGGTGAACCTGCAGCAAGCGATGCGCCGTAGCATTTCTGTGAAATCCCACGCTGAGTTGTGCTTGAAAGCGGTGAGAATACCCACGCTTCCATCACATTTGCTTCTGTAATTTTCTCGGCAATAGCCCGAGTTACGAGATCCCCACGGTCGGCGATGATCTCACCTGTCTCAGGGTGAGCAATCGGCTCTGACAGGTATCGAGTCACGATTCGTTCGGAAAGCGGAGCCTGCAAACCCGTCGGGTCGTGAGTGATCAGGATTCCCTGCGCGCCAAGGTCATCCTCAGTCGTGATGATCACGTCCTGAGCCACGTCAGCAAGTCGCCGAGTCAGGTACCCCGAGTCAGCGGTTCGCAGCGCAGTGTCAGCAAGGCCTTTTCGAGCTCCGTGAGTCGAAATGAAATACTCAAGAACCGAAAGACCCTCAGCAAAGCTGGAGCGGATCGGCATCTCGATAATTCTGCCCTTAGGGTCCGACATCAATCCACGCATGCCAGCCATCTGCTTGATCTGAGCGATGTTACCTTTCGCTCCCGAGTTGGCCATCATGAAGATGCCGCCGTAGTTCGGCAGAGTGTCTTCAACTGCTTTGGTCATCTTGTCCGAAACATCGGTCCAGATATCGACAGCAGCCTTATATCGCTCGGGCTCAGTGATCAACCCTTCAAGGTACTGTTCGTCGAGTCGAGAAATCTTTGTGTCGGCAGCAGAGAGCAGGGACTGCTTCTGCGGTGGAACGACAATGTCCTTCATCGCAATGGTCGTACCGGACTGAGTAGCATACTTGAATCCAAGCGACTTCATCTGATCGAGCATCTTCGACGTTTCTTCGTTTCCGTACTCGTTCACCACTTCGCTAACGATTGCTTCGATAGCAGCACGGTCGAACAGGGTATTGCGGTATTCCATTGCGTCGGGAAGAGCACGGTTGAAGATGATTCGACCAGTGGTCGTCTCGATCCATTCACCCCCGTCGGATCGAACCTTCACAACCTCGCGGAGCTTGACCCGTTCGATCTCAAACGCCAACCGAGCGTCTTCGAAGTTAGCAAATATTTTGTACTTGGCGTTGCCTTCCTCATCCCGCTCGACTGGTGTAAGTTTCTCGCCGTCGATACCGGTCAGGTAGTACATACCAAGAACCATGTCCAACGTCGGTGAAACGATCGGGAAGCCTGAACTCGGTGCCAGCATGTTGTTGGTTGAAAGCATCAACCGCTGCGCTTCGAGAACCGCTTCACGTGAAAGCGGAACGTGCACAGCCATCTGGTCACCATCGAAGTCAGCGTTGAAAGCTGTGCAAACGAGCGGGTGAATCTGGATTGCAGAACCATCGACAATTACCGGCTGGAACGCCTGAATACCGAGTCGGTGAAGCGTTGGTGCACGGTTGAGCATCACCGGGTGGTTCTGGATAACTTCTTCAAGAAGGTCCCAGATCTCAGGACGTGCTCGCTCGGTCATTCGCTTCGCGCTCTTGATGTTGTGGGCATACCCCTTCACGACAAGTGCGTTCATTACGAACGGCTTGAACAATTCGAGTGCCATCTTCTTCGGCAGTCCACACTCGTACATCTTGAGCTGAGGACCGGAAATGATGACCGAACGTCCGCTGTAGTCCACTCGTTTACCGAGTAAGTTCTGGCGGAATCGACCCTGTTTACCACGTAACAAGTCGGTCAACGACTTGAGCTTGTGGTTGTGGCTGCCCTGAATGGCGCGGCCACGTCGACCGTTGTCGATTAGTGCATCAACGGCTTCCTGAAGCATCCGCTTTTCGTTACGAATGATGATATCGGGAGCCTGTAGATCGATGAGGTGCTTCAACCGGTTGTTTCGGTTGATAACCCTTCGGTACAGGTCATTCAGATCGCTGGTAGCGAATCGGCCACCATCGAGCTGGACCATCGGGTGGAGTTCTGGCGGAAGTATCGGCAGAACCGTAAGAATCATCCATTCCGACTTGTTTCCGCTCTTGCGGAAGGCTTCAACGACACGGAGTCGCTTGATCGCCTTCTTGCGGCGTTGGCCGGACGTGTTGCGAACCTGATCCTGAAGATCGACTCGAACTGCATCGAGGCTGGTGTTCTGAAGAATTTCGAGAACCGCCTCGGCGCCCATCGATGCCTTGAAGACCTGGCCAAACTTGTCGCGAAGCTCGCGGAAGCGGGCTTCGGTCAGAAGGTCCATCACTCGAATAGCTTCTAGATCGTCGATCTTGTCCTGGACATCAGCCTCGACTGCGGCTTTCTGTTCATCCGTCAACTCGGTGAGCTTTGTCGTGGCTTCTTCGCCTTTGAAGCTTGCGACTTCGGCTATGTGGGCTTCGACTCGCTCGTTAGCTTTTTTTTCTGCCTTCGCCAGTTGTGCCTTTGTCGGCTTTTTCTTTGGCTTTTCGGAGGCAGAGAATTCCTCTGCAGTACGCTCGGCTTCAAGCTGGGCGTCGAACAGGCTCTGCATGGTTGTCGCGAGGGTGCCTTCGATGTCGCCGCCGGCAAGAGACTCGTTCAAGTCTTCGCCAAGACGATTTACTTCAGCGTCACGGTATGCCTCAAGCTGCTCGATGGCGTCCTGACGAGCCATGTTGTCGACCGAAGTGACCACGTACTGAGCGAAGTAGAGAACCCGTTCGAGGTTACGAGGCGAAAGGTCGAGTAGTAAACCCAGTCGGGAAGGTGTTCCCTTTGAGAACCAGATGTGAGCTACGGGTGCCGCTAGCTTGACGTGACCCATTCGTTCACGTCGAACCTTTGAACGCGCAATTTCAACGCCACAACGGTCACAAATAACGCCCTTGTAGCGGATTTTCTTGTACTTACCACAGTAGCACTCCCAGTCCTTGGTAGGACCGAAGATGCGCTCACAGAACAGGCCGTCTTTTTCCGGCCGCAGTGTGCGGTAGTTAATCGTCTCCGGTTTGGTCACCTCTCCGTATGACCATGCTCGAATCTGCTCTGGCGATGCCAGCGAGATTCTGATTGCGTTGAAATCGGCGCCCGACTGTGTCATATGTGGCCGTTTCCTTACTTCCGAGGTGTAACCCTCGTGGGCTGCTAACCCGGGTAGTGAAACTGACTAGCTAAGTCAGCAAGATTGAAGCGCTCCGGCGGATATCCGCCAGGAGCGTAATTTATTTAGTTAGTTCTCTTCGTCTTCGACGCCAGGAAGCGCATCTGATACTTCTTCCGACTCATCGGAAGTGAGTTTTTGAAGCGAATCCTCAGTTGGCTCCATGGACTCACCATCAGATGACTCCTCAAAGTCGGCTGTTTCATCGTCAGAGGCTTCTTCCTCGACAGAATCGACTAATGCGTCATCGCCGCCAGGCAGTTCTTCGATGTCGAGAACGGCAAGCGGCTCATCGCTAAGATCGTTCCAATCCAATGGTGCACCGAGTGTCGCCGACATTTCTTGAGCCTGAGTCTGAGCCTGAGTAAATCGCTCGATGTCTTCGTTGAGAAGCTCGACCGAAAGTCCAAGACCCTGTAGCTCTTTCATCAGAACGTGGAAGGATTCAGGGACGCCCGGCTGGATGACCTCTTCGCCCTTCACGATCGCCTCGTAAGTTTTGACACGCCCGATCACGTCGTCTGACTTGATCGTCAGCATTTCCTGTAGGGTAAAAGCAGCCGAATATGCCTCAAGCGCCCAAACTTCCATTTCACCAAATCGCTGGCCACCAAACTGAGCTTTACCACCGAGCGGCTGCTGGGTGATAAGTGAGTAAGGCCCAGTCGAACGAGCGTGAATTTTGTCCTGAACAAGGTGAATGAGTTTCAGCATGTAGACGTTACCGACCGTAATCGGAGCGTCGTACTGCAAACCCGTTCGCCCATCATGAATCATCTGTTTGCCGAAGATCGGTGCTGAAAGGTTTCGCTCACGCGACACCGTCAACGACACCTGCATAAGTTCAGCAGGCTTCAATTCTTCAGCCTCAATACCGGCAGTTTCTTTCAGCCAGATACGGAGGCAGGCTTCTCGAGCAACCCCCCGGTTTGACTGTGCGTCACTCCAAAGTCGGTCACGGTCGAAACCGCGCTCCTCGAGGTAAGCATGAACCTTCGTCCAGTCGATTTCCTTGGAGTCAAGGTCACGGTGGTCCTGAGCGTTCGATTCACGAACAAACCATGCCCGCGCCAGATGATCTTCGATAACGCTATCCTGGGCGCCATCGAACACCGGCGATCGAGCGTGGAATCCGAGCGTGTTCGCCGCCCAACCCAAGTGGGTTTCGAGCAGCTGTCCGAGGTTCATTCGGGAGGGTACACCGATCGGGTTCAGCAGGATGTCGATCGGCGTACCGTCCGGTAGGAACGGCATGTCTTCACGAGGAAGAACCTTCGCCACAACACCCTTGTTACCGTGCCGACCAGCCATCTTATCGCCCTGATTGATCTTCCGTGTGTGGGAAACCCAAACACGAACGGTTTTGGTGACTCCAGGCTGCATGTCATCGCCGTTCTCCTTCGTCAGTATGCGTACGTCGATAACCTTGCCGTGCTGCCCGTGCGGAACTCGAAGGCTGGTGTCTTTTACGTCACGAGCCTTCTCACCGAAGATGGCTCGCAGGAGCTTTTCTTCAGCGGTCAGTTCAGTCTCACCCTTGGGTGTGATCTTGCCGACCAAAATGTCGCCCGGTGTTACCCATGCGCCAATTCGAACGATTCCTTCATCGTCGAGGTCTCGCAGGCTCTCTTCACCAACGTTCGGAATGTCACGAGTAATTTCTTCAGGTCCGAGTTTCGTCTCTCGGGCTTCAACTTCGTGTTTGTCGATGTGTATCGATGTGTAGCGATCGTCTTTCACGAGGTCTTCGTTGAGGATGATTGCGTCTTCGTAGTTGAAGCCATCGAAGGTCATGAAACCAACAAGCAGGTTTTGTCCAAGCGCAAGCTCACCGTTGTCAGTTGAAGAACTGTCGGCAAGCGGCGAACCCGCAATGACTTTGTCGCCTTTGTGGACGATCGGGTGCTGGTTGATAGATGTTCCCTGGTTGGATCGAACGAACTTCGTCAGCGGGTACTCGATCTCTTCACCGTCTTCGTTAAGAACCTTGACGCAGTCGCTGGTCGATTCCGAAATTACGCCGTCGACTTCAGACATCACCACCTGACCTGAGTCGGTAGCAATCCGCCACTCCATACCGGTTCCCACAAGAGGGGCCTGCGGCTGGATAAGCGGAACTGCCTGACGTTGCATGTTCGAACCCATCAGGGCTCGGTTGGCGTCGTCGTGCTCGAGGAACGGGATGAGTGCCGTCGAGATGCTGACGATCTGCATCGGCGATACATCGAGGTACTGAACTTCGTCCGGGTGAACGTATGTGTACGCCTCAGAACCACCCTGCCGAACTTCTACAACCTCGGTAGTGATCTGACCCTTGGCGTCCATCGGAGTTGTTGCCTGACCGATAGTGTTCTGCTCTTCATCGTCAGCCGAAAGGTAGTCACGATCCGCCTCAGCGGTGGTGACATAAGCCTGAACAGCGACGTCACGAGCAGGTAGAGCGTTAACTACTCCTGCCATCGGAATCGTGATCGGCTTGCCGGCTTCTGCAACAACTGTGCCCTCGTCGTCGGCAATGTCTTCCATCGGGATCCGACCATGAATGTCAGGGTTCTTGCTCGACATGGAGCGAAGAATCCTGCGGTACGGCGTCTCGATGAATCCGTAGTCGTTCAATCGGGCATATGTTGAAAGCGATCCCAAAAGACCAATGTTTGGTCCTTCAGGTGTCTCGATCGGGCAAATGCGGCCGTAGTGAGATGCGTGCACATCACGTACATCAAATCCTGCTCGTTCTCGCGAAAGTCCACCTGGTCCCAGTGCGGATAGTCGACGCTTGTGCGTCAGCTCAGCAAGAGGGTTAGTCTGGTCCATGAATTGCGAGAGCTGCGAACCACCAAAGAACTCGCGAACTGCGGCAACTACTGGCCTGATGTTGATCAGTGCAGCAGGAGTCGTTGTGGTCGGGTCCATCTGCGTGGTCATGCGCTCTTTTACAACGCGTTCCATTCGCAGGAGACCAACACGGAGCTGGTTCTGGATCAATTCACCAACGGCTCGCACTCGGCGGTTACCCAAATGGTCGATATCGTCATTGTTCGCTCGACCGTTGTTGATCGTGATCATGCGCCGAATCAACTCGACGATGTCGTTTCTGGTGAGCGTGCGGACCGTTTCCTCAACGCCCAATCGGCGGTTCAACTTATATCGACCGACACGACCGAGGTCGTATTTACGGTCGTTGAAAAAGAGGTTCTCGATAAGCTCCCGCGCATTGTCGATACTCGGCGGCTCGCCAGGTCGTAGTCGTCGGTAGAACTCAAGAAGGGCTTCTTCTTCGGTAGTTGCGGCGGTGTCCTTCGCCAGTGTCGATTCCATGTATCGGTGAACCGGGTCGTCATCGACGTCGGAAACAAGACCGAGGATTTCATCGTCGGTCGCCCAGCCGATTGCACGCAACAGCGTGGAAATCGGCGCCTTACGCTTTCGATCGACCTTCACTGAAAGAAGGTCTTTGTTGCTGGTTTCAAGCTCAACCCATGCGCCTCTATATGGGATCAGCTTGGCGCTGCAAAGCTGCCGACCCGTTGCCGGATCGGCCTTGGTCGTAAAGTACGCACCCGGTGATCGGACGAGCTGCGATACAACAACGCGTTCGGCACCGTTGATAACGAAAGTGCCATTAGCGGTCATCATCGGAACATCGCCGAAGAACAACGTTTGCTCTTTGACTTCACCGGTCTCTTTAATCACAAGCTGAACGGTGATGTACAGTGGAGCGGAGTAAGTAATCTCACGCTTTCGGCACTCACGTTCAGTGTGCTTCGGTGTTCGAATCTCGTGGCTGAGAAATCGAAGATCGAATCTTCCACCCGAAAAATCTTCGATGGGTGAAATTTCTTCGAGAAGATCCTTCAGTCCATCGGTTTTCAGCCATTCGAATGAATTGACCTGAACCTGAACGAGACTTGGAACGTCAACGTTGTTAGCAATGCTATTGAAGTTCTTGTAATCGGGCTGCTCTGATGGGGTTAGCCGACGATCAGTGATGACCATGCACACACTCCTAGAGTGATTGGGATGGAGCACACGCGTGCGAGAGCGGGTCACGCATGCGTCGAAACCGAATAACGCGCGAAACCGCCGCACGTGTTCTCGGTGTTGTTGGGAATTAGAAAAATATGAACTCGGACGAGCCGCGTAGAGATGGAGATTTCTCTGAACAGCCTCAGAGTCTAGCCTTTCCCCTACTAAATTGTCAACGTAACTTCAGATAAAATCCCCGTCGCCAGCAACGTAGCAGCAAGCAAAACCCCCAAAAACAGCAAAAACCTACCATCAATCGCCAAACCGGGTCGCATGTTCTTCGGGACGCTTCCGTAGATAAAGATGGATAATTCGTTCTCAGAAACTTGACTAAAACTCGTAAACTGCAAAAATGCGGACTCGCAGCCGTGCATGTGGCTCTCTCGGTGAGAGAGATATAATCGGTAACTGGTATCTGCGGTGTTCAAAACTATAGCCACAGAAATAGCGCTTGTCGGGGCTTGCTACCTGATGTTTGCGCTTACCAAAAACCTGACCGACCCATCCCCCGTTCTACAGGCCGTTACAAACGGTTGGGGCGTAGTAAAACTTGAAGACGCGCTGGCTCTCGACTTCGAAGCGTTTGTTCAGCAAATGGTCGGGCGTATCTCACTCGGCACGTTGATCGCTCTGACGTACTTCTACGTGGCAGGGATGTGGCTCGGTCTCACGGGCACTGCAGCCATCGTGTTCCTGAAGGATCGAGCAGCCTACATCGACCTGCGACGCACTTTCGTTCTCACAATGATCTTCGCTGCGTTTGTTTTCACTCTCTATCCACTCGCACCACCGCGGTTCATGCCTGGACTTGGTATGACCGACACAGTGGCGCTGGTCGGACTCGACCCTGGCCCGCACTCCGATTCTGCAATCAGTTACAACCGATTCGCCGCGATGCCCAGCCTGCACTTTACATGGGCGCTACTAGTGATGGTAGCTGCGTTCAAGGTTGGTGGCACGTGGGTGAAAGTTGGCGGATTCGTCTATCAGGCACTGATGTTTGTTGCGATCATCGCAACGGCGAACCACTACGTCCTCGATGCCGTTGCCGGTGCAATCCTGTTGATGGTCGCCCTGTTTGTGAACCGCTTGTGGAACCACTACAATCCCAAGACGAGCCAGTGGACGAGTGGACGTCTAGAGACGATGCGAAAATTCAATCATCAGCGGCGAAGGCGCGTCGGAGACATGCATGCCTCCGACCTTCGAGAGCTGTTCCTATCCGGATTCATCTTGCGAGGCGGGTACGCCAGCCCGCCGAGTCGGTCTCAGATAACGAAGCACCAACCGTTTGCGCCAATGGCAAACATCCAGCGTTCATTCCGTCCCGAACTCAACAACTTGAGCCTCGCACTGAACTGATCTTTCGACCTGGTGCTCCAGGATTGCCTGAAGCCAGTGGCTCTTGATGTACGCCATCACCTGTAGAACTTCCTCGCCAGAAAGCTCGCCTCTGAACGCAAACATCACTGTTGCCAGCGGCAGTCTATCGAGAATCCACTGGACAGCAATCGATCGGAGGGATGCCAGGTGTGACCGGTGTCGTCGTGAACTGAAGCCGATTCGATCGCGGCTGATCCATCGATATGACCGTGACACGACGGCAGTTGGCTGCGCAAACTATTTCGCCAGCTTCGATCTGGCCACCAGTTATGTCGACAGGAGGTTTTCCCAGAGACACCCGGGGATAGATGCTGTTGCCCCCTCACGCACCAATAACCAGCCGCGAACGGCAGCATAAGAAGTCCGGCCGGAAATTCTCTTCTCATACGTTGTTCAGGCCCTGCGTGTGCGCGGGGTCGTCTTGTTAACCCGACCCCCTCCGGTAGGGGTATATTGTATACGCATCAGGTTCTAAAAACACGACCATTTCGGGTGAGAATGCCATGATTCACGAACACGAGCACCACAACTACCCACAACATGAAGCGGCAAAGTCGGAAACCAAAGCCGACGCAACCAAACGCCTCAACTACATCGAAGGCCACCTCGCCGGCGTAAAGAAGATGGTCGCTGAAGATCGCTACTGTGTGGATATCCTGCGCCAGACGTTCGCGGTGAGAAGAGCGCTCCAGAAACTCGAAGCCCAGCTCATCGATGGTCACCTGCACACATGTGTTATTGATGGTGTCAAAGAGGGTCGTGAAGAGCAGGTACTGAGCGAACTGGTAGAGCTTTACGAAATTGCAGACCGTTAACACTGTTCCAATTCCTTCCAAAGAGGAAGTCGCCCAAAACCTTTCGAGCCTGACGTTCAGTGTCGGCGGTATGACGTGCGCAGCCTGCGTCCATCACGTTGGCAACGCCCTGCGCGATGTTCCCGGCATAGTCGATGCCCAGGTAAGCCTCGGCACCGAAACTGCAACGGTCAAATTCACCCCGAACGCTGTCACCAAGCCCGACCTTCGAGATGCACTCTCGGGCGCCGGGTATTCGGTTCGAGCGTTCGCCGACGAAGATACTTCCATCTTTGCCGATGGGGATAAAAAAATTCGAGAAACCGAACTGAAAAATACACGCAACATGATGATCGTCAGCCTGCTTGTGGCAGCGATCGTAATGTTCGCGATGAACTCCAAGTCGGTCGACTCCCTTTCGAACCTATCGCCTACCGCGATCAATATCGTTTTCTTGATTCTCGCGACACCGGTTCAATTCTGGGCGGGCAGTCGGTTCTATCGGTCCGCCTGGTCGTCAGCACGCCTGCGTACATCGAACATGAACACACTTGTTGCGATTGGAACGTCCACCGCCTACTTCTACAGTGTGGCGGTAACGATATTGCGACCCATGTTTAAAGATTCACTCACATTCTCGGGAGCCGACGTTGGCGGTAGCCACTCAACCGGTACTTATTTCGACGTTTCAGCTGCGATCATCGGCCTGATACTTCTGGGCAGGTGGCTTGAGGCACGCGCTCGCGGGCGCACATCCGATGCAATCAAGAAACTCATGAGACTACAACCATCGACCGCTGTGATTGTCAGAAACGATAAGCCAGTGGAGATCGAGATCTCAGAAGTACTCGCCGGCGATATGATCGTGTTGCGACCGGGAGAACGTGTACCGGTCGACGGTGAGATCACCGAAGGCACAACAGCTATCGACGAATCAATGCTGACCGGCGAGCCAGTTCCCGTTGAAAAACAAAAGGGCGATGACTTGTTCGCCGGAACGGTAAACGGCACGGGTGCAGTGAGATTTATTTCATCAGCGGTGGGCCGAGATACTGTACTCGCCGGGATCGTACGTATGGTGCAGCAGGCTCAATCGTCTCGTGCTCCAATCGAACATCTCGTCGACAAAGTCACCGCCCGATTCGTTCCTGCCGTTCTCATAATCTCGGTTTTCACGTTCGCTGTATGGTCGTTCCTCGCACCCGAACCAGCGATGATCAATGCCCTGCTGATGACCGTTGCCGTAGCGGTGATTGCCTGCCCGTGTGCGCTCGGACTGGCGACCCCAACCGCCATCATGGTCGGTATGGGCCGTGGTGCTTCAAGTGGAGCACTAATCCGCAACGCCGATGCACTCGAGCGAGCTCACCGAATCGACACGGTCGTTTTCGATAAAACTGGCACCCTAACAGAAGGAAAACCAGCGATCGCTAGCATCGAGGCATACGGCGTGACCAAACGTGAACTGATAACACTTGCAGCGGCTGCCGAGGCCATCTCCGAACACTCTCTCGCCGGTGCCGTGCTCACCGAAGCAAAAGCCCTCAACATCGATATACCGTTAGCAGCCAACGTTGAAGCCGTTCCCGGGCGGGGCATTTCGGCGTTGGTCGATGGCTCCACCGTCCATGTCGGTAGCGCAGCTTTCATCTCCGACCAAACCACAGCGACCTACGAATTCACCGAACTGAGTTTCACTATCGCCGAACGAGGTGAAACTGTCCTTGCTGTCGCTAAGGACGACCAGCCAATCGGATTGATCGGTATCTCCGATCGGGTGAAGCCAGAAGCTGTTCAGGCAGTTCAAGAGCTGACTTCGCGAGGCATCCGCACTGCAATGCTCACCGGAGATAATCAACGAACAGCCGAAAAAGTTGCCGAATCGATCGGGATTGAAAGCGTCATCGCCGACGTTCTTCCCGACGGTAAGACGGCTGCAATCTCGGGGTTGCAGCGGGAAGGTAGGACCATAGCCATGGTGGGCGATGGCATCAACGACGCCCCTGCGCTCGCTACCGCCGATGTGGGCATCGCCATTGGATCTGGAACCGATATCGCCATCGAGGCGGCAGATGTCACGATTACCTCAGGCGATCCGACGGTCGTTACCGAACTTATCGATCTCAGTCGCAGTACGATGCGTACTATCAAGCAAAATTTGTTCTGGGCGTTCTTTTACAACGTGCTTCTAATACCGATCGCCGCTGGAGTTTTGTATCCAATATTTAGCGAAGGGAACGCACCGGGATTCCTTCAACCTCTCATCGGCGAATTTGGCTTCCTGAACCCTATCGTTGCGGCAGGAGCGATGGCGATTAGCTCAGTGACAGTTGTCTCCAACTCGCTCCGTCTCGGTCGGGGTGTACGTAATAATCTAAAAGACAATTTGAGCAACATGACCAAGTCAGTAGGAGTACCGAAATGAAAATTCCATTCATGAGTGGAAAATCCGAAACAGCAATCGATCCTGTTTGCGACATGAGCGTCGATACCGGAAATCCCGGCGGCGGAGCTGCGACGCATGCCGGCGAGGTCTATTATTTCTGCGGACCTGGCTGCCGAGTAGCATTCGAGAAAGATCCCGAGGATTATCTTTCTGGCGAAAAATCTATCGAGATGTAATTTCTCCGGTACGATTTTTCTCAGTGCTTGCACTGACACAGTATGCCGGTAGCATCACATCGATATCGTCGATGTTTAGCAGTGAATCAGCACGAATGCTTACTGAAGCTCGAATAAATTCACGAGCAGTAGCAAATCAGGAATAAGGATGCCTAAGACCGAACAGCCACCAGCAGATGGCGTAGCAATTGTTTACACGCACCCGACTTGCGGGTATTGCGATCTCCTCGTAGAAGATCTCTCAAAAGACAACATTCCGTACCGGGTGATCGACGTATCCAAAGAGCCCGACAAGTGGGTCGACGTCGAACGACTCTCTGGCGGCGACAAGATCACCCCGGTGATGGTCACAGCCTCAGGCGAAGTTGAAATCGGCTACAAAGGCATCGGTTGCAACTATGGCTAGCAGCCATCTGCTTGCCGGAAAATCCTCTCTCCTATGAGAGAGGATTTGGGCATGTACTGAACCCGGCGCAGTATGAGGGCGGAATCGTATGCCGGTGCATATTTTCAAACATTCGCCCACCTACATCACCCTGACCAACCAACTCCAAACAAACAGGCCAAAACCAAAATTCGACAGTAATTAATCATCAGGTAACACGAACGAAGTGTTGACTGGCATCAGGTACCAGCCGTACTCTCAATAGAACGGTTCATTCAATGACCGCTGGCGCGGTCCCGTGGTGTAGCGGCCTAACACGCCTCCCTGTCAAGGAGGAGATCGGCAGTTCGAATCTGCTCGGGATCGCCAT